>ONJD01000096.1 GCA_900317985.1 uncultured Eubacteriales bacterium | reverse complement strand
ACAGGTTTTAATGCCATATTGGTTTCCTCCCTTTTGTCGTTGGGTCACGTTTTGTACCGCCACCACTATAAAACACGGTCCGTAAATCGCCCATCCGATAAAGAGGACGGTTTTCGCGATGTGCGCCCCAACAATTTGTACGGGTGTCCGGAAAAACTTTGGAAAGACTGTTTATGGCATCACTCCGCTCTCTCTGATAAAATAGATTACAGAAGGAGAGGTTGTTCATGAGACTCAATGCAGACATTCTGTATGAAAACATCAATGAGACCATACCGGCAGAGCTGACGGGCTATCATGCCCCCGGCCTCAGCCTGCGCCGTCCGGAGTTCTTCCTGGACTCTGCCGAGCCCATGCAGGCAGACCACCTCTACATCCTGCCGGGAGACCAGTTCCCGCGGCACCTGAAGCTCGAGAAGGGCGCCGTCATCCTCTGTTCCGGCAACGCGCCCGTGGTCCAGCACTACCTTGACCGGTGCTGCCTCATCCGTCTGAAGCAGAAGACGGACCCGTTCGCCATCATGAACCTGGTCACCGACATCTTCGACCGGTACAACCGCTGGTATGAAGGCCTGCACCAGGTCGTCGAGACGACGGCGGACCTCGCCGAGATGACGGAAGCCACGTCGAAGCTGTTCCGCAACCCCATCATGGTGCTGGACTCGGAGTTCCGCTTCGTGACACGGGCAGGATACGGCGATGACCAGCAGTACGTCGCCTTCGACGAAAACGGTCCCGACAAACTGAGCCTCTCCGCGCTGAACCAGTTCCTGAGCGCCACCGACATGAAACTCGACGAGACAGACCCCATCAAGATCGACATCTACGGCCAGTCCGTCCTGAGCTACAACCTCTTCGACTCCGACGAATACGCGGGGAGCCTGACGCTCGAGTACCGCAACCGGCCGTACCGCCCGGGCGACGAGCCGCTCATCCGTCTCTTCGCCCACTACCTGATGCTCGCCATGAAGCAGCATTCACAGTATATGAGTTCCGGGCACAGTGTCCTGCGCAAGACGTTCCAGAGCCTCATGGACGACATGCCCGTCGACCTCGAAGACCGGCGGCGTCTCGAGAACATGGACCTGCCCGAGCTGTGGCGATGCATCGTCCTCCAGCCCACCGAACGGCTCAGCAAAGTTCCTGCCTCCTACGTCTGCGAGACACTCGAAGACATATTCCCCGGAAGCATCGCGTTCTCTTACGAGGCGGCCGTCATCCTGTTCACCAGCGCGGACCGGCTCGACAACAGCGCGGAAGCGCGGCGCCAGTTCGTCCGGCTCCTGGAGGAGCAGTTCGACACCACCACTCTGAAGGTCGGCATCAGTTCACCATTCTCCGACCTCTTCTCGGCCCGCTGGCACTACACGCAGGGGTGCATCGCCCTCGAGAACGGGAGCATCTTCGACCCGGATGAGACCTTCTACTTCTTTGAGGAGTACGCGCTCGAAGAACTCATCATCAACGCACCCGGCGACCAGCCCCTCGAGATGTATTTCTCGGACGGTCTCAAGCGGCTCTTCGAACACGACGCCCAGTCCCAGACGAGCTACATCGAGACGCTTCGTACTTATCTAAACAATAATATGAATGTCACCGCCACGGCGGACGCGCTGTACATCCACCGTTCCACGCTGCTCGAGCGGCTGTCCCGCATCAAGAAGGAACTGTGGGACGACCTCAAGGACCCGGACGTGCAGCTTCGGCTGCGGATCATCCTGAAAGCCCTCGAGATCCGGGAACGTTACTTCGGCTGACAAAAAAAGAAAAGACCTCAGGCAGATGCCTGAGGTCTTTTATGTGTGCTGGACTCAGCCTTCGATCTGAGCGTCGAGGAGCTCTTTCTCGAGAGCGGCGATCTCTTCTTCAGACATGCCGGCCTGCGGGAAGGAAAGGAGCTTTCTCATGGTGAGACCCTGAACGAGTTTCATCTGAGGATCGGTCGCGAATCCGGGGCTGTACTTGACGATGATGGCGGTCGCTTCCGGGCTCTTCTTGAGGGCTTTGACTTTGGAATCGAGTGTTAACATGGTGAGGTTCCTCCTAAATGATGTTACGTATTTCTTATTTGGGGCCTGCCGCCCCTTCCGTACATCTGCATTATAGGGGTACATCGCCAAAAAGGGCACCGTACAATCTGACGCAAGTTTCCAAAAAACGCCCCGACGTTTTGTCGGGGCGCTTCGGTTTGTCAGAAAAGTCAGGCAACGACTTTGCCGTTCTTGATGGTGTAGGTGACGCCGTCGATCTTCACTTTGCCGTTCTTGTTGAAGTCGACCTTGCCGTCCTTCAGGTACCAGGTGCCGTACTGGTTCGACTGGATACCGGTGAAGCTGAAGTCGACCTTCGAGTCGACGACACGCCACCATCCGTGGACGTTCTGGAAGACGCCGAATTCTTTGAACGTGACTTTACTGTCGGTGGTCTTCCACCAGCCGTGTTCGTTCTGGTAGATGCTCTGGGCCTTGAAGTTGACTTTGCCGTTCTCGACTCTCCACCAGCCGTTCTTGTTCTGGTCGACGCCGGTGTGGGTCTTGTCGATCTTGCCGTCGGTGTAGTACCACCAGTTGCCGTCTTTGTCTGCCTCATTGGCAAGGCCGGTGAACTTGCTCTGCGATGCGGGCTCTTCCGCCGGAGTTTCCTGCGGGTCCGCGTCGGGAATCGCGTTCAGGACCTGTCTCGCGATATACTTGTGACCCTCTTCACTCGGATGGACATAGAGCGTGTACTCGCCCATGCCTTCTGCAGAGAGACCGCCGCTCGTGAACAGTTCGCTGGCGTTGATCTTGCCGAGGACTGCCGTGTTGAACGCGTCGACATAGGTGTACTGAGAGCGTGCCGGGCACAGCGTGCTCAGGTAGAGGTTCATGCTGAGGATCATCGGATCGAGGACCTTGCCGACCGGGATCGGGAAATCGGAAGAGAGAAGCGTATCGGACAGGGGGTTGTACAGACCGATGACATAGATATCCGCCGTCGGGTTGAGGTCGCGGATCGCGTTGATGATGACCGGATAGTTCTCACGGAACTTGTTGAGGCCGGTCAGGGTCGCTTTGGCGATGGTCTCCAGCGCAAACTCGACACCGTGTGCCGCGACGACCGCGTCGGCGAGAGCTTTGATGAGCTCGTTGGAGTCGCCATACTGCTGAAGCAGTTTTTCGATAGCCCAGGCTTTGTAGTCCGCACTTGCGGTCGGATTCATGACCGAGTACAGAGCGATGATGATCGGAAGCTGGACGTCATTGGAACCGAGGTCCAGGGTGACGAGGTCAGACTTCTTGATCTCTTCGATGACACGGGGACGCAGTTCGACCGGTCCGGAGATCGCCTTGCCGTTGGCCATGGCATCCGAAAGGGCTTTCGCGAGAGCTCCGTCATCGTTGTAGTAAGTGATGTCGAAGATCTCACGGACTTCCGAAGTCCGCCAGCCGCTGTGCGATTCGTTGTAATAGTTTTCCAGGCCGTTGTTGATGCCGACGCCCTGCGCGACGAGGTCCGCATAGGAGCCAAGGACGCGCTGTCCTTCTGCGGTCCCTTCCCACTTCCCGGTCACCGGATCCTGCTTATAGAAGGTGTAGTAGGACGGAAGACCGGCAGCGGCCGTGACACTGTCACCAAAGAAGGTGTAGGCAGTATAGGTTTTCTTCTCTCCGGCAAAGGCGGTGAGGCAGAAGATGCTCATCGCCATGACCATTGCCAGGAGGGCTGCTAAGATCTTTCTGGTTTTTCTCATTGGGTGCACTCCTTATTTATTGTTTTCTTAAGATAAATCGAACAGTTTTTATCTATATGTTTTGTATAGCATGTGTTTCTGTAGTGTGTCTGAAACTTCTGACAATGCAAAGAAAGAGCATACATAGCGAAGGGCATAGCAAAAATTCCACCTAAAGTTGCATAATTTTGGGTATGTCTTTCCACCGCCCGGGTTTCTTAGAATAGAGATGCAGAAAGGTAGTTTCGGACGTCTGTCCGTGCATCGCCAAAAGGCAACGCGCAAGTGGAGTCCGAAAAACGAAAAACCATTAAATCCTTAAGGAGGAAACTACATCATGGCTGATAACAAAACTGCTGACATCAAAATGTCAACCGCTTCCAAAACCAGAAAGAGCCTCAGCAAACTTCAGAAAATGAAAGACGAAGGCGAGAAGATGGCCGGCGGCGAAGAAGCCCTCCTCAAGGAAGCCGGCACCGCCGGACGTCTTGCCACTTCGGAAGAGATGGCCTGGCCGATCGTCTTCCTCGGCTCCCCTGTTGCCAGTTTCGTCTCTGGTGTGGAGTTCAACGTCGACTCCGCAGACACCATGATGAAGAAGCTGAAGCTAAAGAGGGATGTCGAAGCCATCCCGATCACCAACAAGCTGGTCATCAAGGCGGCTGGCATGGCGATGAAGAAACAAGGCAGAGCAGAATGATCTCTGACTGCGCCTCACTGAAACACACAAGAAAAGAGAGCTCGTTTCCGAGCTCTCTTTTTGTTTGTTGGATCGGTCAATCGCCTTACGCGACTTTGCCGTTCTTCACGGTATAGGTCTTGCCGTTATATTTGACTTTTCCGTTCTTGTTGAAGTCGACCTTGCTGTCTTTGCAGTACCACTTGCCGTACTTGTTCTTGAAGATGCCGGTCTCCTTGAACGTGACCTCACTGTCGGTGCACTTCCACCAGCCGTACTGGTTCTGGTAGATTTCCTGCTCTTTGAACGTGACCTTACCGTCGGTGCACTTCCACCAGCCGTATTCGTTCTGATAGATGCTCTGCGCGTTGAAGTTGACATAGCCGTTCTCGATGCGCATCGACTTTGCCGTTCTTGTACATCGCCCACTTGCCATCGGGGCCCTGGACGATGCCGTTCAGAACTTCGGCGGGCTGTGCGGGTGCCGGGTCGTCCTGAGCGGGTTGTGCCGGGTCTTCCTGTGCAGGTTCTTCTGCCGGTGCCGGGTCTTCCACATCGGGGATGGCGTTCAGGACCTGTTTGGCGATGTACGCATGGCCATCTTCATTCGGATGGATGTACATGGTGTAGTCGCCCATACCGGCAAGGTTCATGTCTTTGCCCACGAGGGAGCTCAGCGTGATGGTGCCGAGGACCGAGGTGTTGAACGCATCGACATAAGTGTAGTATCTCTTCGCCGGGTTCAGCTGAGCGAGATAGAGGTTCAGGCTCATCATGACAGGGTCGAGGGCTTTACCGATCTTGATGGGGATGTCGTCCGAAATCGCAGTGTCGGACAGCGGGTTGTACAGACCGATGACATAGATGTCAGCGTTCGGGTTGATCTCATGGATCAGGTTGATGATAGCGGGGTAGTTCGTGTTGAACTTGTAAAGACCGCTCAGTGCCGCTTTGGAAACGACCTCGAGCGCATATTCGATGCCGTGGATCTTAGCGACTGCTTCCGTGAGTTTGACGATCAGGTCATTCTCGGAGCCGTATTTCTTCAGCATGTCTTCAACGACCCAGTCCTTGTATTCCGGCTGACCGAAATAGGAGGCATACTGCGGGTAAATGGCCGCATACAGCGCCATGATGATCGGGAGCTGGATGTCGTTCGAACCGAGGTCGATCGTGATGAGGTCGGACTTGGCGATCTCTTCACGGACCTTTTCCTGAAGCTTTGGATTCTGCGGGTCTGCCAGTTCCTTTTCGTCACCTGCCATTCCCTGAGACAGTGCTTTTGCGGCGGCACCGTCATCATTGTTGTAGGACGGATCCAGGGTCTCACGGAGTTCGGAAGTCCGCCAACCGCTGTGGGCTTCGTTGTAATAGTTTTCGTTGTCCTCATCGATGCCAACGCCTTTGGCGACAAGATCCGGATAGGCTCCGGGGACACGTTTACCTTCCGCGGTGCCGGTTTCTGTGGTTTGGGCAACCACAAAATATGACGGGATACCGAAACCGGTGGTAACACTATCGCCAAAGAACACGTAGGACTGGTACTGCTTCTTATGGGCGGCAAAGGCCGTGACGCAGATGGCAGACATGGCCAGGACCAGCGCCAGAAGAATCGCTAACAGTTTTCTGGTTTGTTTCATTTGATCCACTCCGTTCATGAGATTTGTGTGATTATGAATCAATTATATTTCTAATGTTAATCTTTATGTAAACTGAAATTTGAGCAAATAGATAGTTAACGTTCGTTATTTAGACGGGGCAAAAAAATAACGCCTTCCCGGGGCGATTTACCGCTCCAGAAAAGCGTTTGGATCGAAGTGTTCGAAATCGGGGATGAAGGACTCGGAAGCCGCTTCCCCTTCCTGGACGAACGCGTTCGTGATGCCGAGGTCCACAGCGTAGTTTACGACGTCGTCATACTCGTCGGCCGTCACGCGCCGGTCCAGCTCTTTGTACTTCCCGCCGGCCAGCGTGGCGATCCGCGGCAGCGGTGTGTACTGGTCCATGATACTGAGGTAGATGTCGTCTCCGTATGTGTCCCAGAGGTACTTGAGGACTGCTTTGGAGTCCTCCGTGCAGCCGGGCAGGATCAGGTGCCGGACGAGGATGCCCCGGGTCATCATGCCGTCGAGGTCGAAGACACAGAGGTCCGGGACCCAGGTGTCACGGCGCTGTGCCGCCCTTGTCTGCCGCGCCATCTCCTCGAGGGCGGCGGACGCCACATCGAAGTAGTCCGGCGCGAAGGAATAACGGGCAGCGAGGTCAGGACTCACATACTTGAAGTCCGGGAGCCAGATGTCTACGAGACCGTCCAGCATGCGGAGGGTCTCGACCGTCTCATACGTGCCGGTGTTGTAGACGACCGGCAGGTCGAGTCCCAGTTCTTTGGCCCGTTCGAGCGCCGGGACGATGGCCGGCACGAAGTGCGTCGGGGTCACCAGGTTGATGTTGTGCGCGCCCATGTCCTGCAGTTTCAGGAAGATGTCGGTCAGTTCTTCCGAACTCACCTCCGCCCCGTTCGTGCCGTCCGCGATGTTGTAGTTCTGGCAGAAGACACAGCCGAGGGGACAGCCGGTGAAGAAGACCGTACCGGAGCCGCGGTCGCCGGAGAGGCAGGGCTCTTCCCACATGTGGAGCGAAGCGCGGGCGATACGGACGGTCGCGGTCTCATGACAGCGTCCGCGCTGACCGCCTTCACGGTCCACCCCGCAGGCCCGCGGGCAGAGGGCGCAGGCGGAGAGGTTACTCATCCGTGTCCTCACGCGCTTTCATGGCCGCTTCCGCCGCCTGCTTCGCTTTGTGCTCCGCAATGGCGGCCTGCATGGCGGCGTGCTCTTCCATGAGTTCCATCTTGAGGGCCATCGGTCTCCAGCCCGCGTTGGTGGGCGTGGCGACAGCTTTGAGCGGGATCCACAAGTCGTTGTCTCTGGCCGCTTTCAGGAACGCGTCGAGCGTGCTCTCGGAAAGATTTGCCAGAACATACAGTTCTTCCGGGAACGCCAGTGCGCTCATCGCGAGTTTTGCCTCAGCGCTCAATTCGGTCTTGGTGGCGACAGAACCGCCGTCGAGCAGATCGCCGATCGACAGAGAAAACGCTTCCGGCGTCTCGGAGGCGCAGTAGTTGATGAGACCCACTTCGAGGTCGTCGCAGATGGTTTTGAGTGTGGTCAGTCGATCGCCTTCAAAGTTGAAGGAGAGGATGGCCGGCTTCGGCTGACGGGGAATGGCTTTCATGGAGGTTCCTCCTTTATGGTACGGCGGGGCAGCCCGCCTCAGGTTCAGTGCTCCCATTATACCATAGACCCCTCGATTATGTCGGGGTGATCCACGGTTTTTCGGTGCAGTTTGTTGTCTATTTCTTTACGCCAGTTCCTTCTATAATGTTACTTGTACAATTGTCAAAACCTGTGGTTTCAAGCGGCCGCAGGTCAGAACTGTTTCAAGGAGAGCATTATGGAGTACAAGAACAACTATCCAGTCGTCATCGTCCACGGCCTCATGGGCTGGGGCGAGCAGGACCTCGTCGACAAGACTTTCCCGCACTTCGGTCTCACAAAGGAGAAAGACCTCTGCAAGCACCTGAGAGAGCAGGGCATCGAAGTGTACCGCCCGTCTCTCGGTCCGGTCAACAGCGGCTGGGACCGCGCCTGTGTGCTGTGGGCATACCTGTTCGGCGGCCGCGTCGACTACGGCAAAGTCCATTCGGAGAAGTACGGTCATGCCCGGTTCGGCCGGGAGTACCCGGGTGTTCTGAAAGACCTCGGTCAGGACGGCCCGCACAAGAAGATCAACATCTTCGGCCACTCGTTCGGCGGCCCTTCTATCAAGGAGATCACCGCGCTCTTCGTCTACGGCTCGGAAGAAGAACGCGCCGGCACCGACCCCGATGACCTGTCTCCCCTGTTCGCGGGCGGCCACGCCGGTCTGGTCCACACCATCACGACCCTGTCCGGCGTCAACAACGGCACGACGCTCGCGTCCTTCCTCGGCAACCCGGGCATGACCTTCATGACGTACTACATGCTGGTCCTCAACTCGGTCCTCGCGACCACTCCGGCGATGAAGTACTACAACTTCATGACCCAGCAGTGGGGCCTCATGCCGGAAGTCGAAGAGATCAAAGGATGGAAGTTCCAGACGCCCTGGTCCCACCTCGACGCCATCAAGGCTTACAACAAAAACAAGACGCTGGACGCCGTCACTCACGAGATGAAGGTCGAAGTCGTCCAGGAACTCGTCAACCCGCACCAGCTGCCGCAGCCGGACATCTACTACTTCGCGCAGAGAGCGGACGGCACCGTCGACGACGGCAAGGGCGGCCGCAAGCCCAGCTACGACGACATGTGCGGCCTCTGCTGGTCCGCCGGCTGGATGACCGCCAAATGCCACCCGAAGAAGCTTGCGAAGTACGGAGTCTTCAACGACCCGGACTGGAAGCGCTGTGACGGCTTCGTCAACCTGCCGGGGCAGTCCGCCCCCTTCAACGCGCAGAGTGAAGACGCGGACTACGACACAGACTTCAAGCCCGGCATCTGGTACAACATGCCCGTCGAGCGCGGCGACCACGTCATCTGGGTCGGCTGGCGCAAGACGAAGGAAGAATACTTCGCGATGTTCGACCGCATGATCGACATTTGCCGCCGCCTTCCCGACGGCGACACCGTGAAATAAGCCAAACCAGCATCAGACCCAGGTTCGTTCCAGAGCCTGGGTCTTTCTACAAACTGAAAGTTGCTGGGGAGCCAAAAGACATATGGGACCCCCGTTTTTCGCATTGACCATATGTCTTTTTCAAGCAGCTTTTTCTTCTCCTACTGCC
>ONJD01000095.1 GCA_900317985.1 uncultured Eubacteriales bacterium | reverse complement strand
CTCGAGAAGGACCAGAGCTATGTGCTCTTCAACCTGACGCAGGAGCAGCTCGCCCGCATCCGCTTCCCGCTCGGCGCCATGAGCAAGAACGACGCGCGTGTCGAGGCGGAAGAGGCCGGGTTCAGGAATGCGCAGAAGCACGAGAGCCAGGACATCTGCTTCGTGCCGACGGGCAAGTATACCGACTTCATCGAGAAGTACACCGGCAAGACGTACCCCCACGGAGAGTTCGTGGACGTGCGCAACGGCAACGTCCTCGGCGAGCACAAGGGGATCATCCGGTACACGGTGGGTCAGCGGAAAGGCCTCGGCCTCGCGCTGCCGCAGCCGATGTACGTCACCAGAGTGGACCCCGCCGAGAACAAGGTGTACCTCGGGCTGAACGACGACCTGTTCACGCCGACGCTCCTCGCCGAGGACGTCAACTGGATCAGCATTCCCGGGCTCGCGCCCGGCGAGTCGCTGCGCGTGACAGCGAAGGTCCGGTACAAGCAACCGGACCGCCCGGCCACCGTGACGGCGATGGACGACGGGCGCATCAAGGTCGTCTTCGACGAGCCGCAGCGGGCCATTACAAAGGGCCAGGCCGTGGTGCTCTATGACGGGGACACGGTCGTCGGCGGCGGCACCATCCAGGATGTCCTCTGAGAAGCGTGATGCAACCGTGCAACAACAAGTTGCACTTCCAAAGAAAAGTCTTTATGATACGGGAGATAACATGATGACCGTCCATGAAAAGTATCAGGCTCTGAAGGAGTACCTGCAGAGCTTTGATGATATGGCCGTCGCCTTTTCGGGCGGCGTGGACTCCACCCTGCTGCTGACAGCGGCCGTGGAGGCCCTCGGCGCCGACCGTGTCCTCGCGGTCACCGCGGCCTCGCTCTTCTTCCCGCTGCGGGAAAAAGATGAGTCCGTCGCGTTCTGCGAGCAGCTCGGGGTCCGGCAGGTCGTCGTCCAGAAAGACGTCATGGCCATCCCGGGCGTTCCGGAGAACGGACCGGACCGGTGCTACCATTGCAAGCAGGCACTGTTCAAAGACCTGCAGCGGATCGCCGTAGAGAACGGCTTCACGACCGTCTGCGAGGGTTCCAACATGGACGACAACGGGGACTACCGGCCGGGGCTCATCGCCATCACGGAGCTCGGAGTCAAGAGTCCTCTGAGACATGTGGGTCTCTACAAGCAGGAGATCCGCGAACTGTCGAAGGACCTGGGCCTTCCGACCTGGAAGAAGCCGGCTTTCGCGTGCCTTGCGTCCCGTGTGCCATACGGAGAGCCTCTGACGGACGCCAAACTGGACCGCATCGGGAAAGCGGAACAGAAGCTTGTGGACCTCGGGTTCGGGAACATGCGGGTCCGCGATCACAACGACGGGGAAATCGCCCGCATCGAACTCGAAGGCGAGGACATCCGGCGCATCACGGAGCCCGCGATCGCCGCGGAAGTGGATGAGTATGTCAAGCAGCTCGGATACACTTACGTGGCAGTCGAACTGACGGGCTACAGGACCGGGAACCTCAACCGGCAGATCGCCGCGGAGGAACTCGAAGAAGAGAGCAAAAAACAGGAGTCGTTCGCCCGGGGCGCGGACAGCCCGATCCAATAACAGGCAACGATCAAAGGAGAGTGGATCCATTGCATAATGAGGAACTGAACAAAGTCCGCATCGCCCTTGCGGAGGAGAAAGAGGCTATGGAAAAGTACGGCGCGGAAGGCAAGCCCAAAGAGGGGCTCAACACCGATACCGGTGTCTCCGGCGGTCCCATGAACACCATCTCCGGCGTGCTGCTGGATCCAAAGAACGTGAAGGCGGATGACATCCGTCTCTATGACATCGCGCACCCCCTGAGCTTCATCTGCCGCGGCGTCGGTCAGGTCAAGCACTTCCTGTCGGTCGGCCAGCATTGCATCAACTGCGCGAAGGAGGCGGAGGGCCGCGGCTACTCTGACCGGGTCATCCTGGCGTGCCTGCTGCACGACGGGGCCGAGGCATATGTCTCGGACATCATCCGTCCGGTCAAGGTGCTGCTCGAAAACTTCGATGAGATCGAAGACCGGTTCCAGGAGGCGATCTACGAGCACTTCGGACTCGGAGACCTCACCGAGGAGGAGCGGGAGCTCGTCCACCTCATCGACGACGCCATGCTCTGGAACGAAGCGAAAGAGCTGTTCGCCCACGTGGACGAACTCGAACCGCCGCTCCTGTCCACCATCCCGAACTTCAAAGTCCGGGACTTCCAGGACGTCGAGAACGAGTTCAACCTGATGGCCGTCAATTTACTGCATCGTTTGGGAGACAGTCGTCTGTAAACCGTTGTTTTGGAATGGTCAACGTAGTAAAATGAATATCAGCGGGGAGCTGCCGGAGGGCGGCTGAGAGGAGACCCGTACATCGCCAATGCGGTGTACACCGTCTCGACCCGGAGAAACCTGATTTGGATAATGCCAACGTAGGGAAGCCACGAGTTTGACTCCGAGGGACATGCCAAAAAGGTGTGTCCCTTTTTTTACGGGCGTTTCCAGCAAAGAAAGAGAGGAAACTGCAATGAGCAAACAGAAACTGGCCGAGTGCCTCGCGAACGTGAAAGCGGGAGGGGCGCTGGTCCACAACATCACGAACTATGTCACGGTCAACGACGTCGCGAACGTCATCCTGGCCTCCGGCGCGAGCCCCATTATGTCGGACGAGCCGAAGGACGTGGAGGACATCACGACTATCTGCGGCGGCCTGAACATCAACATCGGGACGCTGAATGAGAAGACCATCGAGGCGATGTACCTCGCCGGCGCAAAGGCCAACGAACTGGGTCACAAGGTCCTGCTCGATCCGGTCGGCGCCGGTGCGTCCGCCCTCCGGACGGACACCGCGAACGGCCTTCTGAAGAAGGTGAAGTTCGACGTCGTCCGCGGCAACGTCTCCGAGATCAAGACCCTCGTCGCGGGCGTCGGCACCACGAAAGGCGTGGACGCGGATGCCGCGGACGCCGTCACCGAAGACAACCTCGACGAGATGGTGGCTTTCACGAAGGCCTTCGCGGCGGAGCTCGACTGCGTCGTCGCCATCACCGGCGCCATCGACCTCGTCGCGGACAAAGACACCTGCTATGTCATCCGCAACGGTGTACCCGAGATGGGCCGCATCACCGGTACAGGCTGCCAGCTGTCCGGCATGATGACCGGCTTCCTGGTCGCCAACCCGGACGCGCCGCTGGAGGCCGCCGCTGCGGCGGTCTGCACCATGGGCCTCGCCGGCGAGATCGGCCTGTCCCGCCAGCAGCCGGGCGACGGCAATTCGACGCTCCGCAACCGGATCATCGACGCCGTGTCCAACATGACGCCGGAACAGCTGGCGGACGGCGCGAAGTTCGAGGTGAAATAAATGATCGACTATAAAGATAAAAAGTACCTCGCCCTCTACGGTGTCACGGACCGCTGGTGGGTGAAGCAGAAACTCGAAAAGGCGGGCGTCCCGGTCACGGACGACGCGCTTCGCGAGGGTCTGCTGGCCGACACCAGAGCGGCGCTCGAAGGCGGCATGACTTACGTGCAGATGCGCGAAAAGGGAGACCCGATGACGGAGGACGAACTCCTGACAGAGGCCCTTGCGCTGAAAGCGCTCTGTGAAGAGTACGGCGTGCCGTTCGTCATTGACGACGATGTGGAACTCGCGAAGAAATGCGGCGCTGACGGCGTCCATGTCGGGCAGTCCGACATGGCGTGTGTCGAGGCCCGCAAGGCGCTCGGGGAGCGCAAAGTCGTCGGCGTGTCCGCGCAGACCGTCGAGCAGGCGGTACAGGCAGAAAAAGACGGCGCCGACTACCTCGGCGTGGGCGCCGTGTTCCCGACCGGCTCCAAAGATGACGCCGACGACGTGTCCCACGACACGGTCAAAGCCATCTGCGAAGCGGTGAGCATCCCGGTCATCGCGATCGGGGGCATCTCGAAAGACAACGTGGGACAGCTTGCGGGCCTCGGCCTCGACGGCATCGCCGTCATCAGCGCCATCTACGCCGCGGACGACCTCAAAGCCGCCACTGAAGACCTCAAAGCCAGAATGTTGAAAGCGTTGAACTTATGAAAGACTTGATGAGAGCCATTCAAAATGGCAGTTTCAAAGCCGCTGTCTTCGACATCGACGGCACGCTCATCGACTCTATGCCCATCTGGGAGGACCTCGACGCGGAGTTCCTGAAGACCCAGGGCATCGAACTGTCGGAGCAGGAAAAGCAGGAACTCAACGCGACCATGTGGACGATGACCGTCGACGAAGGCATCCGGTACCTCAAAGAGACCTACGCTCTGAGCCTCCCGGAGGAGGTCATCCGCAAGGCGCTCGACGACGTCATCGAACACTTCTATGTCTGTGAAGTGCCGGCCAAGCCCGGCATGCGCGAACTGGTCGAAGCCCTGCACGACGCCGGCGTCCCGATGGCGCTGGCCACGGTCGGCGCTCCGGCGCACGAGACCGCGGCGCTGAAGCGTCTCGGCCTCCTCGACTATTTCGAGAGCATGTTCGACTGCAACAGCCTCGGCACGACCAAGCGGGACGCGGTCATCTACGAGACCGCGGCCAAAGCCCTGCTCGGCAGCGGCTTTGAACCTGCCCGCGTCGTCGAGGACGTCTTGCACGCGCTGACCGCCGCCAAACAGGCGGGCTTCACGACCGTCGCGGTCGAGGACGACGCCAGCGCGAAAGACAAAGACGCCATCCGCGCGGCGGCCGACTATTACATCCACCAGTAAGGGCTATGCCCTTGTCCCGCGGCACATTGGGGGCACCACCTTGTGTCGCGCAATAAAACGTAATGCTACATCGCCAAAGGAGGCACAACCATGAAAACAGCATTGACGATCGCTGGTTCCGATTCCAGCGGAGGCGCCGGCATTCAGGCGGACATCAAAACGATGACCATGAACGGTGTTTACGCGATGAGCGCCATCACGGCTCTGACCGCGCAGAACACGACCGGCGTGACAGCCATCCAGGAGAGCTCCCCGGACTTCCTCGCGGAGCAGCTGGATGAGATCTTTACAGACATCTTCCCGGACGCGGTGAAGATCGGGATGGTCTCGTCGTCCGACCTCATCACGACCATCGCCGAAAAGCTCCAGAAGTACGACGCGAAGAACATCGTGGTCGACCCCGTCATGGTCGCCACCAGCGACGTCATCACTCCGAACATCCCGGAAGCGGAAGTGCTCGCGGAGATGACCATCGCGTCTGAAGCCGACATGGAGACCGCCGCGAAGGCGATCTACAAACTCTACGGCTGCAACGTCCTGCTCAAGGGCGGACACAACCTGAACGACGCGAACGACCTGCTCTGGACCGCGGAGGGACCGACCTGGTTCCACGGCGAGCGGATCGACAACCCGAACACCCACGGCACCGGATGCACCCTGTCGAGCGCCATCGCGGCGAACCTCGCGAAGGGCTACGACATGAAGACGGCGGTCGGCCGCGCCAAGGACTACATCTCCGGCGCGCTCGGGGCACAGCTCGACCTCGGCCACGGCAAAGGTCCCATGGCCCACAACTTCGACCTCGCCGGCAAGTTCGCCGAATCCCCGGCGGAAGAAGCCCCGGCCGAGCCGTTCTCCACGACCTTCGACAACGCGACCGGCTTCTCGCTCGAGCTGATCAACGACAGCAAGGACCTCTGGGACGAAGCCGCCAACTGCGACTTCCTGACGGAGATGGGCGAGGGGACGCTGGACCACGACAAGTTCGTCGAGTACATGATCCAGGACAGCATCTACCTGCGGGACTACCTGAAGATCTTCGCCTACGCGGTCGCCAAGGCGCCGAACTGGGCCGACATGCAACTCTTCAACGGCATGCTCGCGTACTGCGACGACGGCGAGAACAAGACCCGCCTCGACATCCTGGCGAGCGTCGGCATGACGGACGCGGACATCGACCGGACCCCGATGAAGCGCCAGTGCCGCGACTACTGCGACTTCCTCAAAAAGTGGGGACAGGAGGGCACACAGGCCGAGATCATCATGGCCATGCTCCCCTGCATGTGGGGCTACCGCTACGTCTTCGAACAGCTCGTCGCGAAGCACCCGGAGGCGATGGACCACCCCGACTTCGGACCGGTCATCGCGGACTACGTCAATGCCGGCTACGCCTGGTACTGCGACTACTGGTACACCGTGACGAACGAGAAGTGCAAAGACTTCGACCGCGCCACGCTCGACCACCTCAAAGAGATCTTCCGCGAGGCGTCTGCCCACGAACTCTACTTCTGGCAGATGGCCGGCGGCGCTGAATAAAAAGCAAAAAAGGGACTCCGTTTGGAGTCCCTTTTCTTTTTATTCAACTAACGGCGGCCCAGAGCGGCTGGCCGAACTGCGTGATGACGGCCATCAGTACGATGAAGACCACGGCGTACACGGCCGCTTTCTTCATGAGCACAGACTCCTGGCCGGTGAGGTCGCAGGCGGCAGAGCCGATGGCGATGGACTGCGGCGCGAACATCTTGCCGGCGGACACGCCGACGGAGTTCGCCGCGACCATCCATTCCGGCGACGCGCCGATGTTGATGGCGGCCGTCTTCTGGATGGTCCCGAACAGGGCGCCGGTGCTCGTGCCGGACCCGGTGACGAACGCCCCGATGGCGCCGATGAGCGGCGCGACGAAGGGGAAGTACTGGCCGAGGGTCTGGACGAAGAACTCGGCGATGGTGTTCGTCATGCCGGAGTAGGACATGAGCTTGGCGCAGGCGAGGACGCCCATCATGGTGACGATGGTCTTGGACATCTGCTTCACGGTCCGGCCGAGGACCAGGAAGAAGTCCTTCACGGACACTTTCTGGACGATGGCGCCGAGGATGCCGGCGAGGAACACGAGCACGCCCGGGGTGTTGATCCACTTGATGGTGTAGAACACCGGGTCGGCGTCCGGGTTGTGGTAGATGTGGAACGCCGTCTTGATGCTGCCGAGCGGTCCGCCGATGGCGGGGATGCTCACGACCAGCAGGATGATGAGGATGAACAGGAACGGGGACCACGCGACGAACGCGCTCTTGAGGCCGGGCTGCTTCGATGACACGTCTTCATACGCGTCGTCCTTCGGCTTTCCGGGCCCCATCCGGTACTGCTCCGGCGTCTCTTTGCGCTTGTTCTGCCACATGCCGAACGCGAAGGTGCAGACGAGCGAGACGACGGCACCGACGATGACGGGCAGGGTCGGTCCCATGAACTTTGCGGCGATGTACTCCGGCACTAAGAACGACACACCGGCAATCAGGGTGATGGGCACCATGCCCTTGAGGCCCTTGAGCCCGCCGCCCGCGATGGTGACGATGACGAACGGACAGATGATCATAAAGACCGCGGCCTGGAGGATCTGCGCGTGGGACACCACCGTGGCGTCGAGCGCCGTGAGGTCGGAGACCATCTGCGTCGGGACGCCGACCGCGCCGAACATGGTGGTGTACGAGTCCGCTACGAGGCACATGAGGATGGCCTCGACCGGGTTGAACCCGAGCGCGAACATCATGGAGGCGGGGATGGCGATGGCGGTGCCGTAACCGGCCATGCCCTCCATGAACCCGCCGAAACACCAGGCGATGAGGATGGCCAGCACGCGCCGGTCATTGGACACGGACGTGAGCTGGGACTTGATGACGTCCATCGCCCCGGTGTGTACGGTCATGTTGTACACGAAGATGGCGGCGATGATGACGAGGACGATGGGCCACAGCGCCATGACGACGCCCTCGGCCACCGAAGTCGTGGCGGACAGGAAGCTGGCATGCCAGAAGACCATGGCCTCGACGAAGGCGATGACCATCGCGGTCAGCGCCGCGGTCCAGGCCTGCATCTTGATGACGCTCATCGCCACAATGAGCCACAGGATGGGCAGCAGGGCCAGCACAAAGTAACCAAACAGCATAGGGGAGACCTCCTCCACAGTGCTCTCTCAACATGTGTTTCCAGTTTCATTATATCGGAAGGAGGGCACAAGCGCCACAACCGATGCCATGCAATTTGTCACGAAAAAAAACTTCTGTGCCAATTTTGAAAATATCCTTGACTTCCTCCCAAACGTGGGGTACTATTTACGAAGTTAGCACGGACTAACTCCTAAGCCCGGCTGGCAATCACCACCACGGTAACCTCCCAATTGCCGTGCGCCAGATATCTCCTTCCCATACAGATATCTCTTTTTGCAAAATCATAATATGCCTAACCGAGATGCAGCCGTCCTCCCAAGCGGCTGCATTCGGTTTCCCCCTTGACCGCAGGGGCGCCAGCGGTTACACTTAGAAACGTAATTTTACGTTAGATATCAACCCTCATACTAGAAAGGTAGATTCCCATGAGCAAAGTAGCAGTAGTATTCTGGTCCGGCACCGGCAACACCGAAGCCATGGCTGACGCGGTCGCGCAGGGCGCCCGCGGCGCAGGCGCTTCCGTCGACGTCCTCGGACCGTCCGACTTCAACGCGACGAAGGTCACCGCCTATGACGGCATCGCGTTCGGCTGCCCGGCGATGGGCGCCGAAGTCCTCGAAGAGGATGAGTTCGAGCCCATGTTCGCCGACGTCAAAGGCGCTCTGTCCGGAAAACCGATCGCCCTCTTCGGTTCCTACGGCTGGGGCGACGGCGAATGGATGAGAGACTGGGAAGAAGACTGCAAAGCGGCCGGCGCGGACCTGGTCGTTGAACCCGTCATGGCGAACGAGATGCCCGACGACGAAGCTCTCGCCGCCTGCAAGGCCCTCGGCGCTGCCCTCGCGTAAACGCATAGCGGCACCCGCACAAAACAACAAAACCCCCGCCACCGGCGGGGGTTTTCTTTTTGCAAATTCAGTTCAGTTTGTAATCCTGATTCGACTCCCGTTTGATGAGGCCGAAGACCAGCAGGTACATGAAGATGATGAACACGGAGAACACCAGCGAAGACTCTGCGGTGCCGAGCATGGCGCAGGTGTCGTAGAACCCGTGGAGGAGGACGGCGAAGAACCATCCGAGGAAGATGTACAGCCACTTGCCGGGCTTTCCGTGGTTCTCGAGGTACTTGGCGCGCCCGTAGAAGACGCCCATGACGACCGCGAAGGTCATGTGGCCGGGGATGGCGAGGACCGCGCGGGGCAGCGCCACGGAGAGGCCGTACGAGAACACGTACTTGATGTTCTCAAACGCCGCGAAGCCGAGGGACACGAACACGGCGTAGATGATGCCGTCGAACTTGTAGTCGAAGTAGGGGCTCTTCCAGGTCTTGAGGTACAGGAAGAGGAGCTTGGCGCCTTCCTCCACGACGGCGACGACGCCGAAGGCCAGCACCATGATGTAGAGCGGTGTGGTCTGGTCGATCTGCGCCAGGTTCAGCGCGTACATCCCGGCTCCTTCACCGGCGATCGACAGGAGGGCGGCGCAGATGCCCATGAGAAGGCACATGCCAAGCAGCCCGATCGGCTCCTTGTCCCGCTTGTCCTGTTTGTAAACGTAGTTCATGAGGATGACGGCCGGCACGATCGCGGCGGCCAGGTAGATCAAAAGAACGGTATTGGCAGCTAAAAACATAGACTCACTTCTTTCGGTTTCTTTACAGACACATTTTACAGGAATTTCCAAAGCAGAACAAGGGGCGAGAGGCTTGCCATACGGGTTATTTGTGCTAGAATAGTAGCACTTTCAAGAAAGGAGGGGCACATATGACCGGGAAGACACCCGCGACCGGGCTGTTCGCGCGCATCCCGCCCAAAGCCAAGGGCATCCTGTACATCCTGTCAGCGGCGTTCTTCTTCAGCCTCATGACCTTTTTCGTGAAGCTCTCGGGCGATGTACCCTCCATGCAGAAAGTCTTCTTCCGCAACCTCATCGCGTTCTTCCTCGCGTTCGTCGCGCTGGCCAGGAGCGAAGAGAAGTTCCATGTGCGGAAAGACTCCTGGGGCAGCCTCTTCCTGCGCTGCCTCTTCGGAACGCTCGGCATGGTCGCCAACTTCTGGGCGATCGACCGCCTCGGCCTTGCCGACTCCAACATCTTAAACAAAATGTCGCCGTTCTTCGCCATCGTCATGTCGCTTTTCATCCTGAGAGAGCGGCCGAACAGGGTGGAGTGGACGTCGGTGCTCATCGCACTCGCCGGCGCGGCATTCGTCATCAAACCCACCGCGGGCATCGCGAGCCTGCCGGCCCTCGTCGGGCTCTTCTCCGGCTTCGCCGCCGGCACGGC
>ONJD01000091.1 GCA_900317985.1 uncultured Eubacteriales bacterium | reverse complement strand
GTGTTCATCGGGAACGTCGGGAGCCTCCCGGACGTGCGGGAGTTCCTCGAGAACGCTGTGCGCGGCCGCGAAGTGGAGACCGGCATCCTGGCGTCGCAGGTCATTTCGAACGTGCCTGCCGCGCTGCTCCTCTCGAAGTTCACGACCGACGGCGCACGGCTGCTGATCGGCGTGAACCTCGGCGGACTGGGGACGCTGATCGCCTCCATGGCAAGCCTCATCACGTACCGCTTCTACGCCGCCTCGACCCGCGCGCTGAAAGGCCGGTACTTCCTGGAGTTCACGCTCTGGAACGTCGTGTTTCTGGCGCTCCTTTATGCCCTTGCCCGGGTTTTGCTGTAAACACGATTTGACAATAATAAAGGACGACCACAACGGTCGTCCTTTTTGTTTTGCTCAGAGTTCCCAGAGGTTGCCCTGGATCTCTGCCGGGAGAAGGTCGTAGATCGCCTTGGCCGCTTCTTCGGATGTGAGGCCGGGATAATCTCCCTGGACCCAGGTCTTGTAGAGATGCGGGATGCCGTGGCAGAGGTACGAGTACTGCAGGTACTCGGCCGGGGTCAGTTCCGTTTTGCCGCGCATGGCGAGGATCATCTGGACAGCGTAGAAAGAAGCTTCATAGAGGTAGTTCATGAAGGAGTTCGCGCCGTTCGAGTCGAACACCTTTCGGATGTGCCGGAAGAACTCCGTGCCCTCCGCGGTCATGATGTTGAAGAAGTCCTCGAACGTCTGGACCTTGCCGGTCATCAGGTACTCCTGGAGGTAGCGTTCATAGTTGTAGTTCATGACGTCATACTTGTCTTTGAAGTACCGGTAGAACGTCGTGCGCCCGATGCCGGCTTCGTCGATGATCATCTGGACGGTGATCTTGTCGAAGTCCGTTGCCTCGATGAGGGAGTTGAACGCGCGGAGGATGTCCTCCTTCGTCCGCTCCTGCATGTTGATCCGCTCTGCCATGAGGTGCCCTCCTCAACCATATAGTATCGCTTGGAACATTATCTTGATTGTATACCATCGTGGAATATATTTCAAACTTTGTTCTATTTCGAATAGAGACACACTCCGTTATCTTATTCTATACTAAGCATGTTAGGTTTAAATAATATGGGAGGGAAACTATGTTAGAACGAGCACCAAAAAACCTGTCTCACGGTGAGATGAAATGTCTCGAAGACTACTACCGCGAGACCACGAACCAGCCGGTCCGGAAAAACCTGCTGAAGATGATCACGCATGTCAACTTCCTGAACCCGTTCCCCACGGAGAACTCCTGGGAGTACGTGTTCTGGAACCGCATGCTGAGCGATGAGATGGTCGACTTCGTCCTCAAGATGAAGCTCCGGAAACCGTACTACATCGAGCAGCTCGCGAAGGTCCAGGGGATGAGTGTCGAAGCTTGTGCCGAGCTGGCCGCGAAGATGGCCGAGATCGGCGTCATCGAGTACACCTCGGATGACCAGGGCGTCGACATGTTCCTGCTGCCCGTCTTCGCGCCGGGCTCCATGGAGAGCGTCACCATGTCCGAGGAGCTGACCTCGAAATATCCGGAGACGGCTCCCGGCTTCATCAACTACATCCTGAACCTTCAGAAGCTCATCACCGGCTTCGCCCCGATGGGTACCGCCATCATGCGCGCCATCCCCGTGGAGAGCGCCATTGCAAACGAGTCCCACAAGGCGAACCGCGAGGAGATCTCCTGGTGGCTCGACAAGAACGAAGGCCACCTCGCCGTCGCGTACTGTGAATGCCGCCGCCTCCGCGAGATGATGGAAAAGGGCTCGGACGACCTGCTCGACGAGTACTGCATCAGCCTCGGCAAATTTGCTGAGCACATCATCCGCACCGGCAAGGGCCGCCGCATCACCCGCGAAGAAGCCGAAGCCATCCTCCAGAAAGCGGAGGACCACGGCTGCGTCCACCAGCTGTCCAACATCGACGGCCCGGACGAGAGCCTCTTCATCTGTAACTGTCACTGGGAGACCTGCATGGCGCTGAAGACCTCCTGGTACACCTCTTCCCCGAACCTGTCTTCGTCCAACTACAGAGCGCATGTCGACCCGCATAACTGCGTCGCCTGCGGCGGCTGCGTCGAAGTCTGCCCGCAGAACGCGGTCAAGCTCGGTCAGAAGCTCTGCCAGAAGACTCCGGTCGAGATCAAACAGCATGTCGTCGCTGACGACAAGATCGTCATGCTCCCGAAGGATTGGGAAGGCGATAAATTCTACACCGACAGAGACCATGTCGTCCCCGAGACCGGTACCGCACCGTGTAAGACCAACTGCCCGGCGCACATCGCCGTCCAGGGCTACCTGCGCATGGCCTCCGAGGGCCGCTATGAGGAAGCCCTCCAGCTCATCAAGAAAGAGAACCCGTTCCCGGCAGTCTGCGGCCGTATCTGCGCCCGCTTCTGCGAGGACGCCTGTACGCGCGGCGATCTCGATGCCCCGGTGGCGATCGACGAAGTCAAGCGGTACATCGCCGAACTCGAAATGAACACCAAGGACCCGTGGGTCCCCGAGAAGTTCAACGACCGCGGACACAAAGTCGCGGTCATCGGTTCCGGCCCCGCCGGCCTGTCCGCCGCCTATTACCTGGCCATCCTCGGCCACGACGTCACGGTCTTCGAGAAGGAAGCCGTCCCCGGCGGTATGATGACGTTCGGTATGCCGAACTTCCGCCTCGAGAAGGACCTCGTCAACAAGGAGATCGAGGTCGTGAAGAAACTCGGCGTCGAGATCAAGTGCGGTGTCGAAGTCGGCAAAGACATCACCATCCAGCAGCTGCGTGACGAAGGCTACAAGGGCTTCTACGTGGCGATCGGCGCCCAGGGCGGCCGCAAGCTCGGAGTCGAGGGCGAAGACGCGGAAGGCGTCCTGTCCGGCATCGACTTCCTGAGAGATGTCGCTTTCGAGCGCATCCCGAAACTCTCCGGCAACGTGGTCGTCGTCGGTGGCGGCAACGTCGCAGTCGACGTCGCCCGTACCGCGGCCCGCTACGGTGCCGACAAGGTCACCATGCTCTGCCTCGAGTCTCGTGAAGAGATGCCCGCCGCGGACGACGAAGTCGCCGAGGCCGAAGAAGAGGGCATCGTCGTCGAGTGCGGCTGGGGTCCGAAAGAGTTCGTCGTCAAGAAAGGCAAGGTTGCCGGCGTCGTATTCAAGAAGTGCACTTCCGTCTTCGACGCGGACCATCGGTTCAGCCCGAAGTATGACGAGAACGACACCATGACCCTCGACGCGGACTACGTCCTCGCCGCCATCGGTCAGTCCATCCAGTGGGGCGGCCTGCTCGACGGCACCAAGGTCGAACTCAACCGCAACCAGACCGCCAAAGCGGATGAATGGACCTACCAGACCGCCGAGCCCGACATCTTCGTCGGCGGCGACGTCTACACCGGCCCGAACTTCGCGATCCGCGCCATTGCCGCCGGTAAGGAAGGCGCCGACTCTGTCCACCGTTATGTCTGGGGCCACAGCCTCACCATCGGCCGCATGAAGAGAGACAACTTCCACATGATCGACAAGGACAACCTCGTCATCAACTGCTACGACCACGCGGTCCGGCAGGCACCCGGCAAAGAGCCCACGAAGATCAAGACCTTCTCCGACGAGCGCCTCGCGTTCACCGAAGAGCAGGTCAAGACCGAAACGGCCCGCTGCCTGTCCTGCGGCGCTGCGAGAGTGGACGACAAGATCTGCATCGGCTGCGGCATCTGCACGACCCGCTGCAAGTTCGACGCCATCCACCTCTCCCGTGAGAAAGACGCCTGGGGCACGACTTACGAGACCCTCGTTCCCTTCGTCCTGAAGGGCATGGGCAACCGCATCGTCGACCTCGCGAAGAAGAAAGTCACTCCGGAGTACAAGAAGTAAAGGCATTCCCCTGTCTTTCACTAATAGGAAAACCGCTGTCCCTTTTCGGGCAGCGGTTTTCTGATTGTCTTGCGGGCACTGTTGCAGGGGTGCTATAGTAGAAACAGAAAGGAGTGTACCTATGGCAAAGAAACGCAAGCTCTACGACAAAGAAGAATGGGTCAAACTGAACGGAAACAAACAGAACATCCGCATCTACACCTATGACAAGAACGCGCCCGTGCTGCTGTTCCTGCACGGCGGGCCCGGCGTCTGCGACCGCCACTGGGTACTCCATTACCAGAAAGCGCTGGCGGACAAGTACACGATGGTCCTCTGGGACCAGCGCGGGTCCGGCAAGAGCTACCAGTACTTCAAAACAAAGAGAGCCGACCTGCACGTGCCGATGTACATCGAAGACGCGCGGGAACTCATCGAGTACCTCTGCAAGAAGTTCAAGAAGGACAAGGTCGTCGTCTTCGGCCACTCCTGGGGCACGGTCCTCGGGACTCCGCTGTGCTATAAGTACCCGGAGCACATCGCCGCATACATCGGGCAGGGCCAGGTCGTGGAAGGCGAAGCGAACGAAGCCATCTCCTACCAGTTCGTCATGGACGAGGCCACGAAGGCGGGCGACAAGAAGACCATCAAGGCCATCAAGGACCACCCGCCGGTGAAAGGCGTCTACGACAGTCACGACGCGATGATGGCGCAGCGCAACGGCCTTTCCAAGTACGGCGGTGAAGAGTGGAAAAACCGGGGCGGCATGGTCCAGACCCTGCTCATCCCGTTCCTCAAATATGACGGCTACAAACTGCGCCACCTGCCGAAGTACGCGTTCGGCGCGCTGTACCTGACCGACGTCCTCTGGCCGGAAGTCATCTCCTGCAACTTCCTGCGCGATGTGCCGGAACTCAAGATGCCGGTCCTCATGACGATCGGCTGCCACGACTACAACACGCCGTTCGAAGTGGCCGAACAGTGGTACAACGGCCTGAAAGCGCCGCGCAAAGAATGGGTCTGGTTCGAAGACTCCGCGCACTCGCCCATCAAGGAAGAACCCGAGAAGTGGGGCGATGCAGTCATGAAGTTCCTCGACAGCCTGGAGTTGAAATAATATGAATGAAACCGGGAAACTGATCACAAAGATCATTGGCAGCATCCTGCTGGTGGTCATCGTCTACCTGCTGTTCTCGTACCTGGCCGCGGCGATCATCAGCCACACGGTCTATGCGTTCGAGATCCAAGACCTCGCCGTTCCCCTGGTCCTTGGCCTCGTCGTCGAGTACATGGACATCGTGAAGCTGGTAAAGCTCCTGCGCGGCGGAAAGGGCGATAAGTAGGCAGATAAGAATGATAGTAAAACAATAATAAAAGGA
>ONJD01000050.1 GCA_900317985.1 uncultured Eubacteriales bacterium | reverse complement strand
TGTTTTGTTTCCAGATAGAGTTCGCGAAATGGAGAGCGCAGTACTTTTCCGGACGGCCGGTGTACTCAGCGAAAGTGCTGGGAAGCAAGGTTGAGGAGTTGGTAAAGAGAAGAGTTTTCTCGGGAAGCAGATCTTTTGCGGCCGTGTATACGCCGATCTTTGCTTCCGGGTTCTCGGACATGGACTCGATGACGATGTCAGCGTCAGCAAGGGCTTTGGCCATGTCGAGTTCGAGATGGACCTTCTCGGCAAAGTTGGTCTTCGCCTGTTCGATGAGCGCATCGATGGACTCAACGGTCGCGGTGGACCAGTCCTGGATGAGGCCCTTCGGATAGACAAAGGCACCCATGGGGTTGCCGACCAAAGCTTTTGCCTTTTCGAGGTCGGTGATCATTGCCTTCGTGTAGTTTTCGATCTTCGGCTGAGTCCGGCCGATGGAACTTTCGGAACGGAGCCAGAACGTGGTGTCGTGGCCGGTGTATGCGCACATCAGGCCGATCTGGGTGCCGAGGACACCGCCGCCGAGGACGGTAACTTTTTTCATGCTCATGGGTTTTTCCTCCTTGGAAATGAGTCGTTTTTGTTCAAAAACTAGAGATAGTGCAGAGTCGCAGGACGGTTCCAGCAGACCTGCCCATTTATTATAGCAAATTGTGTACAATTTGTGAATAGTCTGGCGCGATTTAGTCAAAAATTATTCACAAACAGCAAAAACCCGTCGGTCTGGTCCGGCGGGTTTCGCTGTTTTGGGATTAGGTTTGGGAAAGGTATTCTATGTCTTTGAGAAGGAGAGGATGATGTTTGTTCCAGATGTCTCTCGTTCTGTTCTCATTGTAATGTGCTAAAGTGTCTCCCCACAAGCCCCCATGGGGGTTCTTTTTGGAAAGTTGAGACACATTTTTCGAAATGTCTCATTTTGGGCAGAAAGAAACGGGCCTCGCGAGAGGCCCGTTTTACTTATTTTCGGAACTGCTGTTTCAACCGTTTCTCCTTGGAAAGGATGGTCTTGCGCAGGCGCAGGGACTCGGGAGTGACTTCGAGGAGCTCGTCGTCGCCGATGAATTCCATGCACTGTTCGAGGGAGAGGACGGTCGGCGGGACGAGGCGGAGCGCTTCGTCCGAGCCGGAGGCGCGGGTGTTGGTCAGGTGCTTCGTCTTGCAGACGTTGCAGACGATGTCTTCTGCCCGGCTGCACTCGCCGACGATCATGCCTTCGTACACGTCGACGCCGGCGCCGATGAAGAGGGTGCCGCGGTCCTGCGTGTTGAAGAGGCCGTAGGCGGAGGAGACGCCGTTCTCGTGGACGACGATGGAGCCGCGCTCGCGGGTCTCGATGTCGCCCTTATACGGCGCGTAGCCGTCAAAGAGCTGGTTCATGATGCCGTTGCCGTTGGTGTCGGTCATGAACTCGGACCGGTAGCCGATGAGACCGCGGGACGGGACGCTGAACTCGAGGTGGGTGGCGCCTCCGTCATGGGCGACCATGTCCCGGAGTTCCGCTTTCCGCGTGCCGAGCTTCTCGATGACCGCGCCGACGTAGTCGCCGGGCACCTCGACGGAGAGGAGTTCCATCGGCTCGAGGAGCTGGCCGTTCTCGTCGCGCTTGTAAATGACCTTCGGGCGGGAGACCGCGAATTCGTAGCCTTCGCGCCGCATGGTCTCGATGAGGATGGACAGGTGGAGTTCGCCGCGGCCGGAGACCTTGAACGTGTCGGTGGTCTCGGTCTCTTCGACGCGCATGGCGACGTTCGTCTCGACTTCCTTGAAGAGCCGGTCGCGGATGTTCCGGGAGGTGACGTACTTGCCTTCCCGTCCCGCGAAGGGGGAGTCGTTGACGATGAAGTTCATGGAGATGGTGGGTTCATCGATCTTGATGAATTCCATCGGTTCGATGTGTTCGGGGTCGCAGGCGGTCTCGCCGATGTTGATGTCCGAGATGCCGGAGACGCAGATGATCTCGCCGGCGCCGGCCTCTTTGACCTCTTTGCGGGCCAGGCCTTCATAGACATACAGTTTCGAGACTTTGACTTTCTCTTCGGACCCGTCTGCCTTGCAGAGGATCAGCGGTTCGTTCTGCCGGATGGTGCCGCGCTCGATGCGCCCGATGCCCATGCGGCCGACATAGTCATCGTAGTCGAGGGAGGAGAACAGCACCTGGAGCGGCGCGTCCACGTCGCCCTTCGGCGCCGGGACCTCCTTGAGGATGCTCTCGAAGATGGGCCGCATATCGCCTTCGCGGTCGCGCTCGTCGTAGGAGGCATAGCCGTCTCTGGCGGACGCGTACACGACCGGGAACTCGATCTGGTCCTCGTCCGCGCCGAGCTCGATGAACAGGTCGATGACCTCGTCCACGACCTCTGCCGGGCGGGCGCCGGGGCGGTCGATCTTGTTGATGACGACCACGACTTTCTTCTTGAGACCGAGGGCCTTCTTCAGGACGAAACGGGTCTGGGGCATGCAGCCCTCGAACGCGTCGACCAGCAGGAGGACGCCGTCGACCATGAGGAGGATGCGCTCGACCTCACCGCCGAAGTCCGCGTGGCCGGGGGTGTCGATGATATTGATCTTCGTGTCGCCGTAGCGCACGGAGGTGTTTTTCGACAGGATGGTGATGCCGCGCTCCCGCTCGAGGTCGTTCGAGTCCATGACCCGTTCGTCGACCTGCTCGTTCTGGCGGAAGATGCCGCTTTGCTTTAAGAGCGCGTCGACCAGAGTGGTCTTGCCGTGGTCGACATGGGCGATCATCGCCACATTGCGAATGTCTTCTCTGAGTTTCAAGGTTTCACCTTCGTTTAAGTTTCAGGAATATACTTATAAAATCACGGGCGTAATTCTATCACTACCGGCGTCTCATTGCAAGGATTTCTCTTTTATTTTAAAGTCGCGCGCGGTATAATGAGTAGAACTGTATCCCGGGGCGATGCAGCCCCCATCTCCAGAAAGGAATCATACCAATATGGCAGAACCGAATACAGAAAAAAAGACCAATAAGAAAAAAATCGCCATCATCGCTGTGGCTGCGGTCCTCATCCTCGCCGTCATCGCGGCGGCGGTCGCGCTCGTCCTGAAGAACAGCGGCAACGTCGGTCCGAAGGACCCGAACGGAGACCCGCTCTTCCCGAAGGCAAAAAACGTCACGAGCGTCGAGTACCTGCACCGGGGCGGCATCGACTCCGGCATCGCTATCGCCGAGAAGGAGCTGACCGATGAAGCGGCCATCGAGGTGTTCCTCGACGAGCTGAAAGCCCTTGAGCTCAAGGAGCCCACCGACAAGGACCGGGCGGCCGTCGATTACACCGCCGACGTCGAGATGTTCACCCTCAAGAAGAAGGAAGGCGACGACGTCCTCCTCATCATGGGCAAGACCATCAGCATCACGAACGAGTATGGCAACTATTTTTACAAGACGGACGACATCGATCTGAAGACCCTCACCAAAGACTTTGAGGCGATGGACCTCTCCAGCAAGATCGGCGGCGTCACGACAGCCAAGTAACCAGAGAACGGAGGTGCCCATTTGAGCACAGACAACCTGAAACAGGCTGAAAAAGAGGCGGCAAAGGCAAAGAAAAAGGCCGAAAAAGCTGCCCGGAAAGCCGAAAAGATGAAAGACAAGGCCCGCCGCAAGGCTCTGAAGGACGGCACGCTGAAAGCGGCCCTCGACGAAGAGCCGGCGGACCCGAACGCGCCGGACCCCCTGCGTCCCCGCACCGAAGAAGAGCTGAAAGTCGAACTCGAAGACCTCCGGGCCATGGTCCAGGGCGAGATCGACGAGATGCGCGAACAGGCGCCGGACGCCGAGTGGGACGACATCGTCAAACAGGCGCTCTATGAAAAACAGCACGGCATCAAGCCGGAGTACCACCGCCCCGTCATGTGCGAAGTCTGCGGCGAACACGAAGCCGTGGAGGGCACGGACTACTGCGAGGAGTGCCTCGACGATATGAAGCACTACCCCTTCGAGTGGTGGCAGTTCATCATCCCGCTGATGGCCGTCTTCTTCCTGGTTTTCGGCATCCTCCTCTGCCATGAGGGCTGGAACGTCTACCACGGCACCGCCCAGGCCCAGAGCCTCGCGAGAGAAGGCAAGCTCATGTCCGCGCTCGACAAGTACGGCGAGCTCAATGGACAGATCGCCGAAGGGTCCGACACCTACGGCTTCCAGTACCGGAAGAACCAGGTCAAACTCCTGAACCAGACCGGCATCCAGCAGTTCGGCGTCCTCGACAACTACCTCGAGGCCTACTACCCGAACGATCTGAACAAGTGGTACAACCGCTACGCGCGGCAGTCGAAGGAACGCATCGACGAGTACGAGGCGGCCTACAACTGCTTCGAGGAAGCGGCGCAGAGTTCGAAGGACTTCAAGTCCCTCATCAAGGCCTACGACAAGGCGATGGAGGGCAAGGACATCAACCCGGCCTTCGCGAACTACTACCGCTACTATGCCTGCCTCATCTATGAGCAGGGCCTCGACACCCAGAAGAAGTACGTCGAAGCCATCAAGGCCCAGGGCGAAGAGTACGAGAGCCTGTACCTGCCCCTCGAGACCGAGATCGCTCTGACGGAAAAGGACTACGACAAGGCGCTCTCCCTGTGCGATACGCTGGAGAAACGCAATGCCGAAGACGTCTACTCTTACGTGTACCGGACGGTGGCATATCGCCTGAAGGGAGACCACAAAGCGGCTGTCAGAGCCTGCGACGCGGGTCTCAAGATCGACGGCACCGCCTCCACTCTCAACTACCAGCGCGCCATCCTCTACCTGCTGGAGGGCGACTACAAGCTGGCCACCGCGTATGCGGAAGAGGCCCACGCCAACGCCGCGACCGCGAACAACTATGTCTCCGCCTGCAGCATCTACTCGCTGATCCTGCAGCAGCAGATCGCCGACAAGACGGCTGCCATCAAGAACGCCAAGGGCGAGACCAGAGAAAAACTGAAGAGCGAGCGCGCCGACCTCCGGTCGAGCCTCGAAGCTCTGGAAACGGAGATGGACGAGTACGGCTATGCCGTGAGCCCGGACGTCGCCAAGATCATCGCGGGCAAGAAGACCCTCGATGAGGTATTCCTGAAAGGAGAGGGGGACTTCGCATGGTAATCCTGTATGAGATCATCAAGATGATCACCTTCCCGGGCGCCCTGCTCAAAGGGTTCCTCGAGCACCTCTTCTGCCGCATCTGGAAAGTGCCGGTCGAGTACTCCGACTACATGCAGCGCAACGAGCTCTGCGGCCACGTCGAGCACCTGCTGGCGCCGCACAAAGGCTCCTTCGCCATCTGCTTCGGCCCGCACATCATCATGGCCCTCCTCGGCTGCATCGTCGCGTTCCCCGGGGCGATGAACCTCTTCTACCTCGGAACGTTCAACTGGCTCTCCGTCATCCTTCTGTATGTCGGCGTGTCCTTCCTCACGAACGCGTTCCCGCTCGTGGAAGACGCCCTCAACATGTGGAGCGAACTCTTCTCGGCGGAGTCCAAAGGCATCTCCAAGGTGCTGCTGGCCATCCCGGCCGCCATCATGTACTGCGGCGCGTACCTCGAACGCTACTGCGTCTCGTTCCTCACGAGCATCGCGTTCGCGTACGTCCTGCCCTGGATCGTCGCCTTCATCGTCGGCTGATCCGCACTCTGACACAAACAAAAAGATCCCCGGCGCTCCTGCACGGAGCTCCGGGGACTTTTTTGTCCAAAAGGGTGTTTATTTGTTGAATGCCGCCGACACGTGCTTCGCGATGAGTTTGTGCCCTTCCGCATCCGGGTGGACGTGGACCACGAAGTCGAGGAAGAACTGGACGGAGTAGGCGTTGCCGAATCCGTGTCCGCCGACATCGGAGCAGTCGACATATTTGACGCGTCCGGCATACCGGCTCTGCTTCGTGACATAGGTGCGGATCTTGGCGATCGTTTCAATGGTCAGCGGATCGAGCAGCGTGGAATCCTGGTCATTGATGGTCTTGAGGCCCTTGAACGGGTTGGTCATGCCCATCGTATAGACTTCCACATCCGGGTTGAGTTTGTAGATGATGCCGAGCAGGCGGTCATAGCTCTTGAAGAACTGCTGGGTCCGCCGGCGCGCATCGGTCGCGAGGTCGTCGAACTCCAGAGTGCCGAGCGCAAACTTGGCGAGGCCTTCCGGAGTGGAGGGCAGCTGAAGTTTGCCCTGGGTGACCGACGCAAGTGCGTAGCCCGCCTGGCGGCCGAAGACCTGGTAGAACGGCAGCATGAGCGGCTTCAGGATGGTCGGGGTCATGATGTCGTTGGCGCAGAGGGAGAAGACGAGAACGTCTGCCTGCCGGATGACATCTTTGATCTGTCCGGCGAGCTGCAGTGCATCGCCCGGAGCCGTGACTTCGGTGAAGAACATGAGGTAATCGCTCATGTACTGCTCGAAGGTGTTCTCCGGTTTGCAGAGCTCTGCCTCGAACGCGGGGTCGAGCAGGCGCAGGAACTCAGTGCAACCCCACATGGTGCGGGACAGGTTGACGGAGGTCTCTTTGCTGAAGCCGTACTTGTCGCGGATGGCGAGCGGCCAGGAGTTCGCGGTGAACTCCCCGTGGGGCATCTGAAGGATCTGGGAGACCATGTCGGTGGAGCCCGGTGCCAGACCGAACCCGGCGGCGATGGAGTCGCCCAGGACGACCAGCGATTTCCCCTGGTATTTTGTCGTTGTCTTCGCGAACGAACCCACTGAGAACAGCGGGATCATCATACAGACCATGAGTGCCACGGCCAGTATTTTACGGACGGTTTTCTTCATCAAAACGTCCTCCTTTATCTTTTTTACGCCTCTTTCGGGGTCGCCTCAAGAGCGTTCAGGGCTTTGACTTCCTCATAGAACGCGGCGTGAGTGCTGAAGATGTAGGGGTTGACATAGAACAGGCCGAGGATGCCGAGGGTGAGGATGTCGAGCAGGATCCATCCGAGGAAGGACAGGTCGAGGACGAACAGTTCCCACTTGTGGCCTTTCATCATGTTCCAGGACGCTCTGATGACGTCCATGATACCCATGCCGGGGTTGTCTGCCAGGATGTACGGGACCAGCTCCATGCCGTAGGAGACGATGACGCCGGGGATGATGAGGAAGACGAAACCAAGAGCCACGAACAGGTTCTTGAGGGCCATGGTGATCATGTTGTTCCAGTACTTCGGAACGAAGCCTCTGTTGAGTTCATCGAGTTCAGCTTTTTCACCAAGGTTCTTCTTGAAGAAGTTCCGTCCGCTGACTTCCAGGGGACCAAACAGGAACAGGGTCAGAAGGAAAGACAGGGTGCCGAGACCGGCGATGGAGCCGACGTTGATGGACTCTTTCAGGCGCTGGGACACGGGTGCGGACTCGGACTGAGCCGTCTCGTTATCAAGCAGGACGCCGAAGTCCTGATCGATGTCGGTCACGTCGAAGTCCTCATTGGCGAGGGGATCGAGAGTCTCCGGGTCGATGGAGTAGGACTGTGCCGGCTGCGGGTCGGTCAGATCCTGGAAGTCGACCGAGGTCGAGGAGGAACCGGCGTTCCAGCCGCCGACAGCGATGGTCAGAAGAATGGCCACCAGGACCGATTTCCAGTAATTTGCTTTGAATGCCGCTTTTCCGCGGGCTTTCAGTTCGGAACGAATCATTGTAAAACTCTCCTTTCAAATGATCGTTGTTTGGAACAACTACTATTATAAACCAGAAAACAATGTTTTTATATAAAACTTTCCCACTTTAAGTACATTTTAGGTTGACATAGTAGACTCATAACTGTCAAAGGGACGTGCCCCTCGCCGAACTTTGACAGAATCATCATTCATTTTTTCTCCTAATCTTTTTTTCTTCTTAATCTTTCTCATTTCTCACTCCAAATCACACACATGCAGACGAGCGCTCCGGACGTGCAAGCCGGGGCGCTTCTGCTGTCTTTCCGCCGGTCTTTCCGTTTCGTGAGACTTGTGCTATACTCTTTGGGAATTCAAGGGCGGTACATCGCCACAGGGAGGAACACCGTGAAAACTTACACGCTGCATTTCATCCGGCACGGTCTGACCACCGGGAACGAAGAGGGCCGCTACGTCGGCCACCAGGACCTGGAACTCAGCCTGCAGGGCGAAGACGAGCTTCGCTACCTCAGGGACAACTGCATCTACCCGGACCCGGCCGTGGTGTTCACGAGCCCCCTGAAGCGCTGCACCGAGACCTGTGAGATCCTGTTCCCGGACGCCAAACCGGTCGTCATGCGGGAACTCATCGAGTACAACTTCGGCGAGTTCGAAGGCCACACGGCGGAAGAACTGCAGCAGTATGAAGAGTTCGCCGCCTGGCTGCAGGGCGGCATGGACGCGGCCCCGCCCCACGGGGAGAGCAATGCCGAATTCGGCGAACGCATCCGGGGCGCGCTCGAGAGCATCGTCGACGGCCTTCTGAAGACCGGCATCGATGACGCGGCCATCGTCACCCACGGCGGCATCATTTCCGCCCTGATGGCGATGTACTGTCTGCCGGAAGCGCCGATGAATGAATGGGCCTGTATGAACGGCACGGGGTACACCGTGCGCATCACGCCGTCGCTGTGGGCGAAAGGCCGCAAGTTCGAAGGCGTCGCGCAGATCCCGGTCGTCCCCGAAGAGAAACTGCGCGAGCTCGGCCTGGCCGGCGACGAGGACGACTGGATGGACGACGAGGACTACGGGTTCGGTCCGGACACGACCGGCACCGAGCATTTTACGATCTAGGAAGGTGAGCAAATGGCCATTCGCGGCGCCATATTCGACATGGACGGCACTCTGACCGAGTCCATGCATCTGTGGATCGAGATCGGCCGGCGCTATCTCGAGGGCCTCGGCTACACCGTGAGCCCCGAACAGAACCGCGAGATGACGAAGATGCTGCTCGAGCCGATGGCCCTCTATATGCAGGACCAGTTCGGCCTCACCAAAAGCCAGAGTCAGATCGTCGACGAGATCAACAAGATCGTCGAGCCCGACTACTTCGAGACCGTCGTCGTCAAACCCACGGTCGTCGAAAGCCTGGAGGCGATGCAGGAGCGGGGCATCCGAATGTGTGTCGCGACCGCGACCGACCGTCACCTGACGGAGGCCTGTCTCAAGCGCAACGGCATCGACCGGTTCTTCTCCGCCGTCTTCACCTGCGGGGAAGAGCACTGCAACAAGCGGACGTCCCTCATCTACGACAAAGCCCGTGCCCACCTCGGTACATCGCCGGAAGAGACATACATTTTCGAAGACACCTATGTGTCCATCCTCGGCGCGAAGCAGTCCGGCTGCCGCGTCGTGGCTCTGGAAGACCGCTGGTCCGAGAAAAAGCGGGAGCTCATCAAAGAGGCCGCGGACGTCTATGTCGAGCGGATGGGAGACCTGGACCTCGACCTGCTTTGAGGCGAATTCGGGGCGGATCGCCAAAAAAATCAAAAAAATTTCCGACCTTTAAGTACTTTTTAGGTTGACACCTTATAGTGGGAACTGTCAAAGGGAGATACCCCTCCTCCCCGAGACACATGTATTATGATTTTTCTCCTAATTTCATAATTCTCCAATCTTTCTCATTTCTCACTCCAAATTTCACACACAACAGAGAAACGCCTCCGGCTTGAACGGCCGGAGGCGTCTCTGTTTGTATGTGGTAATGGACTCATGTTTATGCGTAGCCGGAGGTCACGACCTCCCAGCTGCCGCCGTCGGTGCGGGCGAGGACCCACAGGTAATCGGTGTAGACTTCTCTGGGTTTCAGCGGAGCCGCGTTCTTGGCGAAGAACGCCGAGCGGAAGTCGGTGTCGAACACGGCGCATTCGGTGTAGTTGCTCTCCGGGAACCGCCCCTGTACGGAGGGGAGGTAGCCCCCGGACTCTTCATCGCCGATATAGTGGATGTCGAGCAGCCGGGCATTCATCTCGTCCCAGAAGCTGTCCTCCAGGATGATATCGACCGCGGCGTCCATTTCCTGCTCCGTGTACACGTCTGACCCGATGTCCTTGTCGACGGGCGCGAACCAGGACCCGAACCCGTACCCGAGCACCAGCACGACGAAGCAGAGCAGGGTGCAGAGAACGGCGGCAAGAGTGCCTTTTTTGCGGTGCAGGAACCAGAACAGCAGCACGAGCAGCACCACGCTCACGAC
>ONJD01000004.1 GCA_900317985.1 uncultured Eubacteriales bacterium | reverse complement strand
GAAAAGCCCGCAAAAGACGCGGCTGCGGCTGTGGCTGCGGCTCCGCGTTCACCTCTCTTCTCCTCGTTTTCGTTCTCCTCTACCTCGCCGTGTCCACGGTCTTTCTGGCACGGATGGATTACGAACCGGGCCAGCATAAAGGCAACTCACACATCTCGAGTATCAGCCTGAAAAAGAACCCGCTCGTCACGAACATCCTGCTCCTCGGCGTCGACAACCGCGAAGGAGAGACCGGATTCCAGAGAGCGGACACCATGATGCTCATCTCCATCGACAACCTGCACCGGAAGATCAAATTCACGTCGTTCCTGCGGGACAGCTATGTGGAGATCCCCGGCCGCGGCATGAACAAGCTCAACGCCGCCAGTTCCCTCGGAGGCATCCAACTGACGATCGACACCATCGAATACAACTACAAAATCAAAATCAACAAATACATGGAAGTCGACTTCAAGGCCTTCACCGCCATCATCGACGCCCTCGGCGGGGTCGATGTCCCGGTCACGGCACGGGAAGCCGCCTACCTCAACAGCACCTGGTACAAGTGGTCCCTCACCGGAAACCGCATCTACTTCGAGTCCGGCGACTCGGTCCATATGGACGGTGAACACGCGCTGATGTTCTCCCGCATCCGGAAACTGGACTCCGACATCCAGCGCACCAGACGCCAGCGTCTCGTCGTCAATGCCATCCGGCAGAAAGCGGAAAACGCGAAACCGGCTGACCTCGCAAAGGCCGCCTGGGAGATCCTGCCCTACCTGCGCACCGACATGGGCGGCATCAAGACGACGAACCTCGCGATCGGCTCTCTTCTGCTCTATCGCCACTACGATATCCTGCAGACGACGGCCCCGCGCGGAGACACCTGGACGAGCCAGAGCATCCCCTCTGTCGGTTCTGTCCTCTCCTTCGATGTCGACGAAAACGCCAACATCCTGAAGAACTACATCTATCGCGATCAATACGATGAAAACTACGTTTCCACCGGTCTGTAACGAGCCGCCCCGCCTTTACAACTGAAAGGGAATCTGTTAGTATTTTTATGTTAAGCAACTATCATACAAACACGTTTAGGAGATGATCCGTCATGACGAGAAAATCCGTATCCGGAGGGTGGAAAGCACTGATCCTCATCCTGCTGTTCCTCTGTGAACTCATCCTCTGCGCCGGCATCCTCGGGAACCTCGAAGGGGTCTGCAACTTCCTTTCCGCGCACGGTCTGGAAGCCGTCAACACGTTCCTGCACGGAACGGTCTTCTTCCTCATCGAGATCGGCGCCGCCGTGCTCCTCATCATCGAGACGATGATCGTGGCCATCACGAAGGTCACCCGCAAATTCCCGTCCCTCATGACGGTCCTCGCCTTCATCTACAATGACCTCGCTGTCATCGCCACCGTCTTCGGCCTTTATATGTTCGGCCAGCCGCGCGGATGGTTCCCCTATCCTCTGGCCTTCCTCATCCCGGCCATCACTTTCCTGCTCACGCTTATCTGTCTCATCGATGACTTCATCCACGACAAAGGCGTTCTGGAAGAGGCCCCGAATGTCACGAAGATGGCCGCTCAGACCGTGGCCAAACCGAAGGAAGAGGCTCCGGTCCGTACGCCCCGCCGCGAAGCGCCGAAACCGGAAACGGTCGATTCCGAACCCGCGTTCTTCGTCACTCCCGCGAAAGAGGCCGACCTGACGGTCGAGAAACCGGAACCCGAAGTCGTCCCCGCCACCGAGTCCGTCCAGATGCCGGTCCACGCGCCGCTCGATGTCGAGCCGGTGGTCACGAGCCACATCTCGAAAGACAATGTCGCAGCGGACGCCATCGCGGCCGTCGACGACCTGTTCTTCGCGTTTTCCGACAGCGACTACGTCGAAGACGAGTAAACCTTCTCAAAACCAAGACCGGTCCCGAACGTTTTCGGGGCCGGTTTTCTTGTCAGCGGCGCTTTTCTGTGATAAAATGCTGAAGTGCATAAACCATAATAAAGGTTAAGGAGAGAATTCTATGAATCTTGAGATGCTTGCCTTTGCGCTCTATTTCGTCCTCGTTCTGGCCATCGGACTCTTTTTCTTCATCCGGAACAGAAAAGACGGCGACAGTGAAAAGCAGTATTTCCTCGGCGGCCGCCAGATGGGTCCCTGGGTCACTGCTCTCAGTGCACAGGCATCTGACATGTCCGCCTGGCTCCTCATGGGTCTTCCCGGCTCCGTCCTGGCCTTCGGCCTCGGCAAAGCCTGGATCGGCATCGGTCTCGCCATCGGCACCGCCCTCAACTGGATCTTCGTCGCAAAACGTCTGAGAAAGTTCTCGAAAGCGGCGAATGACGCCATCACCCTGCCGGAGTACCTGCAGAACCGTTTCCTTGCGAAATCGCCTGTTCTGTCGATCATCACAGCTATCGTTTTCCTTATCAGCTTCACCATCTATGTCGCCTCCGGTTTCGTCGCCGGCACCACGGTCTTCGTGTCCCTGGTCCCGAGTCTGTCGAGAGAAACGGCCATGATCATCTTCGCGGCCGTCATCCTGGTCTACACCTTCTTCGGCGGCTTCAAAGCGGTCAGCTGGACCGACTTCTTCCAGGGGACTCTGATGTTCATCGCCCTGCTGGCGGTCCCGATCGTCACGGTCCTTGTCGAAGACCTCGACCCGTCCGCGGTCAACACCGTATACACCAACCTCAATGACGGCACAGAGTACGCCTTTGTCGCCAACGTGTTCTCGGCATCCTGGCAGGACATCGTCTCCGGCCTCGCCTGGGGTCTCGGCTACTTCGGCATGCCCCACATCCTGGTCCGCTTCATGGCCATCCGGAAGCCTTCCGAGATCAAGAAGTCTGCCACCATCGCCATCATCTGGGTCACCATTTCCCTGGCGGCTTCCCTCGTCATCGCCTACCTCGGCCGTATGGTCGTCGCCGGCGAACTCCTTCCCGACGGTCTTCAGGCCACGGTCTTCATCCACCTCGCGAGACGCTTCTTCCCGCCGTTCCTGTCGGGCATCCTGCTGGCAGCTATCATCGCGGCATCCATGTCGACGGCTGACTCCCAGCTGCTGGTCGCGTCCTCGTCCTTCACCAATGACATCTACAAACCGCTCATCCGGAAGAACGCTTCCGACAGAGAACTCGTCTGGGTCGCCCGCGGTGTCGTCGCCGTCGTCGCCATCGTCGCGTACTTCCTGGCCAGCGCCAGAGGAGAAGGCGCTCAGGCCATCATGGATATGGTCGAGAATGCATGGGGCCTCTTCGGCGCCGCCTTCGGTCCCGTCGTCCTGCTCTCCGTCTTCTGGAAACGGTTCAACTACTGGGGCGCCGTTGCCGGTGTCGTCGGCGGTGCGGTCGTCGATATCCTCTGGTACAACCTGCTCAGCACCACCACCGGTGTCTATGAGCTGTTCCCCGGCTTCGTCGCCGGCATGATCCTGGCCGTCGTTGTCACCCTTCTCACGAAGGCCCCCTCGGAAGAAGTCGTCGCCATCTACGACAAGGCGACCGACCCCGACAACGACGAATAAAACGCCAAAACAAGCAAAAAATAACAAGACTCCGGTCCGAAAGCGTCTGCTCTCGGGCCGGAGCTTTTTGTCCAGGAGGGAACGAAACTGACGTTCCCCTGTCCGTCCCTGGACCTCCATTATATCTTCTGTCAGAAGATTTTTCCAGACATTCCTCTTCTGGCCATTTTACACTGTTTCCGCTTTTGTACGGTTGTCAGACTATTTTAAATCTTCTGTCAGAAGATGTTTTTTCTGAAATGTCTTTTGCTGGAAGACGGTTTTCGGGACCTCTTACGGTAGACTATAGAAAGGATAACAACGATCTTTTGGAGACATGGAAGAATGGACAAGTCCTTTGTACAAAAGCGAATGATGGAATACGCGAAACAGTCCCACCGATCGATGGCAGAGATCAGCGAGAAAATGGGACATCGCAACAATTACATCAGTGGTGTTGGGAACGGACGCTTCGAACCAAAACTCGAAGAGGTCCTGTACTTCTGCGAGCTTCTTGACATCGCGCCCTCGGACTTCTTCCGCGAACAGGATCTGACACTGGACCAGCAGGAACTCTGCGCCCTCGTCCGCAAGGCAAAACCGAACCATGTAAAACTCCTGCTCGCGTTCCTGAAAGAACTTCAAAACCCGTTCCGCAACTGACCCGTTACGCAATCAAAAAAGAGAGGCTTCTCTTCGGAGAAGTCTCTCTTTCTGTTTGTCGCGATGTACGGTCAGAGCAGTTCCGCGATGACCGTGTTGGAGACGAGGAAGCCCTCCTTCGTCAGGCGGAGGAAGTCGTCCCCCACCTCCACGTAGGGCCGCAAGACGGGAGCGGACGCCTTTTCCCGCAGCGCCGCGGGGATCTCGCCCCGGTACCCTTCGGTCAGACGGAGGGCGAGCATGAGCCGCTCCTCGAAGCTGCCGCCGGATCCGTCCGGCACGACCGGTTCTCCGGCCGCGAAGGCGTCCCAGTCCGGTTTGCGGTAGAACCGCTCTCCCCGGAAGAAAGAGTGCGCCGACGGGCCGAAGCCCAGGTACTCTTCACAGTGCCAGTACTTGAGGTTGTGGCGGCTCTCGAAGCCCGGGCGTGCAAAGTTCGAGATCTCATACTGTCTGAGCCCCGCCGTTTCGAGTGTCTCGATGGTCTGCAGGTACAGATCCCTCACCAGGTCTTCGCCCGGGAGGTCCAGCGTGTCGGCCCGTCTGTAGAAGACCGTCCCCTCCTCGAGTTTCAGCATGTAGGCGCTCACATGTGGCACACCGCTGTCGACGACGAACGCCAGCGTCTCTTCCAGGCTCCGCCGGGTCTGCCCGGGCACGCCCAGCATGACGTCCAGTGACAGGTTTTCGATGCCGCAGCTGCGGGCGATCGACAGCGCCTCTTCGACCCGTTTCCGGTCGGCGAGACGCCCCAGTTTCCGGCGTTCCGCGTCGACGGCGGACTGCATACCGAGGGACACACGGTTCACACCGGCGTCCGCCGCAGCCGGCAGGAAATGTTCCAGGTCGGAGGACGGGTTGCATTCGACGGTGATCTCCGCGTCGTCTGTCACGGTGAAGCAGTCCCGGACCGTGTCCAGGAGCTCTGCGAACAGGTCTCCGGGCAGCACAGAAGGAGTGCCGCCTCCGAAGTAGACGGAGTCGGCACGGATCTGCTTGTCACGGGCATCCCGCAATTCGGTTTTCATCGTTTCCGCATATACGGTCAGTGCATCGCCCACCGGCTTCTGCGTGAAGAAGTCGCAGTAGGGACAGCGGGACGCACAGAACGGGACATGCAGGTACAGTCCGATGGGTTCCAAACGCGTGGTCCTTTCTTATTCGTCCAGCTTCAGGACGGCCATGAACGCCTCCTGCGGCACTTCGACCGAGCCGAACTGGCGCATGCGCTTCTTGCCTTCCTTCTGCTTTTCGAGCAGTTTCTTCTTTCGGGTGATGTCGCCGCCGTAACACTTGGCAAGGACGTCCTTGCGGAGGGCCTTGACGGTCTCGCGGGCGATGACTTTGCCGCCGATGGCGATCTGGATGGGGATCTCGAACAGCGTTCTCGGGATGTGTTCTTTGAGCTTTTCGGCGATCTTCCGGGCGCGGCCGTAGGCTTTGTCCTGATGGACGATCCAGGACAGCGCGTCGATCTGCTCGCCGTTCAGGAGCACGTCCAGTTTGACGAGTTCGGAGGCCCGGTAGCCCAGGATCTCATAGTCCAGAGAGGCATAACCTCTGGTGCGGGACTTGAGCGCGTCGAAGAAATCGTAGATGATCTCGTTGAGCGGCAGTTCGTAGTGGATGTCTACGCGGTCTTCGGCGAGGTACTGCATGTCCTTGAAAACGCCGCGCCGTTCCTGGCACAGATCCATGATGGCGCCGACATAGTCGGGCGGCGAGAAAATGTGGGCGTTCGCGATCGGTTCCTCGCAGAAGTCGATGTCCGCGGGGTCCGGGTAATTGCAGGGGTTGTCGATGCTCAGGACTTCGCCGTCGGACATATGGATCTTATAGATGACGCTGGGGACCGTGGTGACGAGGTCCAGATTGTACTCCCGTTCGAGCCGCTCCTGGATGATCTCCAGGTGCAGAAGGCCCAGGAACCCGCAGCGGAAACCGAAGCCGAGGGCTCCGGAAGTCTCCGGTTCGAAGGTCAGAGACGCGTCGTTCAGCTGCAGTTTTTCCAGCGCTTCTTTCAGGTTCTCATAGTCGGCGCCGTCCGCCGGATAAACACCGCAGAACACCATCGGGTTGACTTTACGGTAACCGGGCAGCGGTTCGGCGGCCGGGCGGGTGGCCAGCGTGACGGTGTCACCGACGCGGGCCTCCGAGACGGTCTTGATCGAGGCCGTGATGTAACCGACCTCTCCGGCCCGGAGCTGTTTGGCGGGTTCGAGCGAACGCGCCCGCATGCAGCCGACTTCGACGACGTTGAACTCGGCTCCGGTGGCCATCATGCGCATGGTGTCGCCGGGCTTGATGGTGCCCTCCATGAGGCGGACGTAGACGATGACGCCGCGGTAGGAGTCGTAGACCGAGTCGAAGATGAGCGCGCGCAGCGGTTCTGCCGGGTCTCCGGTGGGAGCCGGGATCATGTGGACGATCTCTTCGAGGACCTGTTCCACGTTCTCACCGGTCTTGGCCGAGATGCGGGGTGCCTCTTCACAGGGCAGCCCGATGACCTCTTCCACTTCCGCGCTGACCCGTTCGGGGTCGGCGGCCGGCAGGTCGATCTTGTTGATGACCGGGCAGATCTCGAGGTCGTGGTCCAGCGCCAGGTACGTGTTGCCGAGCGTCTGGGCCTCGATGCCCTGGGTGGCGTCCACCACGAGGACCGCGCCTTCACAGGCCGCCAGAGACCGGGAGACTTCGTAGTTGAAGTCGACGTGGCCGGGAGTGTCGATGAGGTTCAGGTCATAGACCTCCCCGTCCTGCGCCTTGTACTCGAGCTTGACGGCACGCGCTTTGATGGTGATCCCGCGTTCTCTCTCGATGTCCATGTTGTCGAGGAGCTGCTCCTCCATCTCCCGCTTGGAGACGGACTCGGTCAGCTCCAGCATGCGGTCGGCCAGGGTGGATTTCCCGTGGTCGATGTGGGCGATGATCGAGAAATTGCGGATGTTGTTTCTGTAGTCTGACATTCTGCTTCCTTTGGCGATTTACTTCTGTGTTTCGTCGTACTGTGCCTTCAGCCAGGCCTCGGCGGCGTCGATGCCCTCGTCGGAGTAGGCAAACTCCTGACGGGTCACACGGCCGGCGTCCAGCTCCACTTCATAGCAGTTGTCGAAGTAGCAGGCGGCCACCAGGACGGTATCGATGTCGTCCTTCTTCTCCGGGAAGAACTTGTAACGGAACCGGCCCTGGCTGCCGGAGAACGTGTTGCTCTGGCACATGTAATCGAACCGGGGCAGCGAAATGTTGAGTGTGCTCACTGCTGCGCCTCCTTGTCGGCGGTCTCTTCCGCGGCGGGAGCTTCCTCCGCGTCCGGCTCTGCAGTTTCTTCCGCGGCCGGCTCTGCGGCTTCTTCCGCGGCCTCTGCCGCGCCTTCTGCCGCTTCTTCCGCGGCTTCTTCGGAAGTCTCTTCCGCATCTTTACCGGAAGCTGCCAGCGTTTCCTTCACCGCTTCATAGGCATTTTCGGCCGCCTCGACGGTCTTCTCGACAGTCTCCTTGACCGCTTCGACCGCCACGCCGATCGCCTTTTCCGCCTGCTGGGTCAGCGTCTCCCTGCCGGGAACTTCGCCGCTGGTCTCGGTGGCGCTGTCATCCATGTTGGCGTAGCGTTTGACCTTCTGGGTGGTCGTCTTGATGAATTCGGTGTTCCGGATGCTGACTTCGCGGATCTTCTTGTAGTTCGGGAACTTCGTGTTGATCTCCTTGACGATGTCGGAGATGTAGTTGAAGACTTCTTCCGCGGTGACATCGGGATTCTGGAGCGCTTCCTTGATGGCGTTGACGTCCGGGAAGATCTTCGCTTCGACGATGGTCTCGTCGTCCTCTTCCCGCTCGGTGCCGACGACCATGGATTCAAGGATGAAGGGGTTGCCGTTCAGAGCGTCTTCCAGCTCTTCGGGATAGATGTTTTTGCCGTTCTTCGTAACGATGACGTTCTTCTTCCGGCCGGTCAGGCGGATGTTGCCGTTCCCGTCGACGTTGGCGAGGTCTCCGGTGTGGAGCCATCCGTCCTCGTCGAGGACTTCTCTGGTCGCCTCTTCGTTTTTGTAATAGCCGAGCATGACGTTCGGGCCCCTGACGAGCAGTTCGCCGATGCCTTCATCGTTGACGTCATCGAGTTTGACTTCGACGCCGGGGATGGGCATGCCGACCGTGTCGAGGGTCGTGTGGCCGTCATAGTTGCAGGAGACCAGCGGGGCGCACTCTGTGAGGCCGTAGCCGAGATAGGACTCTACACCGAAGGTCTCGAAGTTTTTGACGACGTCCGGGTTGATGGCGGCGGCGCCGATGATGAAGAGGCGCAGACGGCCGCCGAGGTTCTTCAGAACGAGGCTGAAGACCTTTCGGGAGAGGTCGATGCCGAACTTGTCGTTGGCATAATTGACGAGTTTCCCGCCGTATTTGAAGAGCATCTGGCCGGGCTTCGACTCGTCGAGGGTCTCGACGATCTTGTCGTGCATCTTTTCGACCAGAAGCGGGACCGTGAAGATGACGGTCGGCTTGACTTCCTGCATATCGCGCGTCAGGCGCAGAAGGCTCGTCGGGAACGCGTTGCAGCAGCCGTTGTAGATGACGGCCAGGAACCCGAGAGAGCACTCGAACGTATGGTGCATGGGCAGGACCGCGAACATCTGGTCTCCGGGGCCGATGTTGGCGATGGAGCTGTTCGACATGACGACGAAGCAGATGTTCCTCTGAGACAGCATGACGCCTTTCGCCATGCCCGAGGTGCCGGACGTGTAGATGAGGACGCTCATCACTTCGGGGTCGATCGGGGCCACGAGATAGTCGAGGTAGCTCTGGTCGCGGGACTCCTTGAGCGCGCGGCCCTCTTCGAAGACGTCTTCATAGGAGAGCATGCCGTGAGCCGGTTTCGGCTCGTTCATAACGATGATCTCGATGTCTTCGGGAAGCTGCGACATCTGGTTCGCGAACTTCTTCATCGACTTCTTGTCGATGATGAGCAGGCTCGACTCGGACTCCTCGAGGATGTTCTTCACGTCGTCGAAGGGCAGTTCCTTGTCGATGGGCACGAGCACACCGAGACCGCAGGTGACGGCGAAGTAGACCGTCGCCCACTTGTAGGAGTTGGGTCCCATGAGCGCGATGTGTTTGTCGTGGTACCCCCTCGCCCAGAGGGCAGTGCCGAGGGAGCGGACATCTTCTCTGTATTTGGTGTAATTGATGGTCGTGTAGGAACCGTCTTTGTTCCGGAGTTTGAACGCGGGTTCATTGGCGAAGAGCGTGGCGCTCTGGTCCAGCATATCGCGGAAATCCCGGATTTCGCGGACACGGTAAAGCTGGGAAGAAGATTTCATTTCAGTCAGCTCCTTTTCTTAAACGTAGGGGTTGCCCGGATCCGGGTCGGTAGGATCCCAGCCGCGGTTCGGGTTGCTGTCGCTGGTATCGATCCGGATGGAGGCAGGTTTCGCCATCGGTTCCGCCGCCGAAGAGGCGTAGACCCGGATGACAGTGCCGAGGCTGATGTTGTCATAGACCCATTTGACGTCTCTGACACACATGCGGACACAGCCGGCGGAAGCATTGCTTCCGAGTTTGTTGTATTCCGGCCATTCAAGGTCCGAGGGGCTCTGGCTGTAATACGGCACGGAGTGGAACCAGTAGTGCTCCCTGAACTTCGTGCAGTACTGGCCGTAAGTCCCGTCGATGAGGTACAGCCAGCGCTGTTTCGTCAGCGCGGTGTACTGGCCGGAGGGCGTCTCGTGGCCGGCGCGGCCGCAGGAGCAGGCCATCGCTTTGACCGGAGTCGTGTAATTGCCTTCCGCGTCTTTCGCATAGACGATGACGATGTTCTGCGCCGTGTTGACGGCGACGCAGTACGGATGGGCATTCTTGTAATCCTGCGAGACCTGGAACAGACCGGAGGACATGGTGGTGGCGGCCGTCGCGTCGTTCTTCGACGTGCCGGTCACCGCGACCGTCGTGTTCGGGTCTGCCCGTTCGGTCGTCTTTTCGGTGGTCTTCGCGGCGGTGGACTTCGACGTCTCAGACGCCTCTTCCTCTTTGTCTTTGCCGAGGAGTTCCGACAGGAAGTTCCCTTTCTTCGAGGTCTCCTCTTCGACGGCGACCGCGGTGGCCGCGTCTTCCGCCTTGTCCTTCCGGTGACAGCCGGTCATCCCGAGGAGACAGCCGACGAGGACCGCCGTCATCAAGAGCGCGACGACGCGTTTCATCTTCTGACTCATTCCGCATCGCCCCCCGTCATGGCGCGGTAGCGCTCGACCATCTGCTTGGCCTCTTTATAGATGTCGCCGCAGCCGAGCGTGATGATGAGGTCGCCGGGGACCGCGTGTTCGATGACATAGTCGACGACGTCGGCTCTGTTCTCGAACCAGACGCTGCCCGGGATCTTCTCCGCAAGCTGGGACGTGTAGACGTCATAGGTGTTGACTTCCCGGGAGCCCATGATCTCGGTCATGACGGCATGGTCCGGGATCTTCAGCGCTTCGGCGAAGTCGTCCATCAGCATGTAGGTGCGGGAGTACGTGAAGGGCTGGAACACGGCCCAGACCTCATGATACCCCATCGACATGACCGCTTCGAGGGTCACCCTGAGTTCGGTGGGATGGTGGGCATAGTCATCGGCCACGGTGATGCCGTTGAACTCTCCGAGGACCTCGAACCGTCTGCCCGCTCCCTTGAAGTTGGCGATGTACGCCGCGATGTCCGATGCCGGCACCCCGTTCCAGAGGGCCGCGGCGATGACGCCGAGGGCATTCATGACATTGTGTTTTCCGGGAACGCCCAGCGCCACATGGCAGACGAGCTTCCCGGCGTGCATGACGTCGAATTCCGGGAACGCGCCCCGGTTGTAGGTGATGTTTTCCGCGTAGTAGTCACGCTCCGGCGAGAGACCGAAGGTCAGGAACGTCTGGTCGTCCCGGCGCTCGGCCCGTTCGATCGCCTTGCAGGTGTTCTCGTCGTCGCCGTTAAAGACGACGAGGCTGGTCGTCATGTTGACGAACGTCGTGTAGGACTGGATCATGTTGTCCATCGTCTTGAAGTATTCCATGTGGTCGTCATCCACATTGAGCAGGACGGTGGTGTCGGGAGACAGCGTCAGGAAGTGATCCTGGAACTCACAGGCCTCCGCGACCATGTACGGGGTGTCCCCCGCTCTGCCGTGGCTGTCGATGAGGGGCAGCCGGCCGCCGACGACAAGGGTCGGGTCCTTACCGGCTTCGATCATGATCTGGGACAGCATGGCCGTCGTCGTGGTCTTTCCGTGGGTGCCGCAGATGCAGATGCAGTCGTCGTACATCCTGGAGATGGCGCCGAAGAGGTCCGCCCGCTCAAAGCACGGGATGCCGGACGCTTTCGCGGCCACCAGCTCGGGGTTGTCCTTCAGGATGGCGACGGTGTAGACGATGATATCCGGTTTGCAGAGTTCGATGTTCTCCGCTTTCTGACCGAGGATGATCTCCGCACCGAGGGAACGGAGTTTGTCGATATTGTCTCCGGGATTGTTGTCGGAGCCGGTCATATGGTACCCGTTGGCGAGCAGGATCTCTGCCAGAGGCGTCATGCCGGATCCGCCGATCCCGATAAAATGGACTCGTTTGGCTGTTTTCAAAACGTCATCGATTTTCAAGATGTGGTCCTCCATAAAGTTGCTAGAATTCCAGTATTAGATTATACCAAAACTCCTTTAATAATTAAAGGGCTCGTGTCCAATAAATGGAATATGAGGGTCGGTACAATTGTGGTAAAATATGTTCAGATTATTCGCAGGAGGCGTTCTATGCTTCAACTTGTGACCGGAAGAACCGGTTCCGGCAAAACGGAATATGTCCGCAGGGTCCTCGGGACTCTGGCGCAGCAGGGTGAGGACCGTCTCATCCTCATCGTGCCGGAGCAGTATTCCTATGACTCCGAGCGCGCCATGCTGAAGACCTTCGGCAACGCGGCCGCCCAAAACGTCGAAGTGCTGAGCTTCACCCGCCTCACCGACTTCGTCTTCCGGACGACCGGCGGCAATGCCGGCATCGTCGCCGACGACGGCACCCGCCTCATCCTCATGCTGCGGGCGATGGACGCCGTGGCGGACAAACTCGAATACTACGCGAACTACCGCGACGATGTGCGGCTCGCGAAAGAACTCATCGCCATCTTCCGGGAAGTGCGCCAGTCCGGCGCCGGCCTCGCGAAACTCGAAGAGGCCGCCGGGACCGTCGACAGTCCGGTCCTGTCCCGCAAGCTCCGCGAGCTCTTCCTCATCTACGACGTCTATGACGCCATGTTCCGTCAGCGCTACGCCGACGAAGACCTGCAGATCGAAAAACTCTGCCGGGTCCTGGACGACACACAGTTCCTCGAGGGCTACACGTTCGCCATCGACGGCTTCAAGAGCTTCACCGGTCAGGAGCTGTCCCTCCTCGGACGCATCCTCTCCCAGGCGAAAGACGTCTATGTCACGCTGTGCACCGACGGCGCCGACCCCTCCATGATCTTCCACTCCGTCGACGAGACGAAGAAACGGCTCGAGCGGATGGCAAAAGAGCGGAACGTCCGTGTACGGACCGTCCCGAAAGAGGAGGCGGACCTCCGAAACGGCGCGCGGTACATCGCCCCGGAACTCGCCTTCCTCGAACAGAACCTCTTCTACCCCGCCGAACGGGTCTACGACGGGCCGGCGGAGCACATCACGGTCTGCGAGAGCCAGAGCCTCTTCGAAGAGTGTGAGTGGATCGCCGCCACCATCCGCAAACTGCTGCGGGAAGACGGCCTGCGGGCGCGGGACATCGCGGTCATCGTCCGCCGGGAGGAAGAATACCGGAAAGAGCTGCTCGGCGCGTTCCGCCGTTACGAGATCCCGTTTTTCGACGACGCCCGCCAGCCGGTGGAACACCAGCCGCTGGCTGTGCTCTGCCGCTCCGTCCTTGCGCTTCTGTCGCAGGGCTTCACCTCGGAAAACCTGCTTCAGTACCTGAAGACGGGTCTGGCCGGCGTTTCCCCGGAAGAGGTCGCGGAGCTGGAGAACTACATCTTCACCTGGGACGTCAAGGGCCGCAGCTGGCAGGACCCGTTCCCCTGGAACCCCTTCGGACTGGACGCCGGGTTCCGGATTGAGGCGGAAGCCGAGGAAGCCCTTGCCCTTCTGAACGAGACCCGCGCCCGGGTCATCGGCCCGCTCGTCAGACTGAGAAACAACTGCAGAGAGAAAAGTTTCCGGGAAGTCGGCGAGGCGATTTACGACTTCCTCGTCCGCACCCGTGTCCCGGAACATCTGAAAGAATACGCCGTCGCCCTCGACGCGTCCGGCCTCCCCGACCTCGCCGGAGAACAGGACCGTGTCTGGGACGTCGTCATCTCCATCATCGACCGGCTGACCGCCGTCTACGGCGACGAACGCTGCGCGTCGATGAAACAGTATGCCGACCTGTTCTACGCCATCCTCTCGATGACCGACCTCGGCAGCATCCCGCAGGGACTCGACGAAGTCTCGGTCTCCGCCGCCGACCGGGTCAGGCTCTCCTCCCCGAACACCGTCTTCGTGGCCGGGCTGGAAGAGGGCGTGTTCCCCGCCGTCATCGGACAGTCGGGGCTCTTCACGCTCCATGAGCGCACCCTTTTGAGAGAAAAAGGGCTGGAGCTCTCCTTCCCGGAAGACCTCCGGGCCAGCGAAGAGCGGTTCATCACGTACTCGGCCGTCACAGCGCCCCGGGAGCGGCTGTACCTCTCCTGGCACCGTCTCGACGCCGCCGGCGGTTCCTACCTGCCCTCGGAACTTATCCACGGTGTGGAACTCCTCTTCACAAAGGAAGAGGGCGACGAGGAGATCCCGCTCTATCACAAAGAAGATGCCGGACGACTTCCCGCCGACTACTACGCCGAGACCATGGCCTCGGCCTATAAGACCTATGCCGAACAGGTCCGGGCGGAAGATCCGGTCCCGGTCCTCAGCGTCCGGGAAGCCCTTTCCTCTCTCGACGGAGACGGTTCCTACCACAAAAAGCTCGCCTCTCTGGACCGGGCTCTGGTGCCCCGTGTGTTCGCGATCCACGACCCGTCGATCGCCACCGACCTCTTCAAAAAAGACATGTCGCTGTCGGCCTCCCGCGTCGACAACTATTACCACTGCGCGTTCCAGTATTTCTGCCGCTACGGCCTGAACGCCGAGCCCCGCAAACGGGCGACGCTCGGCGCGAACCACTACGGGACGATCATCCACTATGTCCTCGAACAGCTGTTGAAAGAGTCCGACAAGGCGGCCTTCGTCGCCCTGACGAGAGAGCAGCTCCACGGGCGCGTTGACCACTGGCTCGAGGTCTACGCGAACTCCGAACTGGGCGGACTCGACGACAAGACGACCCGCTTCCAGTACCTGTACCGCCGCCTGACCCTCACGCTCTACGACGTGGCCGAGCGGCTGCAGGATGAGCTGAAGGTCTCCGACTTCGTCCCCACCGACTTCGAACTCTCCATCGGGAACGAGACCGAAGTGGCCTCCTACACGCTGGAACTCCCTGACGGCGGCACGCTCGCGGTCAGGGGTTCGGTCGACCGGGTCGACCTCTGTGAAAAAGACGGAAAGACCTATGTCCGTGTCGTCGACTACAAGAGCGGCGGCAAGGAATTCGAACTGTCGGACATCCTGTACGGCCTCAACCTGCAGATGCTCCTCTACCTCTTCACCATCGAACAGAACGGCACCGGAAAGTATGAAGACACGGTCCCGGCCGGCATCCTCTACTACCCTGCCAAGCGGGCCACCGGCACGACCACCCGGCGGGACGCGCCAAAAGAAGAGGCGGACATCCAAAACAGCGGCAAAGACAAGCAAAACGGTCTCCTGCTTTGGGACAACGACATCCTCGACGCCATGGAACACGGCCTCGAAGGAAACTATATCCCCATCAAACGCAAGCGGTCGAAAGACGGCGAGGTCACCCTGACCCCGGAGCGCACCCTGGCCTCCCTGCAGGAGCTAGGACAGCTCCACAAGCGAATCGACTTCCTGCTGACGAAAATGGCGACCGACCTCCATCAGGGGGCCATTCCCGCCATGCCCGCCGAGCAGAACGGGTACCTCCCCTGCTCCTACTGCGACTACCGCGCGGTCTGCCGGCCGGAAGAGCCGACGACCCGCGTCATCGAAAAGATCACGGACCGCGAGGCCCTCATGGAAGAACTGGCAAAGGAGGTGGACGGCAATGGCGAAGACCATGAACTGGACGCCTGATCAGCAGAAAGCCATCGACGCCAGAGGCGGCACCCTCATCGTCAGCGCGGCGGCCGGTTCCGGAAAGACTGCCGTCCTCGTCGAGCGGTGCATCCGGCGTCTGACCGACACCGAGCACCCCTGCTCCGCCGACAAACTCCTCATCGTCACCTTCACCCGCGCCGCCACCGCCGAAATGCGGTCCCGGCTCGCGGAGGCCGTCTCCAAAAAACTGCTCGAAGACCCGACCAACGAGCACCTGCAAAAGCAGCAGATGCTCCTGCCCTCGGCGCAGATCTGCACGATCGATTCCTACTGCGGCAACCTCGTCCGGGAGAACTTCGAACAGCTCGGCCTCACTCCGGACTTCCGGATGCTGGACGAGACCGAAGTCAGCGTCCTGCAGCGCGCCGCCCTCGAGGAGGTCCTCGAAGAACTCTATGCCGAACAGGACCCCGACTTCCTGAAGCTGGTCGAGCTGCTCGCCACCGGCCGGGACGACGCGTCCATCGAAGAAAACATCCTGCGGCTCCACACCTACTCGCGAGCCTACCCCTCTCCGGATCACTGGCTGGAGAACGCTTTGGGGCTCTACGACGACCCCTCCCGCGCCTACCGCATCCTCCGCTCCTCTCTGCAGGAGCTCCTCGACAGCTGGACCCTGCGCTGGCAGAACGCCATTCGGCTTTTACAGGCGGAACGCACGCCGCCCGAGGTTTCTTTTGACGACACCATCGCGTGCATCCGGGGCTATCTCACGGAGTTGGATCATCTTTCTTCCCTTCTGGCAAATGAAGACTGGAACGGCTTCCTCACTGCTGTGCAGGACTTAAACATTCCCAATCTCAAAAAGCCGAAGGACCCGGAGGACAAACGGAAAAACTATTCTTCTCCGGCAATCAATTATGCCGGAACGATCAAGGAAGACTTCACAAAAAGCAAGCTGCCCAAAGCGTTCCAGAAGTTCGCCCTCAGCGAAGAGGACGATGTCGCGGTCGACAACGCGCTCCTGAGACCCCTCGCGAAGAAACTGGTGGACACGGTCCTCCGGTTCGATGAGAAATACGCGGAATTGAAACGGGAAGAAAACGCGCTGGACTTCGCCGACACGGAGCTCTTTGCGCTGCAGCTTCTGGTCGAAGATCCGGCCGCCGAGCCCTTCACCCGCACCGAACTCGCGGAGACCCTGCGGAAACAGTTCGAGGAAGTGCTCATCGACGAGTATCAGGACACGAACAAACTCCAGGACACTATCTTCGCCGCCCTCTCCAAAGACGACCTCTTCATGGTGGGCGACGTCAAGCAGAGCATCTACCGGTTCCGCCAGGCCATGCCGGAACTGTTCCTCGCCAAAAAAGAGACATATCCGCTGTACGACCCGGAAACCGACGCCTACCCGGCCACCGTCGTCCTCGGCAGCAATTTCCGCAGCCGCAAGGGCGTCCTGAACGCGGTCAACTACACGTTCTCCCGCCTCATGAGCAAAGCGGTCGGCGAGATCACTTACGACGCTTCGGAGCAGCTGTACTTCGGAGCGGAAGACGCTTACGAAGACCGGGAAGAACCGGACGTCGAATTCCACATCGTCACGCCGGGAGCCGGCACGAGCGCGGAGAAGAAACAGGCGGAGGCTGCGCATATCGCGCGGTACATCGCCAACGCCATCCGAGAGAGCCAGGGGACTGAGAAACCGCTTGCCTACAAAGATTTCGCGATCCTTCTGCGCAGTGTGAAAGACACCGCCAACATCTACCGCAAAACGCTGAGCGAGGCGGGCATCCCCGTCTACGCCGAACAGGGCGGCGGGTTCCTCGAGACCCCGGAAGTCATGACCATGCTGTCGTTCCTCTCCGTCATCGACAACCCCGTCCAGGACGTGCCGCTGCTGGCCGTGCTGCTCTCCCCGCTCTTCGGCTTCACCGAAGACGAAGTGGCCTCCCTGCGCATCGGGAGCCGTTACACGAACCTCTACAAAGCCGTCCTCGCCGCAGAGGAACGTGGCGATGCACACTGTGCCGATTTCCTGACCGCGCTGCGCGGGTTCCGCACTCTGTCCGTCTCCATGGGCGCCGGAGAGCTCCTGCGCCGCATCTACGAGGAGACTTCTTACGACGCCATCGTCGGCGCCATGCCCCTCGGAGAACAGCGGGTCGCGAACCTGCAGCTGCTCCTTCAGTACGCCGACAGCTACGACGCCAACAGCTCCTATGGTCTGTCCGGGTTCGTCCGCTACATGGACCGCCTCGGAGAGCAGGACAGTTCGCTCGACACGGCAGCCACGCTGTCCCCCAACGCGAACGTGGTGCAGATCATGAGTATCCACAAGTCCAAGGGACTTGAATTCCGGGTCTGCATCGTCGCGGACCTCAACCACAAATTCAATGATTCGGAGCTGAACCGGAAGCTCATCCTGCATCCGGAACTCGGCATCGGTCTCCAGGGGCGGCAGCCGGACACCGGCTTCACCTACCCCACCCTCTGTCACAGCGCCATCCGGGAAGCGAGTTTGCGCAGTGAGCGCTCCGAAGCGCTCCGCGTCCTCTACGTCGCCATGACGAGAGCCAGAGAGAAACTGGTGCTGACGGCGTACGACGCTCCGATGAAGAACAGTGACAAAGATCCTCTTGCCGCTTCCATCCGTTCGGCGAGCGCGAAGCTCTACGGCGGCGACACCGTCCCGCCAATGGAAGTCCTGCGCTGCAGCAGCTTCTACCAGTGGGTACTCCTGTCCTTCCTGCAGCACCCGGATGCCGCGCTCCTGCGCGCCCGGGACGCCGAAGGTCCGGTCGCCCTGCTGCCCCTCGTGGAGAACGAAGAAGCTGCATCGGTCCTTTTCGACATCGACAATGGAGAAAACGAAGCTGAAGTCGAAACCGGTGAAGAGGCCACCGAAGCCGTCGCGGCAGATCCCAAGACCGTGGAAAAGCTGAAAGAACGGATGACCTGGAACTATCCCCACAGCGCGCTCGCCGCCTCGCTTTCGAAGCGCAGCGCCTCCCATCTTGCGGAAAAACCCTTCTCCACCGAATTCTTCGCGGAAAGCCGTCCGGAGTCTCTGTCCCGCAACGGGATGACCCCGGCGGAACGCGGCACCTGCCTGCACAAATTCATGCAGTACGCCGATTTCGCACTGGCCGAACAGGATCCGGATGCCGAGAAGGAACGGCTCGTCGACCGGGGCTTCCTTCTCCCCGACGAAGCGGACGTCGTCGATGCCGGTCAGGTCCGCGCGTTCTTTGCTTCGTCAATTTACGAACGCATGAAAAAAAGCCCCCGCGTATTGCGGGAGCATAAATTCGCGATCCTGCTGCCGGCCGGGCAGTTCGATGAGACGCTTTCCGGAGCAGACGCCTCGGAGGAGGTCCTCATCCAGGGGATCATCGACTGCGCCTTTGAAGAAGATGGCGCCATGGTCCTCCTCGACTACAAGACCGACCGTGTGAAAAACGGCGAGGAACTGGCGCAGCGGTACCGGGATCAGCTGGACCTTTACAAGGTCGCGCTGGAAGAGACCCTCGGGCTGCCGGTCCGGGACGTCTCCCTCTACTCCTTCCACCTCGGACAGGAGATCCGGCTGTAACACCGTTCCAGAACCAAACAGCAATAAGAAAACAGCCCCCTCAACGGGGGCTGTTTTGTTCTCGAACTACCTCGCGAAAGATATTGGCGCTTACCTTCCGCGGATAACCGAGCAAGTGAGTGTAAGAATGTTCTACGAAGAACTACTTACAGTGTAATCTCACCGGACCCGGATTGGAATATACAAGCTTTTTGGAATGATAAAAAGAATGAAACATTTGGAAAGACGGGCCGTCAGCATCTGTCAGAGAACGCTTCGACACCTCTTCCGAGGCCGCCCTTCCCGAGTTTGCCCATCCGCTCGACCAGTACAGCCGGTTCCTCCTGCATCCCTCTTCGGACCCACTGGAGAAGGAGTCCGACAAAAGCATACGCATAGAAATCGACGATGAACTGGATGTCCGCTTCGGGAGCGCGGACCGTTGACGGGAGCTGATCGACCCCTTCCTTCAACAGCTCGGAGATGAGGTCATAGACGTAGTCGGTCGTTCTGTCCCGTTCCACCGAATGGTAGAGGTTCGTGTAAAATGCCTTGTCTTTTTTCACGACCGTCATCAGTTTGAGGACACCTTCCTGCCAGTCGGCCAGCGTCCGGTTTCCTTCGAGAGCGCCTTTCAGGTCCTCGTCGGCGATCGTTTTGATCAGGTCATATACATCGCGATAGTGGTAGTAGAAGGTCATGCGATTGATGCCGCATTCATTCGCAATATCACTGATGGTGATCTTGCTGAGGGGTCTCTTCGCAAGCAGCTTCTTCAGCGCATCCGCAATGGCTTTTTCGGTTTTCTGTGCCATTCCCGTAACCTCCGTTATTCTTGTGCTCAAATGTTAAACAACTCAAGAGAAAGTTTAGCACACAAAAGCATTTGATTCCATAAGTTTATGACAAATTTTTGACACATTTTTCACTTTGTACAAATGATCATGTGCCGGGCAAGACGATCACTCGCTGCGGAGCGCGGCGACCGGATCTTTCTTGGCGGCGATCCGCGACGGGATGAATCCGGCGATGAACGTCAGGAACACACTGATGAGGATGAGCACGAACGCATACCGGAGCGGCAGGTGCGCGACCCGGTCGATGTCCACGTGTTGTCGCGCGATGGCGTTGGCCGGGATACACAGCAGCATCGTGACCACAATGCCGAGGATGCCGGAGAACAGGCCTTCGATGAAGGTCTCGGCGTTGAAGATCTTCGAGATATCGTTCTTGGAAGAACCGATCGCGCGGAGAACACCGATCTCTTTGGTCCGTTCCAGGACAGAGATGTAGGTGATGATCGCGATCATGATGCTCGAGACGATCAGGGAGATGGCGACGAACGCGATCAGGACATAGCTGATGGTGTCGACGATCTTCGTGATGGACGAGGTGACCGTCGCGATGAGGTCAGTGTAAGTCACCTTTTCGGAGTCATCTTTGATCTGCGCGTTGTAATCGTCGATGAATTGGACGATGGCCTCCTTCCCTTCAAAGTTGGAGGGATAGATGGAGATCATGGAGGGTTCGTCTTTCGTGGTATATCCGAGCTTCTGGAGAACGGCGTCATAGGTGTTGACACTGGCGCCGGTGAACTGGGCCACCAGAGCCTCGAGGTCCTCCTCGCTCATCATGCTCCGGATGGCTTCGGCGATCATGTCCTGGTTCTGCATGATGTAATCCTGCAGCATCTTCTGGATCTGCGCCTGGTCCATGGAGCCGAGATAGTTCTGCACCATCCGCGCGAGGTCTTCTTCCGACATATCGCCCATGGCTGCGGCGATCATGTTCTGGATATCCTGCTCGGACATGCTGCCGACATATGCCCGGACCATGTTCTCGATGTCTTTCTGGCTGAGGGAACCCATGGCCTGCTGGATGAGGGCCGCCATATCCTCTTCGCTCATCTGAGAGGCATAGTCTTTGACCAGCTGTTCGAGGTCCGCCTGCGTGAAGCTGCCCATGAACTGCTGGGCGATCTGCGCCTTCTGCTCGTCGGTCAGACTGTCGAGATAGCGCTGGACGAGTTTCCCGACCATGTCCTTCGGGACGAGGTCCTGGAACAGTTTCAGGAACAGGTCAGTGAGCGTCTGGAGCAGGAAGTCCTCGACGTCTGTGACGAGTTTGGCGCCGGGCGCGTTGTCCGGCAGAAGGAACGCCACGTCCGTGGGGTTCACATCGTTCTGATAGAAGCCGAGCGGCTCGACGGAAGGCGTCTCGTTGACGAGCGCCATGCCTGTCGGGAACATGCCCTGGGAGAAGAGGATATTGTTTTCCTGCGAGGCCTTCTGTTCTTCCGAGAACTTCTTGCCGGTCAGGACATTGACTTTTTTGTTGCCGAGCTGCGCTTTCACGACACCGGTCTCCGCGGTGGCATCCATAAGGTAGCTCGTCAGGGCGGCGTCGTATCCGACCCCGCTGCTGACATTGGAGTCCTCATCTGCCCGCAGGACGCAGGTGATGGTCAGTTCGACTCCGTCTTTCAGTTTCGAGGAGACGTACTTGGAGTCTTCGGACTTGTCGACATAGACGTCCCCGGACTTACGGTAGAGTTCGGCCGGCGCGAAGGCGCGGAACTTGAGGCCGATCGCGTCCTTGTAGTCGAACTTGTGCGTCTCGTCTTCGATCTTTTTGCCCTTCTTGGCCTTTTCCACCATCTTGTTCATGTCGCTGATGTCGAGCATGCCGATGGTGTAGAGGACATAGTCGGAGACGTGGTTGTTCGAATTCAGGATGAGGGCCACTTCATTTTTGGAAGAGGGCCACTCGCCTTCGACCAGTTCGAACTGCTGTTCCCGCAGTTCCCGGTTCGAGACGATCTGGGTCCAGGTGGAGGACAGACCGCCGAAGTTCGAGCCGAAGTCGCCGAACAGTTCAGAGTAGTCGACACCGGTCACGTCCTGGACGGACAGAGAGGCCGGGCTGACTTTGACGAGCCCGTTCTTTTTGTCCTTCCGGAAGATCTGCGGAGTCAGATCGTAGTTGTACTCGACTGCCGTGACGTCGCCCTTCAGTTTGCCCATATTGGCATCCAGATACTGTTTGAAGGTCTTGAGGTCGTTGGTCTTCAGGAGTTCTCCCGTGGCACTGAGAGAACCGGCGACCATGTTGTAGGATTCAAAGCCGTCTTCTTTGGACGGGTCCTCTTTTGGTGTGGTCCATGACGGACGGTCATTGCTGTCCTTTTCTTTCTCCGAAGACGAAGAACTGCTGCCGAACAGGCCTCCGCTTCCTTCATCGGTGTTCATGACACTTTCGAGGTCGAACGAAGACTCGGTCAGCTGGACGGGATAGGACCCGAGCATCTGTCCCTCGATGCCGCGGATGTAGTCGTTGACACCATTCGAGAGCGCCAGGATGAGCGCGATGCCGATGATGCCGACGGAACCCGCGAAAGCGGTCAGGAACGTCCGGCCCTTTTTGGTCATCAGGTTGTTGATGGACAGGCTGAGCGCTGTCAGAAACCCGAGACTGGTCTTCGGCGGCTTCTCGTGGACGGTCTCCTGTTCCCCGGCCTCGACCGGTTTGGAGTCCGAGACGATCTGCCCGTCTTTCAGGTTGATGATCCGGGTCGCGTACGTATTGGCGAGGTCCGGGTTATGGGTGACCATGATGACGAGACGGTCTTCGGCCACCTCTTTCAGAAGGTCCATGATCTGGACCGAGGTCTTCGAGTCGAGAGCGCCGGTGGGCTCGTCCGCCAGGATGATGTCGGGGTCGTTGACCAGGGCCCTGGCGATGGCGACGCGCTGCATCTGACCGCCGGAGAGCTGGTTCGGCTTCTTGTGGATCTGATCGCCGAGACCGACTTTCTCGAGCGCCTCCTTTGCCCTGGCCTTCCGCTCGGACGCCGGGACATCGGAGATGGTCAGAGCGAGTTCCACGTTGCTGAGGACGCTCTGGTGCGCGATGAGATTGTAGTTCTGGAACACGAAACCGACCGTGTGGTTGCGGTAGGAGTCCCAGTCTTTGTCTTTGTATTCTTTGGTCGAGACACCGTCGATGACGAGGTCGCCGGAATCATACCGGTCGAGTCCGCCGATGACGTTCAATAACGTCGTCTTCCCGGAACCGCTGGGGCCCAGGATGGCTACGAATTCGTTGTCTCTCAGAGTCAGGGAGACGTTGTCGAGGGCGACCTGAGTCAGTTCGCCCGTCACATAGGTCTTGCTGATGTTTCTGACTTCAAGCAATGAAGGATTCCTCCTTAGAATTTCTGCTTCGGTGCCTTGGTGTCACAGTAGATGCACCGGTACGTCGCAGTCTCCCGGTCAGTCAGCTTGAATACCTGACGCAGTTCCTGCTCGGTCGACGTGATGCAGCGGGGGTTCTTGCAGCGGATGACGTCCGAGATCTTCTCGGGCAGTTCCGGGTGCATTTTACCGACTTTCTCTCCATTGCGAATGACACTGACCGTGATCTTCGGGCTGATGAACCCGAGGATGTCCTGGTCGAGGTCGATGACTTCACCGATCTTGATGATGTCTTTTCTGCCCAGCTTCTGGCTGGTGGCGTTCTTGATGATGGCGACCTCACACTGCAGGCGGTCGAGCCGCAGGTAGTGGTACAGTTCCATCCCCCTTCCGGCGGGGATATGATCGATCACGAGACCGTCTACGATAGTACCTATGATCATGTCAGTCCACCTCCAGAAGTTTCAGCATGAGGGCCATGCGGATGTATTTCCCGTAACGGACCTGTTTGAAGTAGCAGGCGCGCGGGTCCTTGTCGATCTCGACGGAGATCTCATTGACACGGGGCAGCGGATGCAGGATGGACAGGTCGTACTTGGCGTAGGTCAGTTTGTCCGGCGTCAGGATGTAAGTATCTTTCAGGCGCAGGTAATCGGCCTCATTGAAGAAGCGCTCTCTCTGGACACGGGTCATGTAGAGGACATCGAGGTTCGGCATGGCGTTCTCGAGGGAGTCCGTCTCTTCGTAATCGATGTGGCCCTTGTCGAGGATCTCGGTGCGGACATGCTCCGGGATCTTCAGTTCCTCCGGAGAGATGAGAACGAATTTGACGTTCTCGTACCGGGACATGGCGGCGATCAGAGAGTGGACCGTCCGGCCGAACTTGAGGTCTCCGCAGCAGCCGATGACGAGGTTGTCGAGGCGGCCCTTTTCGCGGGAGATCGTCAGAAGGTCGGTCAGGGTCTGGGTCGGGTGGTTGTGCCCGCCGTCCCCGGCGTTGATGACCGGGATGGCAACGTTGTCCGCCGCGACGTACGGTGCGCCCTCTTTCGGATGACGCATCGCGATGATGTCGGCGAAGCATTCGACGGTCCGCGCGGTATCGGCTACGCTCTCCCCCTTTGAGACGGAACTGTCCGTCGCCGAGGAGAACCCGATGACGCTGCCGCCGAGTTCGATCATGGCGGACTCGAAGCTGAGGCGGGTGCGGGTCGAGGCCTCATAGAACAGAGTGGCCAGCTTCTTGCCCTCGCATTTGTGCGCATAGACGTCCGGGTGCTCGATGATGTCGCCCGCTTTGGCGATGAGCTCATCGATCTCTTCCCGGGAGATCTGCAGGATGTCGATCAGGTCTTTGGTCATCTCAGTTGTTCCCTCCGATCCAGCTCTCATCCGACGGGTCATCGCGGAACTTGCGGATGCGGTCCGCGTCGCCCGGTTGGATGTATTTCTCTTCGACAGCCGCTTCGATGAGCGTGTCGAGGTTGGTCAGGCTGACGTTCTTCACGTTGGCCGCGGCGAGGCGGTCGACGGATTTCTGCATGCCGTAGGTGAAGATGCTGACGATGCCGAGGACGTCGGCACCGGCTTCTCTCAGGGCGTCGACGACTTCGATGACGCTGCCGCCGGTGGAGATGAGGTCTTCCACGACGACGACCTTCTGGCCGGCGTCCAGTCTGCCCTCGATGCGGTTCTGTCTGCCGTGGTCTTTGTTGCCGCCGCGGACATATCCCATCGGGAGTTCCATCATCTGGGCGACGATCGCCGCGTGGGCGATGCCGGCGGTGGAAGTACCCATCAGGACTTCCGCCTCAGGATAATTCTCTTTTATGACGTTCATGAGACCTGTCTCCACATCGGTGCGGACCCTGTGGTCGGACAGGACCAGGCGGTTGTCACAGTAGATGGGGCTCTTGATACCGGAGGCCCAGGTGAAGGGGTCGTCCGGTCTCAGGAACACCGCGCGGATACTCAGCAGGTCTTTTGCGATCTGTTTGCTCATCGTTCAGGTCCTCCTTGGTGATCAGTCGACGAATTCGCGGACACAGCGTCTCCAGGCAGCCACCGGGTCTTCCGCGGCGGTGATGGGACGCCCGACCACGATGTAGTCGGAATTGGCTTTTGCTTTGTCCGGCGTCATGATCCGGACCTGGTCCCCGACCTCGCCGTCCGCGAACCGGATTCCCGGCGTGACGGTCAGGAACATCTCGCCGCAGCGCTGATGGATGGCCTCCGCCTCCAGCGGAGAGCAGACGACTCCGTCGAGCCCGGCGTCTCTGGCGTTCTCGGCGTAGTGCAGGACGGTCTCCTGCATGCCGGCGTCGATGAGGAGCTCACTCCGCATGCGTTCTTCCGAGGTGGAGGTCAGCTGCGTGACGGCGATGACCAGCGGACGGCTGCCGTCCGGGCGGGTGACGCCGTCCATGGCGGCTTCCATCATGGCGCGTGTCCCTGCCGCGTGCAGGTTCACGATGTCGGCGCCGAGGGTGGACAGAACACGCATCGTCTTGCCGACGGTGTTCGGGATATCGTGGAGCTTCAGGTCGAGGAAGACCTTGTGGCCACGGTTTTTCAGTTCTTTGACGATGTCCGGACCCGCCGCGTAGAACAGTTCCATACCGATTTTGACGAAGGGCCGTTCTTCCCCGAACTGCTCCAGGAACCGGATGGTCTGTTCTCTGCCCGCGAAGTCACAGGCGATGATGACGTCTTTTCCCATTAGTGTGCTCCTCCTATGATGTCTGTCAGGCTCGTGAACCCGTAGCGTTCCATGGCGGCCGGCAGGTCCTCGATGATCTTTTTCGAGGCCAGCGGGTCGACCAGGTTCGCCGCGCCCACTTCGACGGCCGTGGCGCCGGCCAGCATGAGTTCCAGAACGTCTTCCGCGCTCTGTACCCCGCCCATTCCGATGATGGGCAGTCCGGCGGCCTCATAGACCTGCCAGACCATGCGGACCGCCACCGGGAAGATGGCGGGGCCGGAAAAGCCGCCCATTTTGTTGGCGATGACGGGTCTCTTCGTCGAGAGGGAGATCCGCATCCCCATAAGGGTATTGATGAGGCTGATGCCGTCGGCGCCCGCCTCTTTGCAGGCACAGGCGATCTCCGCGATGTCGGTGACATTGGGGCTCAGCTTCATGTAAACGGGTTTGGTGGTCACTGCCTTGACCGCTCTGGTCACTTCCGCCGCGCTGTTCGGGTCGGTCCCGAAGGACATGCCGCCGTTGTGCACGTTGGGACAGCTGATGTTGACCTCCAGAAGCCCGATCTGGTCTTCTTTGTCGAGTTTCTCACAGGCCACCACGTAGTCTTCGACCGAGAAGCCGGAGATGTTGGCGATGGCCGGTTTGTGGAACACTTTCGCGAGCTTCGGCAGTTCCTCCGAGATGACTTTGTCGACCCCCGGGTTCTGCAGCCCGACCGAGTTGATGAGGCCCTCGGTGCATTCGGCGATCCGCGGTGTGGGGTTCCCGAACCGCGGTTCCCGCGTCGTGCCCTTGAGCGCGATGCTGCCGAGGCAGTCGATATCGTAAAGGTCCGCGAACTCGTAACCGAAGCCGAAGGTACCGCTGGCCGGGATGACCGGATTGTCCAGTTCGAGGCCGGAGAGAGTCACTTTCGTGTTCACCATATGATCTCCTCCCTCATCAGCACCGGGCCGTCTTTGCAGACCCGTTTGTTTCCGTTCTTCGTCTGGATGGAACAGCCCATGCAGGCGCCGAAGCCGCAGCCCATCCGTTCTTCGAAGCTGTACTGGCCCGAGGTCGCCGCGACGGACTCGATGGCCCGGAACATCGGCAAGGGGCCGCAGGTGTAGAAGAACGAGCCGTCAAGGTCCTTCATGGCGTCCGTCACGAAGCCTTTCGTGCCGGCCGAGCCGTCGACGGTGGTCACAAGGACGTTCCCGCCGGTCCCTTCGAGCAGATCCTCGAATTCGTCTTTCAGGAAGATCTCTTCCGCGGTGTTGAACCCGAGGATGACTGTGGGGGTCTTCCCCTCCGCCAGGAGCGCTTTGCAGAGGCCGTAGAGCGGCGGGATGCCGACGCCGCCTCCGATGAGGAGAGGCGTATCGCCCGAGAGCGAGGTGTCGAACCCGTTGCCAAGGCCCGCCAGCAGGTCGAAGGACTCGCCGACCGGAGTGGCCGCCATGGCTTCGGTCCCGTGGCCCACCACCTTGTAGATGAGGGTCAGCGTGTCGTCGGTCCAGTCACAGACCGAGATGGGACGGCGCAGGTAGTACCCGGGCAGTTTCAGATTCACGAACTGTCCCGGCGCGGTGATGGCGCCCTCGAGCGGGCCCTCCAGCACCATGCGGTATACAGAATCGGTCAGTGCCCGGTTCGAGCAGACCGTGAAAGTGTTCTGGATCATTCGGTGACCTCCACGTCATCAGCTTTCCAGACGATCTCCCCGTCGTGGACGGTCAGGAGACAGCGGCCGTAGACTTCCCAGTTTTCGAAGGGGGTCGCTCTTCCCTTGGAGAGGAATTCGTCGGGATGGACGATGTATTTGTCATTCAGGTCGAAGACCGTGAAATCGTTCTTGCGGAACGGGATGCCGAAGCGGACGCGCGGGTTGATCGCCATCATCTCGACGAGGCGGTCGAGGGTGATGCGTCCGGTGCGGACGAGGGTCGTGTAGCAGATCGGGAACGAGGTCTCGAGGCCGACGATGCCGAACGCGCTGTTCGCGAGGCCCTGGTCCTTCTCTTCGAAGGAATGCGGCGCGTGGTCCGTGGCGATCATGTCGATGGTCCCGTCCTGGATGCCCTGGATCAGAGCTTCCCGGTCTTCAGCCGAGCGCAGCGGCGGGTTCATCTTGAAGCGGCCCTGCTCCATGAGTTCGCTGTCGTCGAGGGCGAGGTAATGGGGGCCGGTCTCGCAGGAGACGTCGACGCCTCTCTCCTTCGCCTTGCGGACGAGGTCGAGGCCCTCCTTGACGGAGCAGTGGCACACGTGGTACCGGCAGCCGGTCTGTTCCGCGAGGATGATGTCCCGGCGGATCTCGGCGATCTCGCTTTCCGGGTCCTGGCCGCGGTGGCCGTGGAGCCGCGCGTAGTTGCCGGCGTGGATGTAGCCCTTGTTCGAGTATTTATTGATCTCGCAGTGGGCGCAGACGATCTTGTCGACGGCGGCCGCCCGTTCCATGAGCTTCAACATCATGTCGGCGGTCTGGATGCCTCTGCCGTCGTCCGAGAAGGCGAAGACATGGGGCGCCAGTTCCTCGATGGGGACGATCTCCTCCCCCAGTTCCCCGACGGTCAGGGACGCGTAGGGGTAGCAGTCGATGACGGCGTCGCGGTCGATGATGTCCTGCTCGACCTTCAGATGCTCGAGGCTGTCGGGCACCGGGTCGAGGTTCGGCATGGTGGCGACGCCGGTGAAACCGCCGTGAGCCGCCGCCTGACTGCCGGTCAGGATGGTCTCTTTATAAGAAAAACCCGGCTCTCTGAAATGCACATGCACATCAAAAAAACCGGGAAACAACGTATAGCCATTCACGTCGGAAACACGGGGGCCGCCGGCGAAGAGATCGTCAGTCATGAGATTGTCAGCGTGGACCAGCAGGTCCCTCATGGAAAACTTCATAGCAGTACCTCGTACTTCTCTAATTAATGCTTTTTATTATTATATATGATTTCACAAAAAAGTAAATTGGCCCGCACGTAAAAAAGCAGCCCCGGAAGGACTGCTTTTTTGTTCAATACGTTTCGGCGATCTCGACGCGGTCGTTTTTGAGGTCGAGAACGAAGACGGTCTTGTGCTCGGTCTTGTCCGGGACCTCCTGGATGGCTTTGAGCCGCATCCAGAGTTCCTTCGCGGGAGAGGACCCGTCGTAGAGGGCCTGGTACAGGGTGTAGACGACCATGTCAGGGTCGTTGTCCGCCTTTTTCACGGACTCGAAGATGGTGCGGGCATTGCGCTCGACCCACTCTTCCCCCATGAGTTCCTTGAACTTCTCCTGGGCGATCGTTTTTCCTTCATTGAGTGTCATAGTCGTTCTCCTTTACCAGAGGTCCGCGAGCTCGTAAATGAGCTTCTCGGTCTTTTCCCAGCCGAGGCAGGGGTCCGTGATGGACTGGCCGTAGACACCGCCGCCGACGGGCTGACTGCCGTCCACAAGATAGCTCTCGACCATGAAGCCCTTGACGAGTTTCCGGACGGTGCTGTCGTAGTGGGCACTGTGGATGACGTCTTTCGCGATCCGGATCTGCTCGTTGAACTGCTTTCCGGAGTTCGCGTGGTTCGTATCGACGATGATCGCCGGGTTCTTCGCGCCCGCCTCCTCATAGAGGCGATGTACCGTGAGGAGATCTTCGTAGTAGTAGTTCGGGTGGTTGTGGCCGAATTTGTCGACCCGGCCGCGCAGGATGGCGTGGGCTCTCGGGTTGCCTTCGGTCTGGACTTCCCAGCCGCGGTACAGGAACCGGTGGGCCGCCTGGGCCGCGATGATCGAGTTCATCATGACGGACAGGTCGCCGCTCGTGGGGTTCTTGAGGCCGCAGGGGATCCCGATGCCGCTCGCGACGATCCGGTGCAGCTGGTCTTCCGACGAGCGGGCTCCGACCGCCACATAGGACAGGAGGTCCGAGAGGTACCGGTGGTTCTCCGGATAGAGCATCTCATCGGCACAGGTGAAGTCCGTCTCGTTGGCGATGCGCTGGTGCATCTCACGAATGGCGATGATGCCGGCCAGCAGGTCCTCGTCCTGTTCGGGGTCCGGCTGGTGCAGCATGCCCTTGTAGCCGAGACCGACGGTACGCGGTTTGTTGGTGTAGACACGCGGGACGATGAACACCTTGTCTTTGACCTTTTCATAGACGCCGGCAAGGCGGTTCATGTATTCGACGACCGCGTCTTCCCGGTCCGCGGAGCACGGGCCGATGATGAGGCACAGCTTATCGCTGCGGCCCTCGAAGATGTCGGCGAGCTCGGCGTCCCGTTCTTCTTTCACTTGCTTCACACGCTCACTGACCGGGAACTGGTTCTTGAGTTCCAGCGGGGTCGGCAGCTTGCGCACGAACTCCATTTGCATTTCCATGTGGGAACAACTCCTGTTTTACTTTGTGCGATTCTTTCCCTTTTGGTCACGTTCCCGGATGATGTACCGGGTCGGGGTGCCGTCGAGGCCGAAGACCTCGCGGATTTGATTATCAATATACCGCTGATAGCTGTAGTGGAAAAGGTCTTTTTTGTTTACAAAGCAGACGAATGTCGGCGGCCGCGTGGAGGCCTGAGTGATGTAGTAGATCTTGAGCCGCTTGCCCTTGTCGGTGGGCGGCTGGACCCGCGCGGTGGCCATGGCAAGAACGTCGTTGAGCTTGCCGGTCGAGATCCGCATGCTGTTCTGGTCGTTGACGAACGTGATGAGTTCGTAGAGATTATTCAGACGCTGACCGGTCTTCGCGGAGATGAAGACGATCGGCGCGTAGGACATGAAGGAGAAGTCGTTTTCGAGCTTCTTGCGGTAGGTCTGCATGGTCTTGCCGTCTTTTTCGTAGGCGTCCCACTTGTTGACGGCGATGATGCAGGCTTTGCCGGCCTCGTGCGCCAAACCCGCGACCTTGCTGTCCTGTTCGGTGAAGCCTTCGAGCGCGTCGATCATGATGACACAGACGTCGGCCCGTTCGATGGCCATCTTGGCCCGGATGACGCTGTACTTCTCGATGCGCTCATCGACGCGCGACTTCCGGCGGAGGCCGGCGGTGTCGATGAACAGGAAGGCGCCGTTTTCGTTTTCGATGAGTGTGTCGGTCGAGTCCCGGGTGGTGCCGGCGATGCTCGAGACGATGGTCCGCTCTTCCCCGCACAGGGCGTTGATGAGCGAGGATTTGCCCACGTTGGGCTTGCCGATGACGGCGACCTTGATGACGAAGTCTTCCTCTTCGGTCCCGGCATCTGCGGGCAGATGCTGCAGAACAGCGTCCAGCAGATCGCCTGTGCCCCTTCCGTGGACGGAAGAGACGGCGATGGGGTCTCCGAGACCCAGGTTGTAGAATTCATAGAAATCGGCTGGCAGTTCGCCCACCGAGTCGCATTTGTTGACGCAGAGGACCACCGGTTTTCCGCTCTTCTGGAGCATGGAGGCCACTTCGAGGTCCGTGGCGACCACGCCGTCCCGGACATCGGTGACGAGGATGATGACCTCGGCGCTGTCGATGGCCAGCTGGGCCTGACGGCGCATCTGGGACAGGATGATGTCGTCGGAATAGGGTTCGATGCCGCCGGTGTCGACCAGCAGCATGGTATGTCCCAGCCATTCGCAGTCCCCGTAGATGCGGTCCCGGGTGACGCCGGGCGTGTCATCGACGATGGACAGCCTCTGGCCGATCAGTTTGTTGAACAAGGTGGACTTGCCAACGTTCGGTCTGCCGACGATCGCAACGACCGGTTTTGACATGTTCGCACACCTCCAATTATCGATATAACGACTAAAAGGCGGGGAAGGTTCTTCTTCTCCACCTTGATTCGCCGTTGGTTATTGTCAGCAGAGGATCAGTCTTTCTCGATGACTTTTCTGCCGTTATAGTAGCCACATTCCAGGCATACTCTGTGCGGTCTCTTGTATGCGCCGCACTGCGGGCATCTGACGAGTTCAGGTGCATCCATCTTCCAGACGCTGGAGCGTCTTTTGTCTCTTCTGGCTTTGGAAGTTTTTCTTGCCGGTACTGCCATGTTACAGTTACCCCCTCAATTCAATAATTCTAGAAGACCTGCGAGCCGTGGGTCCACAGGCTCCTTGCAGTCGCAGGGACCGTCGTTCAGGTTCTTGCCGCACTGTGGGCAGAGACCCTTGCAGTCGTCTTTGCAGAGGACTTTCGACGGAAGGTTGAGTACGACGTCCTCTTCGGCCAGCGCATCGAGGTCCAGGACGAGGTCCGGGAGCACGATGTAGTCATCGGTGTCTTCGTTCTGGACTTCCGGAACGAAGGTGTGGACGAAGGGCACGTTCAGAGGTCGTACCACGTCGCATGCGCAGCGGTCGCAGACGGTATGCAGTTCCGCTTCGATGGTCGCGTCGCTGTAAACGACTCCGGCGGTGTTTCGGATGACGCCGCGGATGTGCACAGGCTTCGGGAACAGGGGCTCCCCCGTCTCGGAGGTCTCGCCAAACGACGTTTCCCGGTCCAGAGTGAGCTGCTCGCCGACCCGGTTGAACAGGGCTTCGAGTTCCACTTTGAACATGGGGATCACTCCTTTGCCGCGCATTCGTTACAGTCAAACATGCGGTTAGTATTATACGGTCTGTCAATGGGTTTGTCAACCGAAAAAACGGCGGAGAAAAGCCGATTTCGCTTTTCTCCGCCGCGGGGTTTCAGGGTCAGATCTTCTCACAGAACTCGAACACGCGTTCCGGTACTTCGGACTCGTCTTCGGAGATGGTGAAGGTGAATTTGACACCGGTGATCTTCGACAGTTTGTCGACCTTCTCAAGGAAGTTCGCGAGGTCTTCGGGATCGCGTCCGCCGATGCGAAGGGTACCGTCGCAAAGGATGTCGGTAATGTCGGCATCTCTGGAGCAGAGACCGGCGAGGAAGCCGTAGTACATGTCGTAACCGCTGACGAGGAATTCGTCGGCGTTGATGAGACGGACCTGGGGTTTGATCTCATAGGTCAGCTTCATCATCTTTTCCACACAGACCACGTGTCCGTTGGAAGCGGCAAGCGCCTTGTTGACTTCGTCGATGAGGTGTTTGGTCTTTCCAGAGCCTTTATTACCAATGATCAGAGATATCATAATGATTACCCTCCACTAATTATTTTGTTGGTTCTATTATACCGAAGATATACCTCGGATTCAAGGCGGGCGGCCACATCTTTATTAGTTTTTTGAGCCGCTTCCGGGTGTTCCGCTCCGGGCAAAGGGACAAACGCCGACCGGCCCTTTGCAGGACCGGTCGCATTGTAGTTTTTGGATCAGTTGACGCTGTAGAGCAGGTCGGTGTAGGTCGGGAACGGCCAGTAGTCCTTGGCCGTGATGGTCTCGAGTTCATCGGCCACGGCACGCATCTCCTGCATGGCCGGGAAGACGTTGTCGCGGTAGTAGTCCGCCTCGACTTTGATATCCTCACTCTTCTCCGCGCTGGAGAGGGCCTTCTCGAGTGCCCTGCACTTCTTCATGAGGCTGTCGGACAGGGCGGCCAGAGAGGCCAGCAGTTCGCTCTCGCTCTCGTGGGGCACGTTGTCCGAGATGGATTCCTTCACACGGATGGAGTCGGCGACGGAAGTCATGTAGGCCAGGACGCTCGGATAGATGCTCTTCTTGACCATGTCCGCCATGGTGAGAGCCTCGATGTGGAGGGTCTTGCAGTAGGTCTCCATCGAGATCTCGTAGCGGGACGTCAGTTCCTCGCGGGTGTAGATCTTGTGCTTCTCGACAAGTGCCAGGTTCTTCTCGCGGATGTACGCGGGGAACGCGTCGGCACAGGTGCGAAGGTTCTCAAGGCCTCTGCGCTCGGCTTCGACGACCCATTCATCGGAATAGTTGTTGCCGTTGAAAATGATGCGGGAGTGCTCCTTGAACGTCTTGCGGACGAGGGCACGGACGCGCTCTTCGAGCTCGTTCTCCGAAACGGCTTCCAGAATGTCCGCGAAGCCTTCCAGTTCCTCGGCGAGGATGGTGTTCAGCATGGTGTTGGGGCCTGCCAGAGACGCGGAAGAGCCCACCATACGGAACTCGAACTTGTTGCCCGTGAAGGCAAAGGGCGATGTACGGTTGCGGTCCGTATTGTCCTTCTTGAATTTCGGGATGAACTTGACGCCGGACTTCATCTCGGACGCCTTGATGGCTTCCATGGTCTCGCCCGCTTCGATGGCGCTCTCGAGCGCCAGAAGGTCGTCGCCGAGGTAGATGGAGACGATGGCGGGCGGCGCCTCGTCCGCGCCGAGACGGTGGTCGTTGCCGGGGCTCGCGACACAGGCTCTCAGAAGATCCTGATATTCGTCGACACCCTTGACCACGGCGGCCAGCATGACGAGGAAGATGAGGTTGTTGAACGGGTCCTTGCCCGGCTTGAACAGGTTGATGCCGGTGTCGGTCGTGATGGACCAGTTATTGTGTTTGCCGGAACCGTTGATGCCGGCAAAGGGCTTTTCATGGATGAGGCACGCGAGGTTGTGCTTCTTCGCGACGGACTTCATGATCTCCATCGTCAGCTGGTTCTGGTCGGTGCCGACGTTGGTGTCCGTGTAGATGGGCGCCATCTCGTGCTGCGACGGGGCGACTTCGTTGTGCTCGGTCTTCGAGTAGACGCCGAGTTTCCACAGCTCCACGTCGAGGTCCGCCATGAAGGCTTTGACCGCCGGTTTGATGGTGCCGAAATAGTGGTCCTCCATCTCCTGGCCCTTCGGGGGCTTGGCGCCGAAGAGGGTCCGTCCGGTGGTGACGAGGTCTTCCCTCTCGTTGAAGAGGTCGCGATCGATGAGGAAGTACTCCTGTTCGCCGCCGACGGAGGAGCGGACATGCTTCGCGCCGGTGGGGTTGCCGAAGATGTTGACGATGCGCATGGCCTGCTTGTCGATGGCCTGGATGGAGCGGAGCAGCGGGGTCTTCTTGTCGAGGACCTGTCCGCCGTAGGAGCAGAAGATGGACGGGATGCACAGAGTGTCGTCCTTGATGAACGCCGGAGAGGTCGGGTCCCAGGCGGTGTAGCCTCTCGCCTCAAAGGTCGAGCGGATGCCGCCGGACGGGAACGAAGACGCGTCCGGTTCCGAACGGATGAGCTCCTTGCCGGAGAAGTCCATGATGATCTTCCCGTTGCCCACCGGAGTGATGAAGCTGTCGTGCTTCTCGGCGGTGACACCGGTCATGGGCTGGAACCAGTGGGTGTAGTGAGTGGCACCTTTTTCCACCGCCCAGGTCTTCATGGCACTGGCGACCTGCTGCGCGATCTCCGGGTCCAGCGGCGTGTTGTTCGCCGTAGCCTCTTTCAGCGCGTTGTAGGTCTGGTTGGGGAGTCTCTCATGCATGACTTCGTCTGAAAACAGAAGGCTGCCGAAGATCTCCGGAACATTGGTCATACCCATCAGGTTTCCTCCTATAAAAAGAGCGCTGTACCGCTGCGGTACAGCGCCATTGCTGTGTTTCCGCGAAAATTATATTCCCTGTAGAAATCTTTGTCAATTATTTTTTCTTCCTGCGAACGGTCTGCCGGACGCTCGGCCCGGTCTTCAGCTGGATGCGCCCGAAGGTCTTCTCGAGTTCGGGACGGGTCATCTCGATGAGGATGGGACGCCCGTGGGGACAGTACCGCACCTCCCGGTGAGACAGGACGTACTCGATGAACTTCTCCTGCTCGGCGGGCGGTGTGTCGTCCCCTGCCTTGACGGCGGCGCGGCAGGCCATGTTCTTGTACATCCAGTCGAGCTTCGCCGGGGTCGGGTCGCTCTTGTCGAGCAGTTTCCCCGCGATCTCCGAGAGCAGGACTGTCACGTCCTCGTTCTCGAGCATGACGGGCACTTCCCGGACCGCGATGAGCCCGGGGCCGAAGTCCGAGATCTCAAAGCCCGCCTCTTTTAACAGGTCGGTCTGTTCGAGGACGGCCGAGTACTCCTCTTTCGACAGAGAGACGGTCACCGGCATCAGCAGCATCTGGGACTGGACCGGTTCCTTGTTGGCGATGAGCCGGTCGTAGAGGATCCGCTCGTGGGCGGCATGTTTGTCGACCATCAGCATCTTGCCCTCGAGCTCGACGAGGATGTAGGTCTTGAACGCCTCCCCGATGATGCGGAAGTCCGGCAGTTCGGTCTCTTCCGAGAACGGGACGACCGGGACGTCTTCGACGACGGGCAGTTCCTCCGGTTCCGGAGCCTTCTTCGGCTCCTCCGCCGGGCGGTCCGCCTTGCGGACATACGGGACCGGCCCGCTGTCCGGTTTCGGCGTCTCTGCCGCCTTCGGTTCCGCGAACGCCTCTTTTTTCAGTTCCTCGACCGCGGCGGCCACTTCCGCCGTTCCGGTCGTCTCAGCGGCCGGTTTGTCGGAGGCAGTCAGCGGAGTCGGCGTCTTTTTCTTCTTCGAAGAGCCGCTCCCCTTCCGCTCCCACTCTTTCGGGAGTTCCTTCGACCAGAAGCCCTCGATCTTCTCGGGGAGTTCCGTGCGGCCGGGCTTTTTCCGGTCGAGTTTGATCTGTTCCCCGGTCTCCGGTTTGAAGGGCGCCTGACGCTGCAGTTCCTGCTGCGCGAGGGTCAGCCGGTTCGGGGTATCTTTCACCGTGATCGCGTTCTTGGCGGCATAATAGACCGCGTCGAACACGGGGCGTTCATTCGAGAACCGCACCTCGGTCTTGGCGGGGTGCACATTGACGTCCACCATCTCGAGGGGCAGGTTGATGTTGAGGACACAGGCCGGGAACTTGCCGACCATGATCGAGTCCTTGTAGGCGCGCTCCAGGGCAGCAGACGCCGTCATACTCTTGACGAGACGGCCGTTCAGGAAGAAGAACTGCATGGAGCGGTTCGGGCGGCTCGCGGTGGGCTTCGAGACGAAGCCGTCGACGGAGACGCCGTTCAGTTCATAAGAGGTCTCCAGGAGGGCATTCGAGAAGTCCTTGCCGAAGACGGAGTAGATCGTCGACTTGAGGTTGCCGTTGCCGGGCGTCACCAGGATCTGTTTGTCGTCCCGGATGAACCGGATGGAGATCTCGGGATGGGACAGGGCGATGCGGTCGACGACGCCGGCCACGCTGTTGAGAGGTCCCGGACGACGATGGTGGTGCCTTCGGGGCAGCCCGCGTCGCTGAGGAGGACTTCTTCGGAGCCTTCGATCTTGTAGACGGTGCCGGCCTCGTCGTCGGGCGTGCGGGTCAGCACGTCGACCCGGGAGACCGCGGAGATGGAGGCCAGCGCCTCGCCGCGGAACCCGAGGGTCCCGATGCCGTGGAGGTCTTCCTCGGTCAGGATCTTGCTGGTGGCGTGGCTCACGAACGCGTTGCGGATGTCGTCTCGCGCAATGCCGGAGCCGTTGTCGGTCACCCGCATGTAGGTGACGCCGCCGTTACGGATCTCCACCGTCAGAGAAGTGGCACCCGCGTCAATGGCGTTCTCCATCAGCTCTTTGATGACGGACGACGGCCGTTCGACGACTTCGCCGGCGGCAATGAGGTCCGCGATGTGTTTCGGCAGGACATTGATCTTCGCCATGGTGCCCCTCCTTTCTAAGGTTCAGATGATCAGGATTCTTTCGCGCGCTTCGACAGGTCGTAGAGGTAGTTCATCGCCTCGATGGGCGTGAACGTGTTGACGTCGAGCGCCTTCAGTTCGTCGAGGATCTCATCGGACGCGTGGCTCGTGAAACTGATCTGGAAATCCTCGGGCGATGCGTCGGCTTCTGCCGGCATCTCCGTCGGGACTTTCAGGACGCCTCCCGTGCGCTCCTGTTCCTCGATGATCTCTTTGAGCACTTCCCTCGCCCGCTTGACCACCGGGTTCGGGACGCCGGCGAGCTTCGCGACTTCGATGCCGTAGCTGCCGTCGGCCGGACCGGGGACGATGCGGCGCAGGAAGATGATGTCGTCGCCTCTCTTCTTGCAGGCGATGTTATAGTTGCGAATGCCGGGGAGTTCCTCCTCCATGTCCGTCAGCTCGTGGTAGTGCGTGGCGAACAGGGTCTTGGCCCCGATCTTCCGCTTGTTGCAGACGTATTCGAGGACGGCCTTCGCGATGGCCATGCCGTCGAAGGTGGACGTGCCGCGGCCGATCTCATCGAGGATGATGAGGCTCTGGCGGGTCGCGTTCTTCAGGATGGAGGCAACTTCCGTCATCTCGACCATGAAGGTGGACTGGCCGGACGCCAGATCATCCGAGGCGCCGACTCTCGTGAAGATGGCGTCGCAGATGGAGATGCGCGCGGACGCGGCCGGAACGAAGCAGCCCGTCTGCGCCATCAGGACGATGAGCGCGACCTGCCGCATGTAGGTCGATTTACCGGCCATGTTCGGACCGGTGATGATGGAGGCCTGCGCGTCGTTCAGGTCGAGCGCGGTGTCGTTCGGGACGAAGGGCGCGCCGTCGAGCATCTTCTCGACCACCGGGTGGCGGCCGTCTTTGATGGTGATGCTCCCGTCTTCCGTGATCTCCGGGCACACATACCCGTTGTCCACCGCCACTTTGGCGAAGGAACAGAGGACGTCGAGCGTGGCCACCGCGTGGGAGGTCTGCTGGATGCGGACGAGGCTCTGCGAGACGGTCTCCCGCACGCCGCAGAACAGTTCGTATTCGAGTTTGGTGATCCGTTCCTGGGCGCCCAGGACTTTGGATTCGAGTTCTTTCAGTTCGCCGGTGATGTACCGCTCGGCATTCGTGAGGGTCTGCTTGCGGATCCATTCCTCCGGCACATCGCCCTGGAACGAGCGGGGCACTTCGAGGTAATAGCCGAAGACCTTGTTGTAGCCGATCTTCAGTTTCGGGATGCCGGTGCGCTCCCGCTCCTGCGCCTCGATGGTGGCGAGGTAGCCCTGGCCGTTCGCGACGATGTCTCTCAGCTCATCGAGTTCGGGGCTGTACCCCTCTTTGATCATGCCGCCTTCCCGGACCGTGAAGGGCGGGTCTTCGGCGATGGACTCCTCGATGAGGGCCATGATGTCTTCGAGCGGATCGATGTTCTCCTCGATGCGCTGCATCAGACGGGGCTCTGCGCCCTCCAGGAGCAGTTTGATCGGCAGAAGGCACTGTACGGTCTCATAGAGGCTGCGAAGCTCTCTCGCGTTCGCAGAGCCGTACGAGATGCGGGTGATGAGACGTTCCATGTCGTGGATGGACGTCATGTAGTCGGCGATCTCATCGCGCAGAGCGAGGTCGTTCACGAGGAACTGCACCGCGTTCTGGCGTTCGGTGATGCCGCCGGGCGACAGCAGGGGCTGTTCGACCCAGGCGCGCAGGAGGCGCTTGCCCATGGCGGTCCGGGTCTTGTCGAGGACCCAGAGCAGGGTGCCGCGCTTCTCCCGGTTGCGAAGCGTCTCGGTGAGCTCGAGGTTCCGGCGGGCGGAGAAGTCGAGCTTCATGTATTTGCTGTCCGAGTAGAACTGGATCTCCCGGATGTTCTGCAGGTCGGTCTTCTGGACCTCAAAGAGATAGCTGAGCGCCATGCCGAGCGCACGGGTCCCGTTCTCCGAGGTCAGTTCGAGTTCCTCGAGGCTCCTGTCGAAGTGGTCCGTGACGACCCGCTCCATGTCCTCGAGCCGCGTCTCCCCCTCTTTCAGGGTCTTGACGCTGGTGCCCTCCTGTTTTTCCACGAAGGACTTGAAGCCCTTCAGTTTGGCACACTGCGCGTTGACCAAGATCTCACGCGGGGTGAATCGCCCCAGCTCGTTGATGATGCGTTCCCCGCTCTGGGACTCCTCCAGCTCGGTCATCTGGACCTCACCGGTCGAGACATCCACGAAGCAGATGCCGGTCTTCCCCTCCGCGTGGAAGGCGGCGCACAGGTAATTGTTCTTCGATTCGTCGAGCATGGAACTCTCGATGACGGTGCCGGGGGTCACGATGCGGATGACTTCCCGTTTGACGAGGCCCTTTGCCAGAGCCGGGTCCTCCACCTGTTCACAGATAGCGACCTTGTATCCCTTCGCCACGAGGCGGGCGATGTACGGGTCCACGCTGTGGAACGGCACGCCGCACATGGGGGCGCGCTCCTCCTTGCCGCAGTCCTTGCCGGTCAGGACGAGGTCCAGCACGGAGGACACCAGCTTCGCGTCGTCGAAGAACATCTCATAGAAGTCTCCGACCCGGTACATGAGGATGGTATCTTTGTACTCTTCCTTGATGGAGAGGTACTGTTGCATCATGGGGGTGAATTCCGCCATTGGTCCACACTCTTTCTAATAGTATCGTTTCGTCAGGCGAGTTCGCCTTTTAAGATCCAGGTCAGGGGTTCGGTGATGACCACGTTCCGGAACGTGCCGATCAGTTCGTCCGGCCCGTCGAATTCGATCATCGTGTTGCCGGAGTTCCGTCCGCAGAGCCGTCCGGCCTTGTTGCGGCCTTCGACGAGGACGCGGAACGTTTTGCCCTTCGTGGTCGCCGACTGCTTCGCGGCGACCTGCTCCTGGGCGAACTGGAGCTCTTCGAACCACTGCTGTTTCTCGGTCGCGGAGACGGGGTCCGGCATACGGGCGCCGGGCGTCCCGACTCTCGGGGAGTAGATGAAGGTATAGAGCGCCGAGTAGCCCACTTCCTCAATGAGGGAAATGGTGTCGAGGAACTGCTCGTGCGTCTCTCCGGGGAACCCGACGATGATGTCGCTCGTGATAGAGAGGTCCGGCAGTTTTTCCCGGGCATAGGCGACGGTCTCGAGGTACTTCTCTCTGTCGTAGTGGCGATTCATCCGGTGGAGCACCTCACTGTTGCCGGACTGCACCGGCAGGTGCAGGTGGTTTTCCACCTTCTCACACTCCGCCATCGTGTCGATGAGGGCGTGGGAGCAGTCCTTCGGATGCGAGGTCATGAATCGGATGAGGAAGTCGCCGGGGATGTCGTTGATGTCTTTCAGAAGCTTCGGGAAGAGTTCCTTCTCGCCGAAGTCGTTGCCGTAGGAGTTGACGTTCTGGCCGAGGAGCATGATCTCCTTGTAGCCGTCCGCCACGAGCTGGCGGGCATCGGCGAGGATGTCCTCGTATTTCCGGCTCCGCTCTCTTCCCCGGACGTGGGGCACGACGCAGAACGTGCAGAAGTTGTTGCAGCCGTATGAGATGGGCAGGAACGCCTTGAACGGATGGTTCCGGCGAGGCACAAGGCCCTCCGCGATGTCGTTGTCGTCCTCCGTGATGTCAAAGACCCGCTCTCCGGTGCTGAGGACGTTCCAGAGGAGCTCCGGGACCCTGTACTGGACATGGGTGCCGAAGACGAGGTCCACGTACGGGAAATGGCTTTTGAGGCGTTTCGCGACGTGTTCCTGCTGGACCATGCAGCCGCAGAGGGCGATGACCAGGTTCGGGTTCGTCTCCTTGAACTTCTTGAGCCGTCCCACGTTGCCGTAGACGCGCTCTTCCGCGTGTTCCCGCACCGCGCAGGTGTTGAACAGGATGAAGTCCGCTTCCGACGGGTCGTTCGTGAACTCGTAGCCCATCTGCTCGAGGAGGCCGTCGATGCGCTCACCGTCGGCGACGTTGCCCTGGCAGCCGTACGTGTGCGTAAAGGCTTTCGGAGGTACATCGCCAAAACGGTCCTGCAGGAGACGTTTGACTTCCGTCATGTATTCAAATTGCCGGTTCAGCGCTTCCGGAGATACTGCCAAATCGGTCACCAACTTTCGAAAAAATAGCCATAGTATTTTACCATAAATCCTCTAATATTAAAAGGATTTCGCCGGGCTTTTATCGGTTCCGTCGAAAAGGTCCGTCGAGGCTTGCCAAGCCATACCCCCGCACGCCTTTAAAGCATCGCGCTGCTCCCCCCTGCGCCTCGCCGGACAACTTTTCTCCTCCCCTTGCCTCATATTCATCGGTTGAGCCCGGCGAAATAAAATCCCCGAGGCCTTTCGGCTTCGGGGAACCTGGTCATGCTGTTTTATCGGTATTCGGGGTGCAGGTCGGCGCGGTAGACGCTCTTCGGGATCTTGAACGACACGGTGCCCATGGAGCCGGGCGCCACTTCGTACTCGTCAAAGCAGACGACGAGGTCGCCGTTTTTGTCGATGTAGAAGTCCTGATTCGGGTCGATCTCCGAGAAGTCCTCGTCGGGCAGGTCGGAGTCGATGAAATAGGAAACACTGTCGTCCTGCTTCATCTGCGCCCGCATCTGGTCTTTGATGTTCTCTGAAATGTGGGCGATGTACGCGTCCTTCTCAAAGAGGTCCGAGAGGATGACGCTCTCACCCGTCGTCTTGTCGAAGGTGTAGTAGTCCGTCTCGACGGCGCCCGAGGCTTCCGTCTCTTCCCGGACGACGCGGACCGTGTACCAGCGGTCGGTGTCCGCCGCCACATCGTAGTAGATGTCGAGGCTGCCGTAGCCGCCGTCTTTGTGTTCCTTCCGGAACTGCTTCACCGCCGCCTCGTTCATGGCGTCGATCTCTTTGCTGACCGCGTCCGCGGCCGCTTTCCCCTGTTGTTCCGCTTCGATCTTCGGGGTCTTCACGTTCACTTCAGTCGTATCCGTCTCCTCGGCGTACTCCCGGAAGGTGACGGCCTCAAATACGGTCCCGAGGACCGGGATCTGCGAGAGGGCCTGTGCCACCGGGTAGCCGGTGTTCGGGAGGATCAGGAACACGGCGAGGAATGCCGCCGCGATGGTAGCGGGGATCTTCCAGTATCTTCTTCTCTTCGGCAGCTCTGTGACCTTCGGCTGTTCCGGAGTCTCCGGCAGAGACGCCAGCGTCTCCTCGACGGCAGACCGGACATGGTCCGGCACCCCGGCCTCCGCACGCTCTTCCTGAGCCATCCTGCGAAGAGTATCGTCATTCAGTTTCATCGAATCCCTCCTTCTCGAGTTCTGCTTTCAGCAGTTCCCGTGCGCGCTCCAGCTGTTTGCGGACCGTGGCAGGCCGGGTGTCCATTGCCGCGGCAATGTCTGCCGTCGGCAGGTCTTCATAATAGAAGAGGATGAGCACCGTCCGATACGGTTCCGAGAGGCGGTCCACAGCGTTCCAAAGGACCTGTTTCGTCTCGGTCGAGACGGGGGCTTCCGGCGCCGGGCGGTCTTCCGCCTGCTCTTCCGAAACCCCGGCACGCTTCTTCCGCCGCAGTTCGTCTTTGCAGCAGTTGATGAGGATCCCGTAGATCCACGGGCGGAACTTCTCCGGGTCTCTGAGGGAGCCGAGATGCTCGTACGCCTTCAGGATACTCTGCTGCATGCAGTCGAGGGCATCGTCCTCGTGCTTCATATAACTCATCGCGAGCGCGTACATCGCCGCTTCCCTGTCCCGGATCTGCTCCGAGAACCATTCTCTGTCCATGGGCACTGTTTCCACCTCCATTGCTGTTACACTCCTTAGACGGCCGCAGAGAGGATTCTGTGACATATTCCAAGAAAAAACACCGGCGCCTGTCCATTCGGACGACTACCGGTGTTCAATTCTCTGGTGTTCAAAGACGGATCAAAGGTCTTTGATCCCGTTCAGAAGCTCTTTGAGCTCAGCGGCTTCTTCCTCATTGAGGGTGACACCTTTGCCCATGCGCTCATAACACCGTATTCTTCCGTGATCTCATAAGTGAATTCCGGCATTTCCAAACTCCTCCTTTATAATTATATTTATAATTATAAGAGGATTATAGCGCAATTGAACAGAAAGTGCAATAGGTACGTTGTTTTAAAACGGTTTACTCAAAAAGGATGGTGCTGAAGTACCGCTCGCCCGTGTCCGGAAGGACCGTGACGACCGTCTTCCCTCTGCCGAGTTCCTTTGCCAGCTTCAGGGCGACCGAGACGTTCGTTCCGCTCGAAATGCCGCAGAGGATGCCCTCTTCCGCGGCCAGACGGCGGGTGGTCTCCAGCGCCTCTTCATCGGTGACGATGCGGATGTCGTTGTAGATGGACTGGTCTAAAATGGCCGGGATGACCCCGTCGCCGATGCCCATCTGCAGATGGGTCCCGATGTTGCCTCCGCTCAGGATGGCGGCGTTATCGGGCTCACAGGCCACGATAGCGATCTCCGGATTCGCTTCCTTCAGGACTTTGCCGATACCGGACAGCGTGCCGCCGGTGCCGACACCGGAGCAGAACGCGTCGATCTTCTGACCGTCCATGTCGTCGAGG
>ONJD01000090.1 GCA_900317985.1 uncultured Eubacteriales bacterium | reverse complement strand
CGGCAAGATGATCCATCCGGAACCGGTGACGCCCGGCTTGGTCAGCTTCCTTGTCCTCGGCGGCTCCGTGCTCCTGAAGCTCTACATGTTCGCCTACAATCGGGGCTACGGGAAGAAGCTCGATTCGCCGACCCTGAAAGCGGTCGCCGTGGACAGCATCGCCGACGTCTTCGTGACACTGGTCGTCATCCTGGCCATGGTCCTGTCCCGCTTCACCTCGTTCAACGTGGACGCGTACGGCGGCTTCCTCGTCGGCCTGTTCGTCCTCGTCATGGGCGCTCAGAGCGTTCGGGAGACCATTTCGCCGATCCTCGGCAGCAAACCCGACCCGGAGTTTGTCGAGCAGGTAAAGGAGATCGTCTTCCGCCAGCCCCACGTGCTCGGTGTGCACGACATCGTCGTCCATGACTACGGCCACGGCATCCGATACATCACGCTCGACGCGGTCGCCTTCGGTGACCTGTCGCTGTCCGCCATCCACGACGAAGTGGACTACGCGGAGCACATGCTGCGCAAGGAACTCGGCTGCAAGGCCGTCATCCACGTGGACCCTGCCATGGAGGACACGGAAGAGGTGAGGGCGATCCGCGCGACGCTGGAAGAGACGTTCCGCCCGCTGTTCCCGGACTTCGAACTCCAGGACATCCGCATCGTCCACCAGGAACCGAAGGACCGTGTCGTCTTCGAGATCGACTTCCCGGTGGCGACGATGGGGGACGAGGGACCGCTTCGCGAACAGGTCAGAGAGCTGGCACGCGCGGCCCTGCCGGACTACAGTGTCCGGGTGGTCGTGGACCACGAATATGTATAAATTATTAGGATCCGCGGTCTGCGGGTCCTAAAATTTTTAAAAATCACAAATCAGTAAATCGCCAGAAAAATGGAGAAAAAACGAGAAAAACGGAGATAGTGCATATCTAAATCAAAATTTCGAAAATTTATTGTTGACTCTGAATAGGCGCGGTGTTACTATAGTCGGGCAACAAAAACTATTTGGAGGAACAGGTATGTCAACTTATATGCCGAAAGCCAACGAAGTTGAGCGTAAATGGTATCTGCTTGACGCAGAAGGCAAGACCCTTGGTGCTCTTGCTACTGAAGCCGCAACTCTTCTCCGCGGCAAACACAAACCGATCTTTACTCCCCATGTTGACACCGGCGATTTCGTCGTCGTCATCAATGCGGACAAAGTCGTTCTGACCGGTAAGAAACTCGATCAGAAGATGTACTATCATCACACCGGTTACATCGGTAACCTCAAAGAGGTCAACTACAAGAAGCTGATGGCTGAGAAGCCTGAGTTCGTCATCAAGAAGGCTGTCAAGGGCATGCTCCCCGACAACACTCTTGGCCGCAAGGCTCTCACTCGTCTGCATGTCTATGCTGGTCCTGAGCACAAACATGAGGCTCAGAAGCCGGAAGCACGTGAATTTTAAGGGAGGGTAACACATGTACGAAAGTAATTTCTATTACGGCACTGGCCGCAGAAAAAGCTCCGTTGCCCGCGTTCGCGTTTATCCGGGTACCGGTAAGATCACCATCAACGAAAGAGACATCGACGATTACTTCGGTCTTGAGACCCTGAAGGTCATCGTCCGTCAGCCGCTCGAGCTGCTCGGCCTCACCGAGAAGTTCGACATCGTCGTCCGCGTCCAGGGCGGTGGCGTTTCCGGTCAGGCCGGTGCCATCCGTCACGGTCTTTCCAGAGCTCTCCTTGAGTATGACGAGACCCTTCGCCCGCAGCTCAAGAAGGCTGGTTTCCTCACCAGAGACCCGAGAATGAAGGAAAGAAAGAAATACGGTCTCAAAGGTGCCCGTCGCGCACCGCAGTTCTCCAAGAGATAACTGCCCTGCCGGGAATCTTACGACAACTACAAATCCCGAAGCCGAACGGCTTCGGGATTTTTCTTTTTACACATTTTTTGCGTTTTGATTCGCGATTTATGGTATTATCTTATTAAAGTAAAGCAAACGGTAACTACGTTCAGTTGAAGGAGGCACTCATATGCCAGAAGGAAGACCTCACAGCAGGACCGAACATGTCGGCGGCGGTTCCGGACACGTATTCTCCGGCGGCCCCTCCGGCGGCGGAAGCTTTGGCGGCGGCGGTTTCAACGGCGGCGGCTACAACGGTGGCGGCGGTCACAGACCCGTCGTGACCCGTGCCGGCGGCATGGGCATCATCGGAACCATCTTAGCCATCATCCTCGGCATCATCGGAAGCTTTGCCGGGTTCGGCGGAAGCACCGGCAGCAACGTCCAGCCGTACTACACGACCTACAGCAACAGCTCGGCTGTGTCCAATACGGATGAGTCCGTGGTGGACCAGAACGTGGACGGCGCTGCACGGTCCAAGTTCACGGCCCTCAAGGGCAACGGCCAGGACAAAGTCACGCTGATGCTCTACATCATCGGCTCCGACCTCGAGTCTCAGACCGGTATGGCCACGATGGACCTCAATGAGATCCTCCATGCCGACCTCGACAACCAGAACCTGAACATCGTCGTCGAGACCGGCGGTACCCGGCGCTGGCAGAACAATGTCATGAGCACCCGGAACATCGAGCGGTGGAGTGCCACGTCCCGCGGCCTGCAGCGCCTCGAGACGCTGCGGAGCGCTGCCATGACCAAACCGGAGACGCTCTCCTCGTTCATCCAGTTCGCGAAGAAGCAGGCTCCGGCAGACCGCTACATGCTCATCCTCTGGGACCATGGCGGCGGCAGTGTTGCCGGTTACGGCCGCGATGAGATCTACACGAATGACACGATGACCACCAACGAAGTGGCCAAAGCGCTCAAAGACGGCGGCGTGAAATTCGACTTCGTCGGGTTCGACGCCTGCCTGATGGCCACGCTCGAGAACGCGATCGCGATCGAGCCCTACGCCGACTACTTCATCGCCTCCGAAGAATCGGAGCCCGGCACCGGCTGGTACTACACCAACTGGCTGTCCGACCTCAATGCCAATACATCCACTCCGACCCTGCAGCTCGGCAAACGGATCCTCGACGACTTCACCGCGAAGTCTCAGGGCCAGATGAACTACTACGGGTACGGCTCCATGACGACCCTTTCCATGATCGACCTCGCGGAACTGAAAGGGACGGTCCCGGCCGCCCTGACGGAGTTCGGCAACGACCTCCAGTCGACCCTGACCTCGGACCATTACATGGACGTCGCGAATGCCCGGAGCACGGCGAAAGAGTTCTCCGCGGCGAATCGCCTCGACCAGGTCGACCTCGTCGACTTCTGTCTGAAGCTCGACAGCGCCAAGGCGAAAGCGCTGGCGGAAAAGGTCCAGAACGCGGTCAAGTATAACCGTGCCAAAGGCGTCGCGGACGCCCACGGTCTTTCCCTGTACTTCCCGAACAGCAACCTTCGGTACATGAACGCCATGTCTCAGATCTACGATGAGATCGAGATGGATGAGGCGTTCGCGGGCTCCGTCCGTCAGTACGCGACGATGGAGTCGGCCGGACAGATCACGTCCAACAGCTCCGGCTCGTCGCTGTTCGACCTCCTGACCGGCGGTCAGTACTACAACTACAACACGTCCGGAAACACCTACAGCCAGAACGGTCAGTACGGCGGCTCCAGCAGCCCGTATGTCCAGTACAACGGCAGCTACACCGTCAATGACCTTTACAACATGCTCGGCCAGGCGCAGTCCGGCAACTCCGGCTATGCGACCACCGGCGGCCAGTACTATGGCGGCACCGACTTCTCGTCCCTGTTCGGCGGAAGAGCCACCTGGATGACGGACGCCATGATCCGTGAAGCGGCCGGCCAGCTGTCCACCCGCGCCCTGACGAACGCGACCGACCTTGCGCCGGTCATCAAGAACGGCAAGGACGTCCTGGCCCTGACCGACGAACAGTGGTCCGAGATCAAAGCGGCCGAAGTCAACGTCTTCGTCCCTGACGAGAACCACGGCGGCTGGCTCGACCTCGGTCTCGACAACACCGCGAAGTTCACCGACGAGGGCGACCTCATCGACGAGTGGACCGGCAACTGGATCACTCTGGACGGCCATTTCGCGGCGATGTACCCGGTCTCCGACCTCGACGAGGACGGCAACGGCAAGTATGTCACCACGAAGTTCATCCCGGCGGAACTCAACGGGGAACGCGTCAACATCATCGTGGAATTCAACGAGGAGACCGGTGACGACACCGTCCTCGGCGCGGAGAAGATCTACGACGTCGATGTCGAGCACAAGGGGCTCATCGCCATTGAGGCGGGGGACACTATCCAGCTGCTCTGTGACCACTACACCGAAGACGGTTCCGTGAAAGACGAGTACGATCTCGGCAACGCCTTTACCGTCGGACAGAACGGACTGAAACTCTACTCCCTGAAGGTCGACAACGAAGGCTGCATGTTCACGTACCGCCTGACCGACCTCTACGGCGCCTTCCACTGGCTGCCGCTGAAAGCTCATTAAGAGAGGAACGCATTATGCTCAAGAACCCGGAAAAAACCAAAAATGAAGTCGTCCAGTGGATCCGCGACTACTTTGCCGAGAACGGCCCGACCTGCTCGGCGGTCGTCGGCGTCTCCGGCGGCAAGGACTCCAGTGTGACCGCTGCCCTCTGCGCGGAAGCTCTGGGTGCGGACCGCGTCGTCGGCGTGCTCATGCCGAACGGCGTGCAGCCGGACATCGAAGACTCCCGGGAACTGGTGGCCGCCATCGGCATCCCCTTCGTGGAGCTGAACATTGAAGAGGCGTTCCAGGGCATGAAGCACATGCTCGAGGGCAGCGGGAAGCTGGCGGAGATCACCGGCCGGAATGAGCTGTCCAACGACACGCGCATCAACCTGCCGCCGCGGCTCCGCATGGCGACCCTGTACGCCGTTGGACAGATGCTGCCGAACGGCGCCCGTGTCGCGAACACCTGCAACCTGTCTGAAGACTACGTCGGTTACTCTACGAAGTACGGCGACGCGGCTGGCGACTTCAGTCCGCTGGCGCACCTCTGCGTGGAGGAAGTCCTGCAGATCGGCGAGGTGCTCGGCCTGCCGGAGAAACTCGTGAAGAAGACGCCCTCCGACGGTCTGTCCGGTGTGGGCGATGAGGAGAAACTCGGCTTCACGTACGCGGTGCTCGACCGGTACATCCGCACCGGCGAGATCGACGACGAGGAGACCAAAGCGAAGATCGACCGCCTGCACCGCATCAACCTGCACAAGCTCCGCCTCATGCCGGCCTTCGAACCGGAAGAACTGTGAGCGGCAGGGGAGAATGACTGACATGCAAAATGTGTTATA
>ONJD01000032.1 GCA_900317985.1 uncultured Eubacteriales bacterium | reverse complement strand
CTATTCCATCCACGATGCCATCGAAGCCGGTTTCGACAAGATCGTCTTCGTCATCCGGAAAGACCTCGACAAGGACTTCCGGGAGGTCATCGGCGACCGGACCGAACAGAAAATCGAAGTCGCCTATGCCTACCAGGATCTGAACGACCTGCCAGAAGGCTTCACCGCCGGCGAGCGGACCAAACCGTGGGGCACCGGTCAGGCGGTCCTTGCCTGCCGCGGCCTGGTCGATGAGCCCTTCGCCATCATCAATGCCGATGACTACTACGGCAAGGAAGCATTCGTCCAGATCCACGACTTCCTGCAGAGCGGCAAGGCCACCGTCGAGAACGGCGTCCACCACCTCTGCATGGCAGGCTTCCAGCTGAAGAACACGCTCTCCGACAACGGCACCGTCACCCGCGGCGTCTGCAGGGAAGAAAACGGTCTCCTCACCGACATCGTCGAGACCCACAACATCGAGAAGCTGGACGGCCGCGCCGCGGTCCGCAACGGCGACGACATCACGTACTACGATGACGAGACCCCGGTCTCCATGAACATGTGGGGCCTCCCGGCCGACTTCATCGGTGCTCTGGAACAGAAGTTCCCGGAATTCCTGAAGAGCATCCCGGAAGGCGACCTCAAAGCGGAATTCCTCATCCCGGTCATCATCGGCGACCTCATCAATGAAGGAACTGCCGACTGCGTCGTCCTCCCGACGACCGACAAATGGTTCGGCATGACCTATAAGGAAGACATCCCCACCGTCAAAGACGCGTTCGCCGACCTCGTCGCGAACGGTGTCTATCCGGAGAACATCAAATAATGGCCCGTAAACGGGGCCGGGGCGGCTCTTTTCAGAAACGGATCAAAAAGTTTTGGAAACAGAATCGACCGCTCATCAAAGGAGGACTGCAGTTCCTGGCGCTGGCGGTCCTGATCATCGCGATCACCATCCCGTTCCTGCGGACGGAGAATCCCGGCAACACGTACGGCATCGATGTGTCGTCCCACAACGGGACCGTGCGCTGGGACGAGGTCTCGGAGAACGGGGTCCAGTTCGCGGTCATCCGGGCCGGAGGCCGCACGTACCGCACCGGGGAGATCTACCAGGACACCCGGTTCAAACGGAACATGCGCCGCGCCTGGTTCCACCACGTGGACCGGGGCGTCTACTTCTACTCGCAGGCCGTCAATGCGGACGAGGCAAGGGAAGAGGCCAAGGCCGTCCTGAAGAGCCTCAACGGCGCCAACCTGAAGTTGCCGGTCTTCCTCGACATCGAGGACACCGGAACGGAGGGGAAGGGCCGAGCCGACGGGCTGACCAAAGCACAGCGGACAGAAATCGCCCTCGCTTTCGCTGAGGTCATCTCCGACAAGGGGTACACCCCCGGCGTCTACGCGAACCGCTGGTACCTGAATGACCGGCTCGATGCCGACGCGCTTCGCAATGCCGGCATCTCCATCTGGCTCGCGGAGTACACAAACAACGATCGCCCCGTCTATGGCGGAGCGTACGACTTCTGGCAATATTCCAAGACCGGTACAGTGCCCGGCATCGACGGCGCCGTCGACCTCGACCGGCTGTCTGCGTGAACGATATTTAAAAAGACCCCAGGGTTCCCTGAGGTCTTTTTTGTTTTCAGAGTCAGGATCGTTCATCGCCCCAGAGGTAACCCTGGAATTCTTCCGGGACTACCATATAAAGCGCGTGCGCCGCTTCTTCCGGAGACATCTCATATTTGCCGCGGATCCAGTCCTCGTACATGTAGCTGCAGCCTCCGGCAAAGACCCGGAGTTTTAACCGCTCGGTCTCGTTGAGCTCCCGCCCCCAGTTCTCTTCCACGATCTTCTTGGCAGCTTCATAGCTGTAGTCGGCGATGAAGTGGGAGAGGGAGTTGATACCGGTGGAGTCGAACATGCGCACGAGGGGCTGCCAGTAGGTGCGGCCCATCTGGTAGAAGATGAGGAAGAGGTCCTCAAGCGTGTCGATGCGTTCCGGCGTGAAAGCGGTGTCCACCATCTGCTTGTAGTTGTAGTTCATGACGTCGTATTTGTCCTTGAAATACCGGTAGAAGGTGGCACGGGAGACGCCCGCCTCCTTGACGAGCATGGAGACCGTGATCTTCGAAAAACCGACCCGTTCCACAAGGCGGTCGAACGCGTGTAAAATGGTCAGGCGAGTGCGTTCGGGCATATTGACGAACCTCCTTTTTTGGCGATGTGCGAAAATGAGATATAACAACATTATTGTATCATAATGAGACAATGTGTCAATTATGTCACGTGTGCGCTTCTTCCGTACATCGCCCCGCTCTGTTAAAATGATAAAGGTATAATAGTTATGATTTTAACAATGTTTTGGGAGGTAATCTATGTTCCGTACACCGCACACACTCACCGATGGTGAGAAAAAATGCCTGGAACCGTATTGGGAGGAAACGAAGGGGCAGGCACCCCGCAAGAACCTCATCAAACTGGTTCGTCACATCAACATGTTCAACCCGGTCCCGGATGAGAATTCCTGGGAGTACATCTTCTTCAACCGCCAGCTGAGCGACGCTCAGGTCGACTTCGCGCTGAAGATGAAACACCGCCACGAGTACACGATCCCGGAGCTCGCCGCGGAAGAAAACATGAGCATCGAAGACACGGCGCAGATGGTCTATGACCTCTGCTACATCGGTCTGCTCGAATACTGCAACAAACCCGGGGAGGAGGACAAGTGCCAGCTGCCGGTCTTCGCGCCCGGCTCCATGGAGTCCACCGTCATGACCAAAGAGCGGACGGACCGCTATCCGGAGACGGCGCCCGCGTTCCTGAACTACGTCCTCGACCTGCAGAAGAAGATCACCTGGGGCGGCTACATGGGCGTCGCGCTCATGCGCGCCATCCCGGTCGAAAAGGCGATCGAGAACGAGACCCGCAAGGTCGACTGGGAAGAGATCTCCTACTGGCTCGACTGGGCCGGTGAAAGCATCGGCGTCGCGCCCTGTGAGTGCCGCAAACTCCGCGTCATGTGCGGAGAAGGTACCGCCGACCTCGAAGGCGAATGGTGCATCAACCTCGGCGACTATGCCGAGAGCTGCATCCGGATGGGCAAGGCCCGCCGCCTGACGAGAGCCGAAGCGGAAGAGAAACTCAAGAGAGCGGAAGAACTCGGCTATGTCCATCAGCAGTCGAACATCGACGGCTCCCGGTTCTCGCTGTTCATCTGCAACTGCCCGTGGGACACCTGTATGGCGCTCCGCACGGCCTGGTGGACCAGTTCCCCGAACCTGTCCGCCTCCAACTACAAAGCGTCTGTGGACCCGAACAACTGTGTCGCCTGCGGCGGCTGCGTCGAGGTCTGCCCGCAGAACGCGGTCAAACTCGGTCAGAAGCTCTGCCAGAAGAACCCGGTCGACATCGCGTCCCCGGTCATCAACGACGACCGCGCCGTGCTTCATCCGAAACACTGGAACGGCCCCGAGTTCTTAGAGGGCGGACGTGACAACGTCGTCCCCGAGACCGGCACCGCTCCCTGTAAGACCGACTGCCCGGCCCACATCGCGGTCCAGGGCTACCTGAAGAAAGCCAGCGAAGGCAAGTACGACGAAGCGCTTGCCCTCATCAAGAAAGAGAACCCGTTCCCGGCGATGTGCGGACGCGTCTGCGCACGCTTCTGTGAACAGGTCTGTACCCGCGGCGATATCGACCAGCCGGTCGCCATCGACGAAGTCAAGAAGTTCGTGGCAGACCTCGACCTCAAAGCCGAGACCCGCTACGTCCCCGAGAAGAAATTCGACGAGGGCAAGAAAGTCGCTGTCATCGGTTCCGGTCCTGCCGGCCTGTCCGCCGCTTACTATCTGGCGGTCTGGGGCCACGACGTCACGGTCTTCGAGAAAGAGCCGGTCCCCGGCGGTATGATGACGTTCGGTATGCCGAACTTCCGTCTGGAGAAAGACGTCGTCAACGCGGAGATCGATGTCGTCCGTGAACTCGGCGTCGAGATCAAATGCGGCGTCGAAGTCGGCAAAGATGTCACCATCCAGCAGCTCCGCGACGAAGGCTACAAGGGCTTCTATGTGGCCATCGGCGCACAGGGCGGCCGGAAACTCGGTGTGGCCGGCGAAGACTCCGAAGGCGTCGTCTCCGGCATCGACTTCCTGAGAGATGTCGCGTTCGAGCGGATGCCCAAACTGTCCGGCAACGTCATCGTCGTCGGCGGCGGCAACGTCGCGGTCGACGTGGCCCGTACGGCCATCCGTTACGGCGCCGACAAGGTCACCATGCTCTGCCTCGAGTCCCGTGAGGAAATGCCCGCGGCGGACGATGAAGTCCTCGAAGCCGAAGAAGAGAGCATCGTTGTCGAGTGCGGCTGGGGCCCGAAAGAGATCGTCGCGAAGAACGGCAAAGTCACTTCCGTCATCTTCAAGAAGTGCACCAGCGTTTTCGATGCCGACCATCGCTTCGCTCCGAAGTACGATGAAAACGACACCATGACCCTCGACGCGGACTTCGTCCTCGCCGCCATCGGCCAGTCCATCCAGTGGGGCGGACTCCTTGAGGGCACCAAAGTCGAGACGAACCGGAACGGCACCGCCAAAGCGGACAGCTGGACCTATCAGACGGCCGAACCCGACATCTTCGTCGGCGGCGACGTCTATACCGGTCCGAACTTCGCGATCCGTGCCATTGCGGCCGGTAAGGAAGGCGCGGAATCCGTCCACCGTTACGTCTGGGAAGGTCACAGCTTGACATTAGGCCGTGTTCGGAGAGATAATTATCATTACATCGACAAGGACAACATGGTCGTCTCCAGTTACGACCGCGGCATCCGCCAGGTCCCGGGCAAAGACCCCGAAAAGGTCAAGTCGTTCTCCGATGAGCGCCTGACCTTCACCGAGGAACAGGTCAAAGCCGAAACGGCCCGCTGCCTGTCCTGCGGCGCCGCCCGTGTCGATCAGAAGATATGCATCGGCTGCGGACTGTGCACGACCCGGTGCGATTTCGACGCGATCCACCTGAGCAAGCTTCCGGAAGAGGAATGCGCTGAGGGCGTGGTCTACGAGAAGATCATCCCGAAAGTCGTTCAGGAAGAGGCTAAGAAAGTCAAACGTCTGGCCATCAGGAAGATCCGCGCCTAATTTGGGAATTTGGGAGGACAAACGAGATGCATGAGATCAGTGTCCTGAAAAGGGCCGTCGATCTCGCGGAACAGACCGCCATCGACAACAACATCGACAGAATCGCCTACATCACCCTCGAAGTCGGAGAACTGTCCGGGTACCTTCCGGTCTTCTTTGAAAAGTACTTCGAAGTCGTGATCGAGGACCGTCCTATCTTCGAAGGGGCGGAACTCAAGATGATCCGTCCGAGAGGAGAGGGGCTCTGCCTCGACTGCCACGCCATGTACAATGTCATGGCGAACGAGGGACGGTGCCCGAAATGCGGGTCCCGGAACAAGAAGATCCTCGGCGGCCAGCAGTTCCTGCTCAAGGAGATCGGTTTTGTCGAACCTGCTCCCGACAGCGCGCAATAACCAAACGAAAAAAGACCTCAGGATAACTCCTGAGGTCTTTTGCTGTTCTATGAGTAAGAAGAGCTGCGCTTATTCAGCCGCATTCGCCTTCGTCATGAGGGCCGACTTTTTGCGGGCCGCGTTGTTCGGGTGAAGAATACCCTTGGCAGCAGCCTGGTCGATCTTCTTGATGGCTTCTTTGACGAGAACGTCTTTGTCAGCCGCGTTGGTCTCAATAGCGGTGTTCGCCTTTTTGAGAGCAGTCTTCAGAGCAGACTTGCGGGACTTGTTTCTCTGAGCCTTCGTGTTGTTGACAAGAACACGTTTTTTAGCAGACTTGATGTTCGGCATGTATAGCGCACCTCCTTCTCGTTGTTACAGGCAAATATAATAGCACGGAACGTTCGAAAAAGCAATGCTTTTTTCAAGGAACCCTGCCGACTTATTTGCCGAGGACCTTTCCGGCCTTCGCCTTGACTTCATTCTTGGCGATCTTGACCGCACGCTTGGCGATGTAGGGAAGGATGGCCTTGTTCATGCCGTCTTCCGCCGTGTACATTGCGGTGTTCTGCGGCATGTCGCGTTTGAGCGAGATGGCATCGAATTCACAGCGCGTGGTGCAGAGGCCGCAGCCGATGCAGCGGTTCCGGTCGACAGTGGTGGCGCCGCACTTGAGGCAGCGGCCCGCTTCGATCTGGATCTGCTCCTGGGTGAAGGGGAGACGGAGGTCGTCGAAGGTGGCAGTGGCTTCGCCGGGCTTGAATCCGGGGGCCTGACGCGGGGAGTTGTCGTAGCTCTCGACGAGGATGTCGTCGCGGTCGAGCTCGGGGAACTCGCGCAGGTCGCGGCCGAGTTTCATCTGCTGGCCCTCATGGACGAAGCGGTGAGCGGAGACCTGGAACTCACGGCCGTCGGCGATGGCGTCGATGGCGAAGCGGGCGCCGTGGTTGATGTCACCGGCGACAAAGACGTCGGGCGTGGCGGTCTGCAGGGTGACAGGATCTGCCACGGCAGTGCCGTTGCCGCGAAGCTCGACCTTGGTGCCATCGAGCAGGTTGCCCCAGACGGGAGCCTGACCGACGGACATGAGGACGTTGTCGCACTCGACAGTGATGACGTCGTTTTCGTCATACTGCGGGTTGAAGCGATGGTCTTTGTCGAAGACGCTGGTGCACTTCTTCAGGACGATGCCGGTGACCTTGCCGTCTTTGACCAGGACTTCCTTCGGGCCCCAGCCGTTGTTGACTTCGATGGTCTCGGCCTTGGCCTCTTCGACCTCGTCCTTGGCGGCCGGCATCTCTTCGGCGGACTCAAGGCAGTACATGGCGACCTTGTCGGAACCGGCGCGGATGGCGGTGCGGGCGACGTCGATGGCAACGTTGCCGCCGCCGATGACGACAGTCTTGCCGCTCAGGGCGTCAGCCTTCGGAGCGTCGTTGATGGAGCGGAGGAAGTCGACACCGGAGACGGTGTACTCTTCGCCCGGGATGCCGACCTTGCGGCCGGTCTGCATGCCGATGGCGATGCAGAATGCTTTATAACCCTGCGCGCGGAGGTCGTCGAGGGTGATGTCCTTGCCGACTTCCACACCGTACTTGAACTCGGCGCCCATCTTTTCGATGACGTCGATCTCGGCGTCGATGATGGCCTTGTCAAGACGATAGGTCGGGATACCGTAACGGAGCATACCACCGGGTTTGTCCTCTTTCTCGAAGACGGTGACGGGGTAGCCGTACATACGGCAGTAGTAGGCAGCGGAGAGACCTGCGGGGCCGGCGCCGATGACGGCGACTTTGTATTCATCGCCATACTCGTTCATGAGGCCGTTGCCGCATTCCGGGATGTACCGATTCTCTTCTTTGAGTTCCAGTCCGGCGATGAACTTCTTGATCTCGTCGATGGCGACCGGGCGGTCGATGGTGCCGCGGGTGCAGCGGTCTTCGCAGCGGCGGTTGCAGATGGCGCCGCAGACGGCCGGCAGCGGGTTGTCCTGCTTGATGAGCTTCAGAGCGTCTTCAAAGCGGCCCTGGCCTGCCATGTTGATGTAACCCTGGACGGCGAGGTGAGCCGGGCAGGCGCCCTTACAGGGGGACGTACCGGTCTCATAAGTGTTGATCTTGCCGTCGTCGCGGTAGTTGAGGTTCCATTTGTCGGGGCCCCAGGGGGTCTCATCCGGCAGAGCGCTCTTCGGGTATTCAATGAGGGAACCGTCTTTCTTCGGAAGTTTCTGACCGAGCTTGGCAGCGCCGACCGGGCAGACTTCGACGCACTTGCCGCAGGCGACACACTTGTCTTTCTCGACGTGTGCGCGGTATGCGGAGGCGGACATGTTCGGGGTGTTGAAGAGCTGAGAGGTCTTCAGCGCGTTGCAGCTGGTGTTCGGGCAGTTGCAGACGCCGACGATCTTGTCAGGGCCGTCCAGGTTGGTGATCTGGTGGACGTAGCCGCGTTTCTCCGCTCTTTCGAGGACGTCCATGACGTCTTCATAGGTGCAGTAGTAGGCGTCTTTGCCGGTCTCGACGAGGTACTCTGCCATATCGCCGACCGCGATACACATGTAGTCTTCGATGTCGCCGGCGCCTTCGCCGCGGATGCGCTGCTGCCGTCTGCAGGAGCAGACGTCCAGACAGAACTTGTCATATTTCTTCAGCCAGTAGCTGAGACGTTCTTTGTCGATGGCGGCACTGCAGCCGTCGATGGCCTTTTCGACCGGGATGACGTGCATGCCGAGTCCGCCGCCGCCGGGAGGCGCGAAGCGCGCTGCTTTTCCGACGGGGACCATGGATGCGTAGTGGAAGAAGGTGGCGATCTCCGGGATCTTATCCATGAGCTTGCCGGTCATCAGCATGTACTCGCCGGAACCGACGACCCACTTCGGGACGAAGTACTGTTTCTCATGGTTGGGGGTCTCCCGGTCGAATTCGAGCTGACCGAGTTCACAGATCTCCTGTGCCATCTTTTCCGCTTCGGCCACGGTCATGTTGTTCCGCTCGGCGATCTGCTCGATCGTGAACTTGTTGACACGTTTCTTCTCGAAGCTCAGCATGAACTTCAGCTGTTCTTTGGTGAGCAGCTTGTCGAGCAGCCAGACCTGCGGGTCCCACTCGGGATGGACCTTCGCATGGAAGTTCTCGATGTCGATGTCATCGGTGATCATCTTGACCGCTTTGATGATGAGTTCTTCTTTTTCCTTGTCTTCGACTTTGTAGTCGGTCGGCAGGAAATCGTTATCGCACCAAAGATAATCTTTGAACGCTTCCGGTACGGGTTTTGTTCTCATAAAATACCTCCTTATAGAAAACATATCTATACCTAATCCAGTTTTATTATAATCCCTTGTTCCGCCCCTTTACAATTGATTTAACGGCGAATTCTTAACAAAGATACACTTTGTCTCTCTATGGTCGTGGTCCGACAAAAAACGGCAGACGTAATGTCTGCCGTTTTTCCATTGCGGTTTACTTCCAGAGGTACACGCGGGTCTCATAAGGCCGGAGCGTGCATTTGTCCTTTTTCGCTTTCGCGGTTTTGTAGTTTTGCAGCACGAGTTCGCCCTTTCTCAGGTCGAAGCCTTTCGGCGCGTGGAACGTCTCTCTGCTATCGGAGAAGGACGTGACGACCAGGGCCTTCACATCGCCCAGGCGGCGCTCATAGACGAAGAGGTCTTTGTTCTTCTTGTCATACTCTTTGTAGTCGCCGTAGACGAGGACCGGGTTCGCCTTCCGCACTTTGAGGAGCTTCTTGTAGTAGTTCAGGATGGAGTCGGGGTCCTTTTTCTCCGTGTCGCGATTCACGGTCTTGTAGTTCTTGTTGATGGAGAACCAGGGGGTGCCCTTCGTGAAGCCCGCGTTCTTCTTCGCGTTCCACTGGACCGGGGTGCGGGAGTTCTCGCGGCTCGTCTTGTTCGCGACCTTCAGGTAGAACTCGTCGGAGAAGCCGAATCGTTTGAAGAGTTTCGCGTTGTTGAAGGTGACGACATCCTTGAAGTCTTCGAGGTCGTCGAGGTGGTTGTTCAGCATGCCGAGCTCCTGACCCTGATAGATGAACGGCGTGCCCTGCAGCATGTAGGCGCAGGTGGCGAGGGCCTTGCCGCTCTCCTTCCAGTATTTCTCGGAGCCATAGCGGGAGATGACGCGCGGATGGTCGTGGTTCTCAATGTAGAGACAGTTCCACGCCCGGCCGTTCAGGTTCTCCTGCCAGGAGGACAGCGCCTTTTTGAACTTGCGCAGGGAGAAGGGGAGGTGGATGGTGTCGGTCATGAAGCAGTCGGCGTTCATGTGGTCGAATGTGATCATCATATCGAAGACCTTGTCGTCTCCAACGGTGAACGCGACCGCGTCTTTCGCTCCGGTCATGGGAGACTCGGCGACCTGGATGCAGTCGTACTCATCGGCGACGGAGCGGTACTCGTGGAGGTACTCCATGAGACGGGGCCCCTTGTTGTAGTGCTCGATGCCGGTGGCGACGGGCAGCGGAAAGCCGTTGGGCAGACCTTCCTTTTTCGAGATGAACGTGATGACGTCCTCCCGGAACCCGTCGACGCCCATGTCGAGCCAGAAGCGCATGATGTTCTTCACTTCTTCCCGAACCTTCGGGTTGTCGTGGTTCAGGTCCGGCTGCTTCTCCGCAAACACATGGAGGTAGTACTGGTCGACGGACTCGACGTATTTCCAGGCGCCGCCCTCAAAGATGGAGACCCAGTTGTTCGGGGGCAGGCGGTTGCCTTTCTTATCGTATTTCGGGTCCCGCCAGATGTAGTAATCGTGGTAGGGGTTGTCGCGCGATTTACAGGCCTCTTTGAACCACTCGCACTCATCGGAGGAGTGGTTGACGACGAGGTCCATGAAGACCTTCATGCCCTTTTTGTGAGCGGTGTCGAGGATCTTTTTGAACAGCTTGAGGTCGCCGTACTCCGGGTTGATGTCATAGTAGTCCGCGATGTCGTAACCGTAGTCTGCCTGCGGAGACGGGTAGATGGGGGAGAACCAGATGGCGTTGCAGCCAAGGCTCTTGATGTAATCGAGCTCTTCCAGGACGCCCCAGAGGTCGCCGATGCCGTCGCCGTTGCCGTCCTTGAAAGAGCGGCACCAGATCTGATAGACGACGAGGTCCTTGTACCAGCTGTTGTCGTATTTTGCCATTTCGCTTCCACCTTTCTTTGCGGTTCGTTCGACGATTTCCACCCTCTATTATAACGTCTTTTTTTATGACGTGACAATAAGAGAAACGAAAACACCGGTTGACAGGACCGGCCCGCGGGCAGTAAGATGGTCATGAAAGTTAGCATACGCAAACTCACAAAGGAGCATCGACCTATGTCCGGCAATACGATCATCACCATCCTCATCCTCGCGGTCATCGCCGTCGTGGCGTTCATCACCATCCGCAACTACCGCAAACAGCTGAAAGAGGGCTGCTGCGGAGCGGGAGGGGACGACGGCCCCGGCGCGAAAGTGGAACCGAAGGACACCAATCAGGACAACTACAAGTACATCGCCGACGTGAAGATCGAAGGCATGCACTGCGAGAACTGTGTCCGCAAAGTCGAGAACGCGGTCAACCGCATCGACGGAGCCTGGGCGGATGTCGACCTTGCCTCGAACTCCGCGAAGATCCTGCTGAAGGACCCGAAACTGGAGAAGCAGATCAAGATGGCCATCGCCAACAACGACTTCCTCGTGACCGGCTTCTCGGTCGCTGAGAAGGCCTGAGACGCGCCGTTTCCGAAAACGAGAAAAGCTCTTCCCAAAAGGGAAGAGCTCCTTTTTGCGCTTTCTGTGGCGATTTACCACCGGTTCTCGACGTACTCGCAGAAGGCATACATGTCTTCGATGTGGAGGACCGTGCCGTCGTCGAGGGTGGCGGTGCCGCTCCAGAGTCCGTGGACCTGGTGGGAGTGCATCCGCATGACGAGGGCGTTGATGTCCGAATGGTGGTCGTAGAACGGCTTCATGGTCATGTCGAACCGGCCGTCTTCGGAGACGAAGTGCCAGGGCTCCATGTACTTGTCGGGCTTCGGGAAGGTCTCGACGTCGACGGCGCCGAACTTGTGGGCCTTGCCGTCGTAGAAGATGCAGGTCTCGGTCGCGTTGGACTCGTCGCCGATGGCCCAGGTGATCTCAAAGCCGAAGAGATGCTTCTGGCCGTCCGGTCCGTCGATGTAGGCGGAACCGTTGCCCCAGTACCAGCAGAGCTTATACGGGGTGTGGACGCGGCCCCAGTCGAGGTTCGTGAATGTGTTTTCCTTCGAGAAGGTGACCGTCTTGCCGCCATAGGTGAACGTGCCCTCGGTGGGCATGCAGTTCTGCTTGGTCGTCATGAAGTAGCGGTCTTTGAACTTTTTCTTTTTGAACGGAAGGACCGTCGTGATGTTCTCCTGGTCTTCGAGGATGTCCATCTGGAAGTCGAGCTTGACGTCGCCGCGCTCATACTGCAGGTAACGGTAGGTGCCGCCGGTCAGGAATTTGAAGTGCGCTTTGCCGATGGTCATATCGACCGTGTTCGGTACATCGCCTTTCGGGGGCAGGATGTACTTGTCTTTTCCGCCGAGGAAGATATCCATAGTGGAAGAGAGGGTCTTGCCCTCTTTCAGGTCGACGAGGACGGCGGAGACGTAGCCGCCGAGGGAGATGTTCGCGAAGCTCAGCTGGACCATGTAGTGGCCGTCGGAGAGCTGATAGAAGTCCCACTCTTTGCGGCGGTACGGATGTTTGACCAGGTTCCGGTCATAGTCGAAGACGTTGTGACGCGCCCAGCCGGGGGAGAGCAGAGTGCCGTCTTCCGCGAGCAGCGGAGTCGGAGCTTTATACTCCGTCTGTTTGCTGGGATGTTTCCACTCCTGCCAGGGGGTGTAGGTTCGTTTCATGTTCCGTTCCTCCTTCAATGGATTGTTCGAATATGTCCAGTTCCATCATAGTCTTTTTTTCGAAAAAAGGGAAGAGAAAAAGCCCCGGAAACCGTTGCCGGTCTCCGGGGTTTTTGAATTGTCAGATCATTTCTCTTCGAAGTCTTTCTTCGTGAGCTCTTCGACTTCCTCACAGACTTCTTTGAGACTGCAGCTTGCGCAGTCCATTTTGACATCTTTCATGAGGTGGTCGAGAGCGGTAGTGATCTGTTCCGAACGCTCCATAATATCTTCCAGCTTCTGATAGGGAAATGCGGGGTCGGTGATAAAGAACAGCTTGACGGCTTCCACAGACGCGTTCTTCTTGTAGGCGTCGATGAACGACTGGCCCACTTTGGCAAAGTTCAGACCTTTGCGAAGCGCGTCTTTGCCGATCCGGACCGCTTCCCGGTGAGAGAACGCGGAGATGCGCAGCATGTAGCCTTCGGGGCTCAGATGGTAACGGGTGTATTCGATCTTCCGGATCATCGCATAGAGCTTCTGTCCGGTCCCCATTTCCTCCTCATTGACCCGAAGGAAGGCGATCCGCGCGATCGGACTGTCAGTGGAGAGCTCCGGCAGGTCTTTACCGATGAGGTAGACCTCGTCGCCGGGGACGAAGGACTCCTGATCCGTCAGAGCGATGCTGCTGATGGCGGGGAGGCCTTTTCCGCCCAGTTCATATGCTGTGTCGGCGGCGAAGAGGACCTGGTTGTTGCCGAGGTCTTTCCAGTTGCCGGCGCCGGTGAGATCGAGCTTTACCATGTGGGAGTCAGCCACAAGTTCTTCCATTCCGATCAGGCATTCATCATAAAGCTTCATAGAGATACCTTCTTTTTATACTTTCGGGTGACGTTCACGCAGGTCGTAGATCTTATCCATGTACGGCTCGAGCATGGCGAGAAGCTTCATGTCGAGGTTGAAGAAGTAGATCGTGAACGTGCCTGCAAACAGCGCGACCGCCGTGAATACGAGCTTGGCGCAGAGATTCAGAAGTTTTTTCATTTGGTTACTCCTCCTTACGCGGCCTGGCCCTTCTGGCGGGCATATTCGGCGGCACCAAGAGCGCCCATCAGCTGCGGGTCGACAGCGAGGTCGACGACTTTGATCTTCAGGACCTTTTCGATGGCGTCCTTCAGACCGTCATTCTTCGCGCAGCCGCCGGTCAGCGTGATGCTGTCGGTGGCG
>ONJD01000167.1 GCA_900317985.1 uncultured Eubacteriales bacterium | reverse complement strand
CGAATACCGTACCTGCATCCAATAACGGTACAGTGACCGGTACCACCGAGACGTCTCAGGCTCAGCAGCCGCAGGGACAGGAGTTCGCAGAAGGCACAGAAGCCCAGCAGGACGCGATGGCGAGCGCCGTCGACTACATCAACCAGATGGCGTTCTCCAGAGACTGGCTCATCGCGCAGCTCGTCTCTGACGGCGTAGATACTAACGACGCCGCCTGGGCCGCAGACCACTGCGGTGCCGACTGGAACGATCAGGCTTACAAGAAGGCCGAAGAGTACCTGAGACTTACGTCTTTCAACCATAAGGACATGGTCGACCAGCTCATCTTTGAAGGCTTCACGGCCGATCAGGCTGAGTATGGCGCTACGAAGGCGGGTCTGTAAATCGCCAACACAATACAATAAAAGAAGAGCACCTCTTGCGAGGTGCTCTTTTCATTTGCTTTCGATGGCTTATTTGCCGAGCTGCATGTCGTTGTTACCGGAGTCAGAGGTGAACATTTCGAGCATGTTGATCGGGTCGTCGTAGTCGGCGAGCCAGCCTTCACGGGCAACGTCAAAGTTGCCGGACTTACGGTCGTTGAGGAAGGTCTGCCAGTCTTCGACGGAGATGTCCATCGTGATACCGATCTGCGCGAAGTCCTGCTGAATGGCCTGTGCGACGCCTTCATGGCCGGTGCCTTCGTTGGTCAGGTAGTTGATGTGAAGCGGAGTCTTGGAAGAGAGCTTGCCGTTCTCGTCGAACTCGAAGCCGGCTTCCTTCAGAAGGTTGATGGCTTCTTCTTTGTTGACGTCAACGCTGTAGTAGCCGCAGGAGGCCTGATCTTTGTAAGTGTAGGCATCGTCATTGGCTTTGAACTTGCCGCCGTGGCTGTCGCTCATACCGGTCGGGATGAAGGAAGTGGCAGCTTCCTGCTGGGTCTGGCCGATGGTGTCGATGATGTACTGACGGTTGACGAGGAGGGCCAGAGCGCGTCTCATCTTGTTGGCCTGGTCAGGGGTCTTGCCCTTGAACATCTCAGACTTGACGTTGAAACCGACATAGTAGGTGCCCAGGTTGTCGATGACGTGGAAGTCGGGCCAGCTCTTGAGGGTCGGGATCTCGCCGTTCGGGACGGTGTCGGCATAGTCGAGGTTGCCGGCTTTGTAAGCGGCGAGGATGGCGGTGTCGTCCGCGGACAGCATGAAGTGCAGTTCGTCGACGGAGACGTTCGCTGCGTCATAGAAGTTCGGGTTCTTGACGTAGACCATGGACTCGTTGTGTTTCCACTCTTTCAGCGTGTAAGCGCCGTTGGAGACGAAGCCTGCTTCGGAAGTCCATGCGCCGGGGTTGGTCTGCCAGTCGGTCGCGGCTTCGACAGAAGCTTTATGGACAGGCATGTAGACCGGGAACGCAAGAAGGTTCATCATGTACGGGCAGGGAGCGTTCAGCGTGAACTGGATCTGGTCATAGCCATTGTTCTGGACCATGATCTCGCCCTTGTCGTCCTTCTTGAAGACGTCGAACAGGTAACCGTAGTCAGAAGCGGTGTTCGGGTCAAGTCAGAAGCGGTGTTCGGGTCAGCCGCGCGCTTCCAGGAGTAGACGAAGTCTTCCGCGGTCAGCGGGTCGCCGTTGGACCATTTCTGCCAGGTCTTCAAGTTGATGGTGTACTGGGTGCCGTCCTCAGAGACGATCGGCATGCCGTCTGCCAGAGCCGGAACGATGTTGTCGTTCGCGTCAGAGGTGTAGAGGCCGACGAACGAGTTGGACGCCAGAGCAGCACCGTCGACAGGCATACATGAAGTACTTGGTGCCGAAGAGGGTGGAGTAGTCGCCGCTGAATTCGGGCTTCTCGAGGTACAGGTCATTGTAGTAGTAGATCGGGATGACCGCACCGGTCTCCATCAGCATGTCTTCTGCCTGATGCATCTTGGCTTCACGGGCCACAAGGTCCGTTTCCTGGTAGATGTCCTTGATGAGCTTGTCGTACTCAGACCATTCCGGTGTGTAGGAACCGGACTCATCGGTGTCTTTCTTGGCGGCACCGCAGCCGGCGAGGACCGTGATCATCATAGCAACAGCCATCAAAAGGGCCATCCATTTTCTGGTTCTCATTGTGTTTTTCCTCCTTTTTTCTCAAAGAAATAATAACCTTGATCTATTGTTAGCTGGAACCCTTCGCGACGGGTCATTTGTTCCAGCAGGCAACCATGTGTCCGTTTCCTCTGTCTGTGAGGCTCGGCGCTTCCTGTGCGCAATGTTCGGTCGCGTAGCGGCAGCGAGTCCTAAACGGGCATCCGCTGGGCATGTTGAGCGGGGAAGGTACATCGCCCTCCAGGATGATGCGCTTGTTCGACTTCGCCTTGATGGGGTCCGGCACGCACACCGCAGACAGCAGGGACAGGGTATAGGGGTGGATGGGGTTTTCATTGAGTTCATCGGAGTCCGCGATTTCCACGATACGTCCGAGGTACATGACCGCAATGCGGTCGGAAATGTGGTGGACCACCAGAAGGTCGTGGGCGATGAACAGATAGGTGACTCCGAGCTTCTCCTGGAGCTCTTCGATGCGTGCAGTCGCCTCTTCCATGCGCCGCTGCGCATCGTCGCGCTTCTCGACGGCCTCATCGTGCGCCGCCACCGCTTGATCGTATTCCGCTTGCGCTTCATTGAGGCTGGTTTGCAGAGCGTCGATCTGCGCCCATGCCTCATC
>ONJD01000089.1 GCA_900317985.1 uncultured Eubacteriales bacterium | reverse complement strand
CACCAAGAAGGGCATCCTCATCACCGAACTCCACTGCAAGAAGGAAGACATGCTGCTCGTCAACTACGAGTCCCCGGACGGCGAGAAACGGTTCGGCACGCTTTGGAACGGCGGCAACGGCTATGGCGATTTGAAGCTGTACCGCAGAAAGTTCTTCTTCTTCAAGAAACTGGTCGATGACGTTCACGCAACGAACATCGGCTGTGAATACGGAGAGTACGACTACTAACGCTCTCCCTTTGGCGCAAAAGCAAGTTTCTTCTTTCGAAACAACTCCAAAACGAGAAGACCCCGCTCCGGCTGTGCCGGGCGGGGTTTTCTCGTGTCGTCCTTTGCCTTTTATTATAAAAGGTATATAATACAACCTCCGGAAAGGAGCTCCTCAACATGAGTGACGAAAAGAAAACCACTGAGACCACCGTCGTGGAAGAGCGGGTCGAGTGGCTGACGAAGGAGAACATCAAGAAGATCCTTCTCATCGCCCTCGCCATCATCCTCATGCTCGTCTTCTTCCAGAAGATCGGCGTGGTCTTTGTATACCTCAAGAAGTTCTGGGACATCATCTTCCCGTTCGTCTTCGGCGCGAGTTTCGCGTTCGTCGTGAACGTGCCGATGGTACAGATCGAGAACAAGTTCCTCGGGAAGAAGCCCTTCAAGGGCAAGCGGATCCTTGCCTGGTTCATCACGCTGGTGCTCATCCTCGCGGTTATCGCCGGTGCCATGTTCATCGTCATCCCGCAGATCGTCGACACCGCGAAGCATGTCGCCGCCAACGTACAGAACATCGGCAGTCTCTCCGACATTCAGGCCTGGCTCATCCAGAAGTTCCCGCAGACGGAGAGCCTCATCGCCAAAGTGGATGTCAGCTACAAGTCCCTCGTCGAAAAGGCGATGGACTGGGTCCAGAAGTCCGGAAGCCAGCTCCTCAACTCCGGTGTCGGTGTCGTCTCCAACATTGTGTCCGGCGTAGCCACGTTCTTTATCGGCTTCGCGTTCTCGGTCTACGTGCTGTTCCGCAAGGAAGCACTGGCCGTCCAGGGCAAGAAAGTGCTTTATGCGCTGTTCCCGGACCATGTCAATGAGCGCATCCTCAAGGTCTTCAGCCTGTCCTACAAGACCTTCTCGAACTTCATCCGCGGTCAGGTCCTCGAAGCCTGCATCCTCGGCCTCATGTTCTTCATCACGATGACCATTTTCCGCATGCCGTACGCCATCCTGTGTGCGGTGCTCATCGCCATCACCGCTTTGATCCCGATCTTCGGCGCTTTCCTCGGAGGCGGTATCTCCACCCTGCTCATCCTCACGGTGAGCCCGAAACTGGCCCTCATCTTCATGGCCATGTTCCTCGTTCTGCAACAGATCGAAGGCAAGCTCATCTACCCGCACGTCGTCGGTTCCTCCGTCGGCCTGCCGGGCATCTGGGTCCTCTTCGCCATCACCGTCGGCGGCGAGCTCCTGGGCGTTGCCGGCATGCTCATCTTCGTGCCCCTGTGCTCCGTCCTCTACGCGCTGTTCCGCGAGTTCGTGTATAACCGCCTCGCCGAGCGCCAGGTGACTCCGGACAAATGGGCACTCAACCCGCCGAAAGCCGCGCGCGGCGAACCCATCAAGGTGAACACCGAGAAACTGCAGAAACTGAAAGAACGCAAGTCCCGCGCTGCAGCTGCAGCTGACGAAGCAAAAGACTCGATTGCCGATGCCATCGAAGATGGCCGAGACACACCGGAAGAATAATATGGAATAATATATATTGTAATACTTGAAAACCCGCTCTTCGGAGCGGGTTTTTTGCTTACATTTTGTAATTTTCTGGCCCCAAAACGGCCTTATATATTCTAATTTGGAAAATAAAAATGACAAAAAATGTCATTTTTTGGCTTAAAAAGTTTCAGACAGTCGCCCGAAATGTGTCAGATTCTATTGCAACCCGCCGAAAACCGAACAACTTTTCATACAAATGCTCTTGCACATTTCACATTGACCCTGCCGGAGAACGATGGTAAACTACGTGCCCATCAGATGGTGTTTTGCACAAAACGCGACCCCGATTTTTATGCAAAAGATACAACACTAGTTACACAGCTTCTCACCTTAGACACCGGTCGTGTTTCAAACAGTAACCCAAATGAGAAAAAGAGAAGCATAGAACCATGAACCAAACACATGGAGCAAAACACCCTGTGAAAGGAGCATGAAATATGCGTAAACTGAAAATCCTGTTTAGTATGGCTCTGGTGCTCGCGACGATGGTCCTCTGCATGGTCCCGTCCTTCGCAGCTTCCAGCAACAAAGACAAAGTCTATACCGCACTCGTCAAGAACGGCCTCTCCTCTGCTGCAGCCTGCGGCGTCATGGCCAACATTGAAAAAGAGTCGAACTTCAACCCCTCGGCCGGCAGCACTTCCGGTGCCTACGGTCTCTGCCAGTGGACCGGCGCCCGCCGTTCCAACCTGTTCAGCTTCTGCAAGAACAACGGCTACTCCAGCAACTCCGTCGAAGGCCAGGTCGCCTTCCTCATGCATGAGCTGCGCGGCGCCTACTCCGGCGTCCTGAACAGCCTCAAGAGCGTTGCCAACTCCGCAGACGGTGCCTACAACGCCGGCTACCGCTTCTGCTATGACTTCGAGCGCCCTTCCAACAAGGGAAGCCGCTCCTCCCAGCGTGGCTCCGTCGCCAGAAGCTCTTACTGGCCGACTTACAAGACCCGCGATGAAGAGATCAAAAAGGCCGAAGAAGAAGCCAAGAAAAAGGCTGAAGAAGAAGCCAAGAAGCAGCAGGTCATCGACCTCGTCAAGGTCTTCGACCACTACGGCATCGCCGTTGAATTCGTCAACGCGACCCTGTAACCTACCATACTGAAACACACAACTCAACAGGAAACCAAAGACCTGAGCGTTTGTCCGCTCAGGTCTTTTTCTGTCAGCAGTTGCCGACGTGGCAGAGGCTTTTGCTTGACGTACGTCAAGTAGTTTGATACCATAAACATGGAAACCGGGAGGTGGAACGATGAAAAATGACATGATCACGGAGAAACAGGATCTGCACCATTTGACCTGGAGCAAAGTAAGGAACTCGTCCGGAACAGCCGGGTCGTTTCTGAAAGCATATTCAGACCTTGGCGGTCACAAAACCTACTATAAGCTCTCTAACTATGACAGCGTTCATGGCATCACCGGGCACGAATGTGTCAATGAACTCATCGTCGATCGCCTCCTGTCGCTTCTTGGGGTGGAACACCTCCATTACCAGCTGCTCCACGCTGACATTCTTCTGGACGATCAACCGACAGAAACCTGGCTCTGTTCCTCAGACGACTTCAAACAGCCGGGAGAAACGAAGATCGCGCTGGATGCTTACTATCAGGCTGAGCGAATGGTCGGTGAATCGCCCCTCGATTTCTGTATTCGGAACGGCTGGGCCTCCTACGTTTACGAAATGCTTGTGGTCGACTATCTGATCCTGAACCGGGACCGCCACGGCGCCAATATGGAGGTGCTCCGAAACGGAAAGGCCCGCACGGTACGCCTCGCGCCGCTCTTTGACCACGGGTTGTCACTTTTGTTTTCCTGCCGTTCGTCCGGCGATCTACGGGCCGCAGACATCATGGAAGACAAACCGGTCCAGTCCTTTGTCGGAAGTCATTCTGCCCGGGAGAACCTGGAACTGATCCCTCCCGGAAAAGAACCAAACCTCCACCCCCTTCTGCCTTCTGACAAAGAGGTCCTTCTGGAGGGGCTGGATGCGGTATTGCCGGAGGAATGGCTGGAGAAGATCTGGCAAATGATCTGGAACAGGTGGTGTGAATATGAGGATTTTCGCGATTCGCGACGGTAATGCGGACGTCCCAAAAGACCTCGCATACCTTTTCTATTATGAAAAAGACAAGACCTTCTATATCGAACTCCCGGAAGGGGCTGATGAGTGGGAGACCCCGCTTCTGCTGTCGAGCTTCGTCAAACGCGGGGAAACGACCGTGAACCCGTACTGGAGCAAATTGTGGGTGCAGCAGCGGATCATACCGACGGACCGCCAGAACATTGGACAGGTCCTGCGAGACAACGGTCTCGAACTGTATGATGAATTCGATCTTCTCATGCTGGCCGACGGGCGATGTGCTCAGGACGAGTATTATTTGACGGAACGAAAAGAGAGCGAACTTCCCACGGAAATACGGGAGCGGATCGCCCACCGGGTCGAAGACGTGGTGCCGCTGCCACAGTACCATCTTCTGGTGTTCTTTTCCGGCGGGGCCATTCAAAAAGTGGATGCCCTTCCGTTGATCGGAGACGTCGTTCCGTTTGCCCCGCTGTTACGGGACCCCGCGCTGTTTGAAACCGTCCAGGTCCAGGCCGGTGGATACGGAGTGAGCTGGGGAACCACCCTGGAACTTTCAAAGAATGACCTTTTCGAGTCCGGGACACCGATCCCGCTGAGCGCAGATGACTTTGCGTCGTTCGTCGCAAGACGTGTCATCACGACTGCAGAAGCCTGCGAGCTGCTGGGCTGCTCGCGGCAGAACATCGACGACCTGGTCCGGCGGGACAAATTACACCCGGTGAAGGCCGGCGGCCGCACCAAACTGTTCCTGCGAAGCGAAGTAGAACAGCGCCGCTGGGGCATCGACATTTAGAAAGAAAGACCTGAGCGAAAGCTCAGGTCTTTTTCGGTCAGCAATTGCCGACGTATACATATTGCAGGTACTCGCGGGCGAGGTCCGCGAAGCGGTAGACGAGCGCCGGGTCCGTGGCCGGGCGGTCCGTGTATTTCCAGCACGGGAAGAACCGGGTGACATGGAGTGGGATGCGGTTGCCCCACCCGTTTTGCAGAGAGGCGATCCACTGTACCATCTCCCGGAACTCCTCTTCGTCATCGTTCATGCCGGGGACGACGAGGTTCGTGAGTTCCAGATGGCAGCGGTCCGCGGCCATCATGATGGCATACTGGACGGTTTCGAGGTCTCCCTTCAGTACATCGCGATAGGTCTCTTTGCGGAAGGCTTTGAGGTCAAAGTTCACGGCGTCTGTCAGGGGCAGGACCTGCTGCAGGACTTCGGGCTCCGCCGACCCGTTGCTGACGAGGACCGTCTTCATCCCTTTGCGCTTGCAGGCTTTGAACGTGTCCCGCACGAACTCATAGTTGATGAGAGGTTCATTGTAAGTGAACGCGATGCCGATGTTCCCCTTCGGTTGCAGCTTCTCCGCCAAAGCGACGAGCTGGTCCGGGGAGTAGAACTGCGACCCGATGTCGTCGTCCCCCGCCTGGGCGATCTCATGGTTCTGGCAGAACGGGCAGCGCAGGTTGCATCCGTAGCTGCCGACCGAAAGGATCATGCTCCCGGGCTGAAACCGTGCGAGCGGTTTCTTTTCGATCGGGTCCAGCTGCAATGCAGTCACTTTGCCGTACGCGTCGCTCACGACCCGGCGGTCGAGGCACTTCCGCGCCCGGCAGAACCCGAGTTGGTTCCCGCTGAGCTCACAATGTCGAAAACAGACGTTACAGGTTGCCGGCATACGGTCACCCCCTGTTGAATCTTAGCCCCACAGCTCGGACAGCCGGGGGACGATCTGTTTCTTGCGGCTCATGACGTGCGGCAGGAAGACGGCATTGTTCGCCGCCGGCTGGCCGTACGCGTTCGTAATGGTCTGGTCGTCGCCGATGTAGAG
>ONJD01000074.1 GCA_900317985.1 uncultured Eubacteriales bacterium | reverse complement strand
TAGGAGAAGAAAAAGTTGCTTGAAAAAGACATATGGTCAAGGCGAAAAACGGGGGTCCCATATGTCTTTTGGCTCCCCAGCAACTTTCAGTTTGGCGGGCGACTTGGAATTGCGGGTTGGCATGCTATAATGGTTGTGCACGAAAAACCCATTGACCCAAAAGGAGTAATCTACTATGAAAAAAGAGATTGGCGCAGCCGCCCTTGTTACCCCGATGCCTGTATGCATCGTTGCCGCTTATGATAAAGATGGCAAACCCAATGCCATGAACGCTGCCTGGGGCATCAACTCCGGCAACGACGAAGTCGCGCTGTTCATCAGCAAGCCGCACAAGACTACCAAGAACATCCTCGAGACCAAGGCGTTCACCGTCAGCATCGCGGACGCCGCCAACGTCGTCCCGGCAGACTATGTCGGCATCGATACCGGCAACAAGGTCGAGAACAAGTTTGAGAAGTCCGGCCTCCACGAGACGAAGAGCAAGATCGTCAACGCTCCGGTCATCGAAGAGTTCCCGCTCGTCATGGAATGTGAACTCGAAGAGGTCATCGACACCGAGCACACCTTTGCGATCATCGGCAAGGTCTTGAACACGCAGGTGGAGGAGAGCGTCCTCGGTGACGACGGCAAAGTCGATATCACCAAGCTGAACGCCATCTCGTTCGATACGTTCCACTTCGGCTACTATGCCCTCGGCGAAAAAGTCGCACAGGCCTGGGATGCCGGCAAGCCGCTCGTATAACGGTATAGAGCGATGAAGAACTATATCGCCAACCGGGGCGGGGCACTGCTCGCGCTCCTTCTGACCCTGGTCCTCGCGCTGTCGTTCGCCGGCTGCAAGAAGGCATCGGAGAAAATGGACGAGGCGGTCTACGGCGGACTCGATAAAGTCCAGAACCTGAGCGAGTCGGAGTACGGCTCGGCACAGGAGATCGTCGACCTCTACAGCGCGAAGATGGAAAAGCAGGCCAAAGTCCTCGGCAAAGAGTTGAAGAAAGAGGCCTCCGCCCGCTATCAGCAGGACGGGACGCTTGCGGTCCTCCTCAAGGAGAAGACCGGCGTGCTGGCCAAGCTCTACGGGAAAGGCAGCACGGAAGTCTCGAAATATGTCCTCTATACGGACGGCTCGGACGAGTCGGCGACCGGGTATGTGGACGCCCTCTATGACGCCTACACCGCGGCGACGAACATCCTGATGGATGACTATCAGGAAGCATTGAAAACGGTTCAATAACAACAAGACCCTCTGTCGAGATGGCAGAAGGTCTTTTTTTGATGCGAATTATATCTAACATTTGTTATGGATATGTCGTACATTTACTTGACAGGTGTAAAATATCATGGTAAGGTTCAAGAAACATCCCTGTTTTTCGGACAAAGGAGTTTCTTATGAACAGAAAGGTCATCGCCCGCCTGACCGCGGTACTGCTGGCGGTCGTCCTGGTCCTGAGTCTTGCGGGCTGCAGTTCTGCCGATAAGACATCGGTAACAGCAGAAGAGAATGCGTCTGCCGTCTCGGAAACGATGACGGAGACCAGCCCGAAACCGGCAAAGGAGAAGAGCGCGAAAAAAACGAAGAAGCTGCCATCCGTTTCGGACGTTTCGGAAACGACGGCCGGGCAGACCGGCACGTCTTCCACAAAAAAGACCGGCACTACTTCGAATACAAAGCAGAAAGCGACCACAAAGAGCGCGACGAAAGCCGCGCCGAAGAGTGGCTCTCTGGTGGCAGATGTCTATGACCTGTCCACGAACGCGGCGCGGCAGCTGCTGAACGGGACGGTCGACTTCGGTTCCGGCGGCCTTCAGTACCTGAACCCCGTGGACACGGGCATCTCGGTCCGGGTCCGCTCGAAGAGGAATTCCGCCGGAGGCGTACAGCTGTATCTGATCGTCAAAAACAATACCGGACGGGCCATCCGCCTGAACGGCAATTCGAAATTCGCGATCCGCGACCTCCTCGGAAACGAACTGCTGTCGACGAACATCCGTCTCAACCAGCCGGTGGTCATGGAAGATCAGGACGAGCAGATCCTGTCCATTACGCTGCCGAGAGACTGGTATGCGTTCGACGATCTCTACCAGCTCACCGTGGAAGCCGGCATTTTCCAGTCCCTCATCGCTCTGGACTACGACTTCGTGTAAGCGTGATAAATCAAAAAACAAAAGACCCCGAACGTTGCATCACAACGTTCGGGGTTCCTGTTTTATTCGGGGTGCCCGGCCGCTTCTCTTTGCCGTTTTTCCGCCCGTCCGAGCTCCCGCCAGACCGTCAGCATCATAGTGACGAAACAGGCGGTGCCGCCGACCACGTTGGAGACGGGTTCTGCCATGAAGACGCCGTCGGTGCCGAGACCGAAGAGGTGCGGCAGCAGGTAGGTCAGCGGAATGACGATGATCGCCTTCCGGAACAGCGAGAAGAAAATGGCCTGGCGCTTCTTGTTGAGCGCCTTGAAGGTCGTCTGTCCGCAGTACTGCAGCCCCTGTCCGATGAAGGCGAAGAAGTAGAGGTGCAGCGCCGGGATGGCATCGGCCAGAATGGTCTTGTCATTCGTGAAGATGCCGATGAACCACTGGGGCTTCCAGAGGATGAAGAGCCAGATGGCCAGCGTGTACGTGAGGTTGGCGATGGTCATGAGGCGGATCGCCTTCCGCACATTGCCGGGCCGTTCGGCTCCGTAGTTGTAACTCATGACCGGGCTCGTGCCCTCGGACACGGCAAGCGCCGGGACGTCGACGAACTGCCGCACACTGGCGAGGATGGTCATGATCGAGACGTACAGGTCGCCGCCGAAGCGAGACAGCACCGAGTTGCAGGACAGGGTGACGAGCGCGTTTGTGACCGCCATGATGAACCCAGCCGTGCCGAGCGACGTGATGTTTTTGGCCACCGTCGCAAAGTCCCTGGGGCGATGTACGGTCAGTCGGAGTTCACACCGCCGGCGCAGATACCAGAGCACCAGCACCGCAGAGACGAACTGGGAAATGACTGTCGCGATGGCCGCGCCGGACGTCCCGAGATGCAACGCGAAGATGAAGACCGGGTCCAGCGCCACGTTCAGGAGCGCGCCGATGGAGACGGTCAGCATGCCGAACCCGGTGTACCCCTGCGCGTTGATGAACGGGTTCATGCCCGTGACCACCATGGAGAAGAACGTCCCGAGGAGGTAGATGCGCAGATAGGGAAGCGCATAGGGGAGTGTGGCTTCGGACGCGCCGAAGAGAAGCAGGAACGGGCGGCTGAACAGGAGTCCGACGACCGTGATGACCAGCGCCGCGCCGGACAGCAGCAGGAACGCCGTCGTCTGGATGTGCTTCGCGCTTTCCCGGTCCTTCGCGCCTAGGGCGATGGAAAAGAGGGGCGCGCCGCCGGTGCCGAACAGGTTCGCGAACCCTATTGTCAGGATGACCAGCGGGAAGCAGAGCCCGACGCCGGCCAGCGCCATGGTGCCTTCGCCCGGGATTCGCCCGAGGAAGATCCGGTCCACGATGTTGTACAGGAGGGCAAAGAGCTGCGCCACCAGCATGGGCAGGGCAGACTGGACCATGTTCCGGCCTACGGGGCCGTGTTCAAAGTCGACCTGGCGCATCGCGTTCCCTCCTTTTCGGTTAAGATGGAACTATTATACACCTGCCGTCAACGGGCCGGGTCTTGACAAGTGACCGCTCGGTCACCATAATAGAGAACGAACGGTCACTTATTATTGGAGGAGGCACTCCCATGGCAAAGGATACCAAAGAAAGAATTCTGACGGCGGCATTGGACCTGTTTTCGCAGAACGGTTATGCAGGAACGAACATCCGGGAACTGACTGCGTCTCTCGGTCTGGTCAAATCGTCGATGTATAAGCATTTTGAAAGCAAGGAAGAGATCTGGAATGCCCTGCTGGATCAGATGATCGCATATTATGGCGAACGGTTCGGGTCCCCGGAACATTTTCCTCCCGCCCCGGACTCGCTGGAGGGGCTGGTGGCCATGACCCTGCGGATGACCGAGATCACGATCCGCGATGAGACGATCATCAAAACCAGAAAACTGCTCACGATCGAGCAGTTTCGGGATGAACGCGCCCGGGACCTTGCGACCAGGCACTTTCTCACAGGGCTCCGGGAGATGTTTACCCCCATCTTCGCCGAGATGATGGATCGGGGTCTGATCCGGCGGGACGATCCCGCCATGGTCGCGTTCGCCTATACGACACCGATCTCGGCGCTCATCCACCTTTGCGACCGGCAGCCGGAGAAAACCGATGAGGCGATGGCGCAGATCGAAGCGTTCAGCCGACACTTCATCAAGGTCTATGGCGTGGAAGAGAAAGCCGACGCGGGAACGAAAGGAGGCATAACACGATGATTTTTGAAACAGAGAGATTGATCCTCCGTCCTTGGGAGGAGACGGACGCGGAGAGTTTATATGAATACGCGAAAGATGACCGGATCGGACCGATCGCGGGCTGGCCGGTGCACACGAGCGTGGAAAACAGTCGGGAAATCATAAAAACGGTTTTGTCGGCGCCGGAAACCTATGCGATCTGTCTGAAAGAGGACAACAGAGCGATCGGCAGCGTCGGCCTGATGGTCGGTGAGCAGAGTAATATCGGTCTGCCTGAGACAGAAGGCGAAATCGGTTACTGGATCGGTGTTCCCTTTTGGGGACAAGGGCTTGTTCCGGAAGCAGTACGGGAGATCATCCGCTATGCCTTTACCGACAAGCATCTGGAAACACTGTGGTGCGGCTATTTTGAAGGCAACGACAAATCCAGGCGTGTGCAGGAAAAATGCGGTTTCACTTACCATCACACGGACAAGGATATCCACTGGAAGGTGATGGATGATATCCGCACCGAACACATTTCGAGACTGACAAAGAACGAATGGGATAAAGCGCTTTGAGATCCGCCCATGATCGGAGGATAAAACGATGAAGATTCTTGTTTTGAACGGAAGTCCCAAACGGGACAAGAGCGATACCATGCACATCACCCGTGCATTTCTGGAAGGTATGAAGGAAGCGGCACCGCAGGATATCCATATCCTCCATACCATCGATCAGCACATTGAATACTGTACCGGCTGTTTTTCCTGTATGCGGAACGGCGGTACCTGCATCCATAACGACGATATGAAAGCCATTCTGGAGGAGATCCTGGACAGCGATCTTCTGATCTGGAGCTTTCCGCTCTACTGCTACGGCATGCCCGCCTCTCTGAAGGTGCTGCTCGACCGAACGCTGCCGCTCAGCTCTATGGCGATGCAGAAGGTCGGCGAACGGTACGAGCACGTCGAGCAGGCGGATTTCAGCCACCTGAAATACCTGATGATCTGCGGCTGCGGCTTCCCGAACAGCAGGCATAACTTTGAACCTGCCGAGGCGCAGTTCAAGCTCTGTTTTCCGGGCGATCACACCATCATCACCGTTCCGGAAAGCCCCATGTTCAACGCGCCGGAAGCGGCAGTCGTGACCGTTCCAAGACTGGAGCAGATCAAACAGGCCGGGCGGCAGTACGCCGAAAAGGGAGAGATCGAGGCTTCTCTGCTGGCAGAGATCACGTCTCCCATGATTCCCGAAGAACAATATGCGGCCATCGTGAACAGCGGTGTCTGACGGTGAAGGGAGAATGCTCAGATGAAGTATAACAGCACCGTCACCCTGAAAGACGGCAGAGCCTGTATTCTCCGCAACGGCACTGCGTCGGACGGACAGGCACTCCTGGAGGTGTTCAACCGGACCCACGAGCAGACAGATTATCTGCTGTCCTACCCGGACGAGCACGAGTATACCGCGGAGCGGGAAGCGGCGTTTCTGCAGGAGAAAACCGAAAGCGCCGACGAGATCGAACTTCTTGCGGAGGTCGACGGATGCGTCGTGGGTTCGGCCGGGATCGGCTGTGTCGGCAGAAAAGAAAAACTCCGACACCGGGCGGAATTCGGTATCGGAGTCGATCGGGCATATTGGGGCCTGGGCATCGGTCGGGCTTTGACTGAGGCGTGCATCGCGTGCGCTCAAATGGCCGGATACACCCAGCTGGAACTGGAAGTCGTGGCGGAGAACCGGGCTGCCCTCGCTCTTTACAAAAGTGTGGGATTCGAAGAGTACGGCCGAAACCCCAGAGGCTTTCGCTCCAGGACGGGCGGCTGGCAGGAACTGGTGTTGATGCGTCTGGAACTGGACGCCCTGTCTCGTGAGGACCTCTCTTAAGGCTTGAAGTCCGGGCCAAGGAAGACCGGGATGCGGTCCCGGTACATGCGGCCGGAGTAGTTTTCCGAGGGCACGTCGTGGAATTCCTTGGGCGATGTACCGTCCAGGCTCTCAGAGGGCAGAAGATTCCGGTACAGGGGGTCCGCATAGATGACGTCCGCTTCCGCGAGCGCCGCCCTGATGACCGGCTCCCGCCAGCTCTGCAGGTCTGTCTCTCTCAGACACCCGCAGGGGTCTTCGAGCGGGCAGAGGACCTGAACGTTCGAAGCGGGTTCGGTGGCCGGACCGGTTAGCGCACAGGAAGCGCCCTGTTCCAGTACCCACCGCAGGCTCGCGGCGTACACCGGTTCGCCGAGGATGAGGGTTTTGGAAGCAGGTGTGTCTGCCGGAACGTCTTCGTCCCACAGAGTTTTGCTTTGTCCGGTCAGCGCCGCTTCCTTCAGCAGGTCCGCCATCCGCGCGCAGGCGGCGCCGCCCATCGGCAGGCCGACGACGTACGGCGTGCCAAAGCGTTCCTGAAGCACTTTGGCGGCGTCCAGCGCGGTGGAGGAGAGGACGAGGTTCACGTCCGCTTCGGCGGAGCGGGCGATGTCGGAAAGGGTGGTGCCGCGGCGCACCAGTCCAGCAGGGCCTCGACATTGCCGACCACTGAGAAGTCCAGGGGCGTCAGGCCCAGCAGATCGATCTTGATCGCATCCGTGTTCTTCACGGGTGCGTTTTTTTCGTCCACGAATCGCTCCGCCAGCGCGCGGAACGCCTGGCGCATGCCGGCCTGGTACGTGTGCATGCCGGACGTGTCGAAGTGCAGGGTCGGGATGCCGGTCCGTTTCTCGATGACCCGTGCCACGCCCTTGAAATCGGTGCCGGTCATGGCCGCGATGGGCGAGCCGAACACCGCGATGAACGCCGGGTGAGTCTCTTCCGCGGCTTCACAGACGTCGCGGATGTATTTCTCGTCGTTGCCGAGGATGGCGTCGTACTCCCGCAGCCCTGAAATGAAGATGAGGCTGTCGGAACCATACCAGCGCGGCTCGTCGTGGGTCGCGTAGGTGGAGTTGCACCCGGAGGCGTCGTGCATGACGAGCAGTCCGCCGAGTTCGTAGAGCGCGGAGCACACGCCGCTGAGGTCAGACGAGTAGTTGACCGCATAGAGAGAGGCCTGGTCGGCCTCTCTGGGGCGATCCACGGTTCCTTCTTTCGCCGCCGGAGCCGCGCATCCGCACGCCTCGGCGCGGGCCAGCCCGTCGGCAACGACTTCTGCCGAGCCGATCGCTTTTTCCGATAAAACGGCTTCAGTATCTTTCCGGTTTTCCGCCGCGTCCCGCATCAAAGCGCAAAGTTTCGTGATGCCGCGGAACCCGAGGAGACCGGACTGGTAGATGAGGTTCACAAAATGGCCTGTGTTGCCGTAATACGCGGCTTTCTGCCCGATGGCGAGCACGTTCCCGTCTTTGCGGGAAGCGTCTTCAAAGGGCATCTGACGCATTCTCCAGTCGATCATCGGGAGAGTCTCCGCGTCATGCCCGTGTTCGGAAGCAAGGGCTTCCCAGCGGGCCTTCGCGTCCTCGTCCAGAGGGCCGCAGGCGTCGGCATAGACGCAGGTGACGGAAAAGCCGCAGGACTCCAACAGCGCCGCGAGCCCGAAGGGCCGGGGCGTGGAGGCGGCGTCGATCGTGATATTCCAGCCGGACAGCGCTTTGGCCGTTCCCGCCAGCGCCTGTTCGGCTTCGTGTTTGTAGGGGTCCAGCAGTCCTGCACGGACGATGGGCGTCAGGCCGACGCGCTCGCCGGCACCGGAGGCGTTGATCGCCGTCGCGACCTTCTCGAGGACCGCCCGTTCGGTGCGGTCGATCTCGTCGAAGTCCCAGCAGTACGGCACTTCCAGGAACGGGGTCCCGAGCCGCTTTTGCAGGTCTTCACAGGCGGCTTTCCCGAAGGGGTGGGTGTAGAGGTCCAGAGCGGCGTCCGCCATCTGCTGGTATTCCTCATAGGTCTTCACCCGGGGGAGGTCATTGACCTTGTACCCCGCGAAGCCCAGGAGTTCCAGAAGCTCGGAAGACGCGTCGATCGCGAAATAGTTCCCGATGACGTTGACCGCCGGGACGGGGGAGGCGGGAGCATGGCGGTGTACATCGCCCACCGGCAACAGGCCCTTGTACAGAGCGCGGCCGGTCGCGGCCTCGAAGTGGGTCTGGGTCGTGCGCATGGTGCAGTTCATGTTGCCCTCGACGAAGAGGACGTCCGGGAAACGCTTCGCGAGTTCCCGGAAGATGAGCGCCATGTTCGTGTCCATGAACTGGTGCATGCAGGAGTTGAAGACGAAGCAGATGGGCGGGTATTTTCCGTCCCGTTCGTACCGCTGCCGGAGCAGGTCCGACACGCCCTCGATGAAGAGGGGTTCCATGCGGGAACGGATCCAGTCCTCCTCCTCGACGACCACCAGCGAGAACCGGGTGCCGAGTCCGCCGAACTCCGCGGCAGACAGGGAGACGCCCCGCAGACAGCTCTCCGGGCAGACGTAGACCTCCACACTCTCCGGCACTAAAAGGGGAGTATGGGCGATGGTCCACGTCCCGCGGGCGGGCGGGGTGTATTCGAGGCCGGGATGGTACGGCCAGTTGGCAGCTAAATTCTTCATATCAGCAGATCCTGGGCAGCAGTTCTCCGCCGGGCAGCGGCAGGATGGTTTTGGTTCCGATGGAGGTCTTCATGACGACTTTGCCGGGGTTCGACTCCGTCACCTGACCGATGACGGCGGCCTTCTCTCCATAGGGCGATGTACGGAGCGCCTTCACGAGGTCCTCCGCGTATTCGGACGGCGCCACGATGACGAGGCGCCCTTCGCAGGCGAGGTACAGGGGGTTCAGGCCGAGCATGTCGCAGACGCCCTGGACGGTCTCGTCCACGGGGATGTCCCGGTCATTCAGCTCGATGCCCACACCGGCCTGGTCGGCGATCTCGTAAAGGACCGTGCCGACGCCGCCGCGCGTGGCGTCCCGGACGACATGCAGGTCATGGGTGACGCCCATGAGCGCGTCGACCGCGGAGGACAGGGGCGCGCAGTCGGACGTGACGTCCGCTTTGATCTTGAATTCGTTGCGCTCGAGCAGGATCGTGCAGCCGTGGCGGCCGACGTCGCCCGAGACGATGATGCAGTCGCCGGGCTTCGCGCAGGCGCCGCCTACGTTCACATCATCCGGGATGACGCCGATGCCGGTCGTCGTGATGAACACGCCGTCGACCTGGCCCTTTCCGGCCACCTTGGTGTCGCCTGCGACGATCTTCACGCCGACCTCTTTACAGGTCTTTGCCATGGCTTCGACGATGCGCTCGAGCCGAGCGGTCTCGAAGCCTTCCTCGATGACGAACCCGCAGGTGAGGTACAGAGGCTTCGCTCCCATGCACGCGATGTCGTTGACCGTCCCGCAGATGGACAGCTTGCCGATGTTCCCGCCGGGGAACTCCGCCGGAGAGACGATGAACCCGTCGGTGGACATGGAAAGCCTGCCCTCGGGGCGCGGCAGAACGGCGGCGTCGTCCGCGGTCAGAAGGTCGTTGTCGAAGTATTTCTTGAACAGGCTCGCGATGAGTTCGTTGGTCTGACGGCCGCCGGACCCGTGAGCCAGAGTGATGGTCTCGTTCATAGCTGTTCTCCTCCATACATGTAGAACGCGGAACACGCGCCTTCATCGGACACCATGCAGGCGCCGACGGGGTGCTCCGGGACGCAGGCCTTGCCGAAGCACGGGCACTGGTCCGGACGGATCTTGCCCTGCAGTACTTCTCCGCAGCGGCAGGCGGGGTTCGCGCGGCCCTCCATGTTCGGCACGTCGAACTTCTTCCGGGCGTCGAACGCGGCGAACTCGTCGCGGAGTTTCAGACCGGACTGCGGGATGACCCCGAGGCCGCGCCATTCAGTGTCGACCGGCTCCATCGTCTCGGCGATGAGCGCCCGACCCTCCGGACTGCCTTCTTCCGTGACGACGCGGGGGTACGCGTTCGCGCAGAACGGTTCGCCCTTCTCGAGGCCTCTGATGATGACGGCAAGCGCGGTCAGGATCTCCGGACCGGTGAACCCGCAGACGACGCCGGACATGCCGTGCTCGTCCCGCAGGCGCTCATAGACGCCCATGCCGGTGAGGACGGAGACGTGGCCGGGGTACAGGAACGCGTCCGCCGAACTTTTGAGGGCGAGGTACGCGTTGTCCATCGTCTTGTTGGCCACCAGCAGAGAGAAGTTGGAAAGGCCTTTCTCTTTCGCCTTGCGGACCGCGACACAGGAGGCCGGCGTCGTGGTCTCGAACCCGACGGCGAGGAACACGACCTGCTCGTCCGGGTGCGCTTCCGCGTATTCGACGGCGTCGACGGGGGAGTAGACCATGTCGACCTTCGCCCCTTTGGCGCGTGCGCCGGCGAGGGACATCTCCGTGCCCGGGACCTTGATGAGGTCGCCGAAGGTACAGAGCGTGCAGCCCTTCTCCAGCGCGAGCCAGACCGCCTCGTCGATGTACCCCACCGGGGTGACACACACGGGACAGCCGGGCCCGGAGATGAGCCGGATGTTTTCCGGGAGCAGGTTGCGGATGCCGAGCCGGAAGATATCGTGGGTATGCGTGCCGCAGACCTCCATGATGCGGATCGGCGGCCCGTCATAGTTCTGAATGATCTCCGCCGCCTTCTCGGCCGCGGACTTTTTGACGTCACTCATGAGAGCAGGTCCTCCAGTTCGTCCATGATGTCCTCGGCCTGGGTCTCGTCATCGCCGGTGATCTTCGCGATGGCCATGCCGGCATGCACCATGACATAGTCGCCGGGCGCCAGGTCCGCGATCATCTCGGAAGAGACCTCGCGCTCCGCGCCGCCGGCGTTGATGACGGCCACACCGTCATGGGTATCCATGACTTTTGCCGGTAATCCTACACACATAGTTTGTACCTCCAGTATTCAGTGAAAAGTCAAATTTCTTTCTTCTCCGGCAAAACCCTTGGAGACCCCCGGTCAGAAACATAGTCGTCTTGCTCGCTTGGAGCGCTTCGCAATACTCCTTGTTTCTTCCTGCTCGAGGCTTCGCTTGTTCTGCCACTGGCAGCGCAAAGCCACGAGCCCCACAGCCCTTTGGCTCGCTTCGTGCGCTTCGCGCGAAGCAGTCTCGCTTGGAGACGCCGGATTTTGCCTTCGAAGAAAAAATTTGCCTTATGTTTTACTTGTTGAACATTCCGTACAGAGCCTGTCCCAGTCCGATGCCGCCGTCGTTGGGGGCGCTCAGGGAGTGGGTGAGTACTTGGAAATCGTTTTCTTCCAGGCTGTTGACGACCAGGTCGGTCAGGAGCAGGTTTTGGAAGACGCCGCCGGAGAGGGCGACCGTGTTGCGGCCGGAGCGTTCACGGCAGAGGATGCAGCCGGAGACAATCAGGTCCGCCAGGAACAGGTGGAACTCGTAAGCGAGTTTATCGGGCGATTCACCGTCCAGGCTTCGGAGCGCCAGGTCCAGAAGGAACGCGGCGGTCGGAAGGCGGAACAGCGAGTCGTCGCCGGGGTCGGCGCCGAAAAGGAAGGTCGGTGCGTCGAGCGGAGTTCCGTCCGGGAATCGCTTCGTGTAACGTTCCGCCGCGAACTCGAGGACCATGGAGGCCTCGCCTTCACAGGTGGACTCCCGGCGGAAGCCGAGAATGGCGGACGCCGCGTCGAAGACACGACCGGCCGAGGTCGACGGCACACAGTTGATGTTGCCTTCGATTTGGGCTTCCAGGAACGACAGCTGTGTCGGGTCACAGAGCCCGAGGCTTCGAGCCAGGTCTTCGAGCGTGGGAGCGGGCAGACTGTCCGGGAAGGCTTCACCCTCGTCCAGGGCCTGCTTTAAGAGGCTCACCGCGATGCGCCAGCCCTCTTTGGACGATGCATCGCCGCCGGCCTGGGGGAACACTTCGATGCTCCCGGCCCGCTCGAACTCGTGGACGTCGCAGAGCAGGAACTCGCCGCCCCAGATGGAGGGCACTTCCGCGCCGTCGACCACTTCCGTGCCGTAGCCGGTGCCGTCGAAAGACACGCCGATGACCGGGTCGAGGTGGTCGTTCTCCGCCATGCAGCTCAGCGTGTGGGCGTAGTGGTGCTGGATCTCGAGCACCGGGACACCCATCTCTTCGCCAAGCTCCTTCGCC
>ONJD01000087.1 GCA_900317985.1 uncultured Eubacteriales bacterium | reverse complement strand
GGCCCGAGCAGCATGCCGGCGACGACGATCGGGACGAAGCCGAAGCCGATGCGGGTGTTCCACATATTGATGGAACCGAAGCGGGACAGGACGATGTCGAGTGCGACCAGCAGCGCCATCGTGACTAACTGCTGTGTGTTGATCGACAGTTCGCGTTTCCAGATGGGCACGTTCATGCGGTTCCCCTCTCTCGTGGCAGTGTTGTTCATCATAGTTGTTCCTTCTTTCTCGAGTTCAGGACCTGAGAAAGTCAAAGCGCGGCATGCAAAAGTACAAAACGCTCCTTTTGCAGCCACTGCTACAAAAGGAGCGATATTTGCTCTTCTCGTCGGCAGCGGACGCGAATAAGAACCGCGGGTCTCCCCTTCGTCTGTGGGCGAACTTCCCATCCCACAGCACTTTACGCTCTCATTCTACTCTGACAGACCAGATATGTTTTTTTGGACGGGGTCTCCCCCGCTTTGCACTATTATCATACAGGAAGATAACCGCCCTGTATATAACCAATATTGCGAATTAGACACTTTATTTTGCAGACACTTATTCGCTGGCCTTTTCAGCAGCCTCCACGACGTGGCGGATGAGGACCGCCGTCGTGCCGGAGCCGACACCGCCGGGGACCGGGGTGATGGCGTCCACGATGGGTTCGACTTCATCAAAGGCCACATCGCCGACGAGCTTGTTCTTCTCTTCGGACCAGTTGATGCCGACGTCCAGGACGATCTGGCCGGGCGTGAAGTAGTCCGCGGTGATCATCTCGGCGCGGCCGAGGCAGGCGATGACGATGTCCGCCTCTTTGACGACGGACGGCATGTCCTTCGTACGGCTGTGGCACACGGTGACCGTGGCGTTGTTCGCCATGAGGAGCATGGCGACCGGCTTGCCGATGACGAGGCTTCTGCCGATGACAACAGCGCGTTTGCCGGACATCTCGACGTTGTTATACTTCAGGATCTCGATGCAGCTTTCGGCCGTGCAGGGCGCGAAGCCGGCGCCTTTTCCGGAGTAGATGCTCGCCATGGAGCCGCGGGTGATGCCGTCGACATCCTTTTCCGGCGCCAGCGCTTCGCAGGCCTCATTTTCATCGAGGTGCTTCGGCAGCGGGCGGAACATGAGGACACCGTGAACGGCGTCGTCTCCATTGAGGTCGCTGATGGCGGCGAGGAGTGCCTCCTGTGTGACGTCTTCCGGCAGGATGACCTGCTTCACGGCGACGCCGTTCTTCTCGGCTCTCTTCAGAGCGCCGCGTTCATATGCGAGGTCGTCTTCCCTCTCGCCGACACGGAGGATGGCGAGACACGGGGTGACCCCTTTGGCCTTCAGGGCTTCTACACGCGCGGATGTATCCAGATCCAGCGCGTCCGCTGTCGGCTTACCTTTCAATACTGTGCTCATCTCAGACCTCCGTAAACAAGCTCGAATGCTTCTTCTGCCATCGGGACGTACTTCGCGACGAGGGCATCGAGTTCTTCGTTCATCTTCTCCGCATAGTCTCTGTCTTTCATAAGACGGGTGTTGATGGCCACGTTCAGAGCGGCGGAGCGGATGGCAGCTTCTGCCATGGCAGCGGCACAACCGGCGTCGGAGATGACGAGGCGGCTGCCTTTTTCGGCGTATTCCGCGATGAGGTCCATGGCCTCACAGGAGAGACGAAGAATGTTCATGGGCGGTTCTGCGGCATTGTGAAGGCACTCTTCCAGGACCTGGTCCCGGGTCGGGTCGTCCTTCGGGATGCCGTAAGCTTTAGAGAGGGGCTCGAACGCTTTCGCGTCCTCGTCCATCTGGGCAAGGAGTTTCGCGCGGAGTTCTTCGGAGGCCGCGTTCAGTTCTTTGATGCGGTCTTCGACGTCAGCATACTTCTTCTTGCCGACGGTGAGGCTTCCGACCATGTTGCCGAGGGCAACGGCCAGAGCACCTGCCAGCGCGGCAGCGCCGCCGCCGCCCGGTGTGGGGGCAGCGGAGGCGAGCTTTGCTGAAAATTGTTCCAAGGAGTTGTTGAGCATGTCCATGGGTGGTGTTCCTTTCAGAGAGTCCTTCTTAGAAGAGGCCGGTGATGACGCCGTTCTCGTCGACGTCGATGCGCTCGGCGGCCGGGACTTTCGGCAGGCCGGGCATGGTCATGATGTCACCGGTGAGGGCGACGACGAAGCCGGCGCCGGCGGAGACTTTGAGGTTGCGGACCGAGATGCGGAAATCTTTCGGTGCGCCCTTCTTGGTCGCGTCATCGGAGAAGGAGTACTGGGTCTTGGCCATGCAGATCGGCATCTTGTCGAAGCCGAGCTCTTCGAGCTGCTGGAGCTGCTTCGGAGCTTTTTCGATCAGGTCCACGCCGTCGGCATGGTAGATCTTCGTGGCGATGGCATTGAGTTTCTCCATGATGGAGGCATTCTCGTCGTAGCAGAACTTGAAGTCAGACGGCTCTTCGCAGAGACGGACGACTTCTTCGGCCAGGGCGATGCCGCCTTCGCCGCCTTTTGCCCAGACTTCGGACAGAGCGACGTTGACGCCGAGTTCGTTGCACTTCGCTTCGACGAGGTCGAGTTCGGCCTTGGTGTCGGTCGGGAACGCGTTGATGGCGACGACGACCGGGAGACCGTAGACGTTCTTGATGTTATCGACGTGCTGGAGCAGGTTCGGAAGACCGGCTTCCAGAGCTTCGAGGTTTTCGTTGTTCAGGTCGGCTTTCGCGACACCGCCGTGGTTCTTGAGGGCACGGACGGTAGCGACGATGACGACGGCGGAGGGAGCAAGGCCTGCCATGCGGCACTTGATGTCGAGGAACTTCTCGGCACCGAGGTCGGCACCGAAGCCGGCTTCCGTAATGGCGTAGTCACCGAGCTTGAGGGCCATCTTGGTGGCGGTGACGGAGTTGCAGCCGTGAGCGATGTTCGCGAACGGGCCGCCGTGGATGAAGGCCGGAGTGCCTTCGAGGGTCTGAACGAGGTTCGGCTTCAGAGCATCTTTCAGAAGAGCGGCGCAGGCGCCCTGAGCTTTGATGTCAGCGACCGTGACAGGCTTGCCGTCGAAGGTGTAGGCGACGACGATGCGGGCCAGTCTCTCTTTGAGGTCGGTGATGTCGGAAGCGAGGCACAGGACTGCCATGATCTCGGAGGCGACGGTGATGTCGAAGCCGTCCTCACGCGGGACGCCCTGCATGCGGCCGCCGAGGCCGTTGACGATGTTTCTGAGCTGACGGTCGTTCATGTCGACCGCGCGTTTCCAGGTGATCTGCTTGACGTCGACGCCAAGAGCGTTGCCCTGCTGGATGTGGTTGTCGAGCATGGCAGCGATGAGGTTGTTGGCGGCACCGATGGCGTGGAAGTCGCCGGTGAAGTGGAGGTTGATGTCTTCCATGGGAACGACCTGGGCATATCCGCCGCCGGCCGCGCCGCCTTTGACGCCGAAGACCGGGCCGAGGGACGGCTCACGGAGAGCGACGACGACGTTCTTGCCGATCTTTCTCATGCCGTCCGCGAGACCGACGGTCGTGGTGGTCTTGCCTTCGCCGGCGGGAGTCGGGTTGATGGCGGTAACAAGGATCAGCTTGCCGTTCGGTTTGTCAGCATTGTCCTTGAGGAGTTTGTAGTCGACTTTTGCTTTGTAGTTGCCGTACATTTCGAGATATTTCTCGTCGACGCCGGCACGCTCCGCGATGACGCGGATGTTTTCCATCTCACATTCCTGGGCGATCTGGATATCGGTCTTGAATTCAGCCATGGGATTCGTTCCTCCTTGAAAATATCTTTCAACAATTAATTATATATGAGCGTTTGTAAAATACAAACTATAAATACCTTATTTTTGAGGGGTCGTTTTTGGGCGATCAGCTGGCGGTCTTTTTGACGGTCTCGTGCGGGACCATGCGGACCGTGACGGGAGTCGCGGCCTGCTCCGGGCCGTGGGCGAACCACAGGAGAGCGGCGAAACTGCAGCCGCCGATGATGTTGCCAATGGTGACCGGCAGCAGGTTATGGACGAGGAAGTTCCACCACGTAAGGCCCGTGATGTCGAGGCCCGCCGCGGCAGCGGCTTCCACATAAGCCGGGATGTTCTTCGCGAAGAGGCCGGCGGAGATGTAGTACATGTTCGCCACAGAGTGCTCGAAGCCCGCGATGACGAAGAACGCGATGGGAAGGTAGGCGCCGATCGCGCGGCCGACGGTGTTCTTGCTCATGAGGCTCATCGCCACAGCGATACAGACGAGAACGTTGCAGAGGATGCCGAGGACGACCGCGTTGCCGAAGGTCAGGGCACACTTCCCTGCCGCCACTTTCATCGTGTAGACGGCGACCCCGCCCCCGTTCAGGTTCATGGGTCCGCTGTAGGCGGCGGCCATGGCGAGCAGCACCGAGCCGATGAAGTTGCCGAGGTAGACGTAGAACCAGTTGCGGAGCATGCCGAGCCAGTTCACTTTTTTCTCCATGACGGAGATGGTGATGAGGCAGTTTCCGGTGAAAAGTTCCGCGCCGGTCAGGATGACCATGATGAGGCCGAACGGGAAGAGCAGTCCGGAGACGATCTTCGCGACGGACGGGTTCGTGAGCGCGTGGCCCGCGGTGTTCGTGACCATGGCGCCCATGCCGATGAGGAAACCGGCCAGCACGCCGAGGACGAGCAGCTTCGTCGCGGCATTGGTGGACTTTTTCTGCCCGATGAGGGCGTAGGAAGTAACAAACTCAGAGGGTGTCTGCATGTTCTGAGCCTCCTTTGAAGATTGCGGGAAGTTTCGGGCACGCCCCTCCTCCCTGGTTTGCAGGTACTGTTTTCCCCGCGGGAGGAGTGCATCGCCCAACTTTTGCTATAACAACCTTAACAAAATAAGGTCAAGTTTACAGTTGAGAAAATTTACCATTCTTTGTACCAAACTTTTGGTACTTTGGGGCGATGTACGGGCGCACTTCCCCACATCGCCTGCTATTTTATCCCCTTTTATTAAGGGCGACTATCCGCATTCCTGACCTTTTTCAAACCGCTTATCCGACAAAATGTAGGGGGCGGAGTGTTTCTGTCCGCTTTCTAGACAAAACGGGCCGGTACGAGTACAATAGGTGTCAATAAAACGATATGTGTTGGGGCGATATGCCCCGGGAGACTCGATATGACCAAAGCAGATCGATATCTCGTTGAAGATATCCACAACATTTTAGAGAACGGGTTCCAGGACGTGGACCCGCGGCCGAAGTACGAGGACGGCACGCCCGCCCACACCATTTCGGTCAACCACGTCATGCGCAAGTATGACCTCTCGAAGGGCGAGTTCCCCATCTGCACGCTCCGGCCACAGGCCTGGAAGACGGGCGTTCGGGAGATCTTCACCATTTACCAGAAACCGACGAA
>ONJD01000092.1:2481-7710 GCA_900317985.1 uncultured Eubacteriales bacterium | reverse complement strand
GAACAAGTCAAAGACCCCGACAAACAGGAAAAGATTGAAAGCACAATCGATGAACTCCGCGAGAAGTTCGGAAAGGGAAGTATCACTCTAGGCTTCAACCGTTTAGACCGTGAATAGGGGTGGCAGCTTGCTACCTCTTAACATGAGGCTCGGGAAACCGATTAAAGCTGCCACCCCGCGCCTATTCTCTTGACATAAGAACCTTAACGGGTCTATACTTTTACGCAATAAAGTAATAAATCATTTTGGAGGCGACTCAAAAAATGTTGGATATCAAGATCGAAAAAGCGGCGACGCTCAAAGCGAAACCCACCGACGAGAGCAAGCTCGGTTTCGGTAACATCTTCACGGACCACATGTTCGTCATGGAGTACGACCTCGGTGTCGGCTGGCACGACGCGCGCATCGTTCCTTATGCGCCGTTCCCGCTGGACCCGGCCTGTGTCGTGTTCCACTATGCCCAGGAGATCTTCGAGGGCATGAAGGCCTACAGAACGGCTGACAACAAGATCCAGCTGTTCCGCCCGGACTGCAACGCGAGCCGTATGAACGACTCCGCGGACCGTCTGTGCATCCCGAACATCCCCGTTGAGGATTTCATCCAGGCAGTCAAGACTCTGGTCGAAGTGGAGAAGGACTGGGTCCCGCACACTGACGGCGCGTCCCTGTACATCCGTCCGTTCACCTTCGCGACCGACGTCACGCTCGGTGTCCACGCGTCCCATAAGTACACCTTCTGCATCATCTGCTCCCCGTCGGGCGCTTACTATGCCGAGGGCATCAACCCCGTCCGCATCTACGTCGAGGACGACTTCATCCGCGCGGCACCCGGTCTGACCGGTTTCACCAAGTGCGGCGGTAACTACGCGGCTTCCATCCTGGCCGGCGACCAGGCCGAGAAACTGGGCTATGCTCAGGTCCTGTGGCTGGACGGCGTCGAGAAGAAGTACGTCGAAGAAGTCGGTTCCATGAACATCATGTTCAAGATCGACGGCGAGATCTACACCGCTCCCTGTGACGGCACCGTCCTTCCGGGCGTTACCCGCCGTTCCATCATCGAGCTCTGCAAAGACTGGGGCTATACCGTCCATGAAGAGCATGTCGCCATCGCCGACATCATGAAAGCCGGCGCGGAAGGCAGACTCGAAGAGGTCTTCGGCTGCGGTACCGCCGCTGTCGTTTCTCCCGTCAAGGAGCTCAAATGGAAAGATGAAGTCGCTTACATCGGCGACGGCCAGATCGGCGAACTCACCCAGAAACTGTACGATACCCTGACCGGTATCCAGTGGGGCAAAGTCGAGGACACCAAGGGCTGGATCGTCCCCGTTTGCTGAGGTTTTCATCAACCGTCAAAAAATTGCGGAAAACGCGCCTCTTTTTGTAGCTTATTTATATTGACGAAAAGTTGCGTTTAAGGCATAATATTTGTGGTTTAAGGCAGTCCGGATCTTTCTGCTTTCCGGACTGTCTTTTTTCATGAAAATCCGTAAGGAAGTACAGGAGGCTACCATGAAAAAAGTAGCAGTCATCATGGGCTCGGACAGCGACCTTCCAATTGTGGAAAAGGCGATCGACACTCTGAAGAGTTTCGACGTCCCGACCGAAGTCCATGTCTATTCCGCTCACCGTACTCCGGTGGAGTGTGCCGAGTTCACCCGCGCCGCCCGTGACAACGGGTTCGGTGTCATCATCGCAGCCGCTGGTATGGCCGCGCACCTGGCCGGTGCCATCGCCGCCAATACCACACTGCCCGTCATCGGCATCCCGTGCAAGGGTCCGAACTTCGACGGCATGGACGCGCTGCTCTCCACGGTACAGATGCCCTCGGGCATCCCGGTCGCCACCGTCGCAGTGAACGGGGCGAAGAACGCGGCGCTCCTCGCTTGTCAGATCCTTGCGGTGGAAGACAAAGAACTGCAGGAAAAACTCGATAATGACAGAAAGTCCTCGGCAGATACCGTTCTGCAGAAGGACCGGACTGTTTCAGGCAAATACAGCTCCTAACGGGGCTGCTTTTGCATTTTTTTAACCAAATACCTTTCGGGAGGAAACCATATCATGCTCAATTCCAAGTCTGAAGCTTACGCTGCTGCCGGCGTCGACATCACGGCCGGCTACAAAGCAGTCGAACTCATGAAGACCCACATCGCCAGAACGGTCACGGACGGCGTCCTGTCCGGCATCGGCGGGTTCGGCGGTCTGTTCGAACTGGACCTTGACGGCATCGACAAGCCGGTCCTGTGTTCCGGTACCGACGGCGTCGGCACCAAACTGAAGATCGCGTTCCTCATGGACAAACATGACACCGTCGGCATCGACTGTGTCGCCATGTGCGTCAACGACATCATCTGCGTCGGCGCGAAGCCTCTGGTCTTCCTCGACTACATCGCCTGCGGCAAGAACGTTCCGGAGCGCATCGCCGAGATCGTCTCCGGTGTGGCGGAAGGCTGTGTCCAGTCCGGCGCGGCTCTGTCCGGCGGCGAGACCGCGGAGATGCCCGGCTTCTATCCGGAAGACGAGTACGACCTGGCCGGTTTCGCGGTAGGCGTCGTCGACAAGGACAAGATCCTCGACAACACGACCATGGAAGAGGGCGACGTCATCATCGGCCTCCCGTCCAGCGGCGTCCATTCCAACGGCTTCTCGCTGGTCCGCAAGGTCTTCGACGTGGAGTCCGCCGACCTCAAGACTCCGCTGCCCGAACTCGAAGGCAAGAGCCTCGGTGAGGCGCTCCTCGAGCCGACGAAGATCTACGTCAAACCCATCCTGGCCCTCCTGAAGGAAGTCCCGGTCTCCGCCATCAGCCACATCACCGGCGGCGGTTTCTACGAGAACATCCCGCGGTCCATCCCGGACGGCTACAAAGCGGTCATCAACAAACACGGCATCAAGGTGCTGCCCATCTTCAAGCTCCTCCAGGAGCGCGGCAACATCTCGGATCACGACATGTTCAACACCTACAACATGGGTGTCGGCATGACCGTCGTCGTCCCGAAGGCGGACGCGCATAAAGCACTGAAGATCCTGCATGACAACGGCGAAGACGCCTACGTCATCGGGTACATCGCCAAAGGTGAGGAGAAGATCGAATTATGCTGAAGGCGAACATAGCGGTCTTCGTCTCCGGCGGAGGCACGAACCTCCAGGCACTCATCGACGCGCAGGAAAGCGGTATCATCCAGAGCGGGGAGATCAAAGTCGTGGTCTCGAGCCAGAAGGACGCTTACGCGCTGACCCGCGCCGCGAACGCCGGCATCCCCGGTGTGGCGGTCGTCAAGAAAGAGTGCGGCAGTCAGGAAGCCTATGAAGAGGCCCTCATGCAGGTCCTCGGCGAGTACGACATCGACATGATCGTCCTCGCGGGCTACCTCAGCATCCTGTCCGGCAATTTCACGAGCAAGTGGCCGAACCGGATCATCAACGTCCACCCGGCGCTCATCCCGAGCTTCTGCGGCAAAGGCTATTACGGCCTCAAAGTCCACGAGGAAGCCCTGAAGTACGGCGTCAAGGTGAGCGGCGCCACCGTCCACTACGTCAACGAGGTACCGGACGGGGGACAGATCATTTACCAGAAAGCAGTCGAAGTACAGGACGGCGATACACCGGAAGTGCTTCAGAGACGCATCATGGAGCAGGCGGAGTGGATCCTTCTCCCGAGAGCCACCGAAAAAGTCTGCGCCGATATCATGAAGGAGAGAGACGAATGAACATCTATTACAAGAAAACGATGGGCGAGACCATCAAGGGCAATGAATATGTCGGACGCGGCATCGTCATCGGCAAGACCGAAGACGCGAAGAAAGCAGCCATCGCATACTTCATCATGGGCCGTTCCGAAAACAGCCGGAACCGCGTCTTCAAGGAAGAAGCCGACTCCGAAGTCGTCATCTATCCGTTCGACGAGTCCAAAGTCGAAGACCCGAGCCTCATCATCTACTCTCCGATCAAGAGGTTCGAGAACAAGACCATCGTCACCAACGGCGACCAGACCCAGACCATCTACGAGTTCCTGCAGGACGGCAAGTGCTTCCACAGAGCGCTCAACACCCGCTGCTTCGAGCCGGACGGCCCGAACTGGACGCCCCGCATCTCCGGCATCGTCTACCATGACGGCGCGGATTTCGATTATCAGATGAGCATCCTCAAGTCCGGCGACGCCGAAGGCACGGTCTGCAACCGGTTCCTGTTCTCCTACAAGCCCATCGCCGGCCTCGGTCACTTCATCCACACCTACGTGGAGAACGGCGACCCCATCCCGACGTTCCAGGGCGAACCGGAGCGCGTCTCCATCCCGAACGACATCGACGAGTTCTTCAACGACATCTGGGAGAACCTCGACGAAAACAATAAGATCTCGCTGTACGTCCGGTACATCGACCTTGCCACCGGTGAGGAAGAGAACCGCCTCGTCAACAAGAACCAGTAAGGAGTGTGCGTCATGAAAGAATTCGAACTCAAGTACGGCTGCAACCCGAACCAGAAGCCGTCGAAGATCTACATGAAGGACGGTTCCGACCTTCCCATCGAGATCCTGAACGGCCGTCCCGGCTACATCAACTTCCTCGATGCCTTCAACTCCTGGCAGCTGGTCAAGGAGATCAAAGAGGCTACCGGCATGCCCGCCGCCACCTCGTTCAAGCACGTCAGCCCGACGTCCGCCGCGGTCGGCGTCCCGATGAGCGACGCGCTCAAGAAGGCCTGTTTCGTCGATGACATCGAAGGCCTCGACGACAGCGCCATCGCTACGGCTTATGCCCGCGCCCGCGGCACGGACCGTATGTGTTCCTTCGGCGACTGGATCGCCCTCTCCGATGTCTGCGACGTCACCACCGCGAACCTCATCAAGCGCGAAGTGTCCGACGGCATCATCGCTCCCGGTTACGAGCCGGAAGCCCTTGAGATCCTCAAGTCCAAGAAGAAGGGCAACTACAACGTCGTCCAGATCGACCCGAACTACGTCCCGAACCCGCAGGAGACCAAAGACGTCTACGGCGTCACCTTCGAGCAGGGGAGAAACGACTTCAAAGTCACGGACGAGACGTTCGCCAACATCGTCACCGCAAAGAAAGAGCTGCCGGCCGAGGCCAAGCGTGACCTCACTATCGCTCTTCTCACTCTGAAATACACGCAGTCCAACTCCGTCTGCTATGTCGTGGACGGCCAGGCCATCGGCGTCGGTGCCGGACAGCAGTCCCGCATCCACTGCACGCGCCTTGCCGGCGACAAAGC
>ONJD01000092.1:0-2474 GCA_900317985.1 uncultured Eubacteriales bacterium | reverse complement strand
CTCCCGTTCAAGGACAGCGTCGGCCGTCCGGAGAGAGACAACGCCATCGACATCTACCTGTCCGAGGACTATGAAGACGTCATCGGCGACGGCAAATGGGAAGCCCTGTTCACCGAACAGCCGGCCCCGTTCCTCCGCAAAGACCAGAGAGCGTACCTCGCGACCGTGACCGGTGTCTCCATCGGCTCCGACGCGTTCTTCCCGTTTTCTGACAACATCGAGCGCGCCTTCAAGTCCGGCGTCTCCTACGTCGCGCAGCCCGGCGGTTCCGTCCGCGATGACCTCGTCATCAAAGCCTGCGACGACATGGGCATGGTCATGGCCTTCACCGGCCTGCGCCTGTTCCACCACTAAGGAGGTACCGGAATGAAGTTAATGGTCGTTGGTGGCGGCGGAAGAGAGCATGCCATCATCAAAAAGCTCAATGAAAACAAGGACGTGGAAGTCATCTACGCTCTGCCCGGCAACGGCGGCATGGCAGATGACGCGGTGTGCACCGGCATCGGCGCCACCGACATTCCCGCTATCGTAAAGTTCGGCAAAGAGAACGCCATCGACTTCGCCGTTGTGGCGATGGACGATCCGCTCGTTCTCGGCTGTGTCGACGAACTCGAAGCCATCGGCATCCCGTGCTTCGGCCCGGAGGCCAAGGCTGCCATCATCGAGGGTTCCAAGATCTTCTCGAAGAACCTCATGAAGAAGTACAACATCCCGACCGCCGCGTACGAAGTCTTTGAAGACTGCGACAAGGCGCTCGCATATCTGGAAACCGCTCCCATCCCGACGGTCATCAAGGCCGACGGTCTGGCCCTCGGCAAAGGCGTCATCATCGCGCAGACGAGGGAAGAGGCGATGGATGCCGTCAAGGAAATGATGCTCGACGGCAAGTTCGGCGCCTCCGGTTCCAAAGTCGTCATCGAAGAGTTCCTGACCGGTCCCGAAGTCTCGGTCCTGAGCTTCACCGACGGCAAAGTCGTCGTCCCGATGGTCTCTTCCATGGACCACAAGAAAGCCCTCGACAACGACGAAGGCCTCAACACGGGCGGCATGGGCACCATCGCCCCGAACCCGTACTACACGGACGACATCGCCAAAGAGTGCATGGAGACCATCTTCCTGCCGACGATGAACGCCATGAACGCCGAGGGCCGCACCTTCAAGGGCTGCCTGTACTTCGGCCTCATGCTCACCGAGAACGGCCCGAAGGTCATCGAGTACAACTGCCGCTTCGGCGACCCGGAAGCCCAGGTCGTCCTGCCGCTTCTGAAGTCCGACCTTCTGACCATCATGAAGGCCTGCCGCTACGAGACGCTCGCTGACACCGAAGTCGAATTCGCCGACGAGTCCGCCTGCTGCGTCATCATGGCCAGCGCCGGTTACCCCGTCTCTTACGAGAAGGGCTTCGAGATGACCCTTCCGGAAGACAAGACCGGCATCTTCGTCGCCGGCGCCAAGCTGGAAGACGGAAAGCTCCTGACCAACGGCGGCCGCGTCCTCGGCGTCACAAGAACTGCGCCCACTCTCAAAGAAGCAATTGCGAAAGCTTATGCTGCTACGGATGAAATTCATTTCGAAAATGCATATATGCGCAAAGACATTGGTCAAAGAGCTTTGAAAGCTCTGTAAAAGGCTTTTCCACCTCTTCAGTCGGGGAGGAGAAAAGTTTTTCGGATGCGGCCGGGCGAAGGGGCCCCTCACAGTTTTCAAAACAGGGGAACGGTTAGGCCGGGGAGGTCGCAGACGAAACTTTTCGACGGAACCCATAGAAAAGCCTTTTACGAAATATTTTAAGGAGAATGAATTTTGGTTTACCGAATTTTTGTTGAGAAAAAAGAAGGACTTGCCTATGAGTCCTATTCGCTGAAGCGCGACGTGAACCGGCTCCTCGGCATCAAGGGCGTGACCGATGTCCGCATCCTGAACCGCTACGACGCGGAGAACCTGCCGAAAGAGACCTTCGACTTCGCCTGCAAGACCATCTTCGCGGAGCCGCAGATCGACAACCTCTACGAGGAAGTGCCGGAAGGCGCGGACCGTGTCTTCGCGGTCGAGTATCTGCCGGGTCAGTTCGACCAGCGCGCGAACTCGGCGGAGGAGTGCATCCAGCTCGCGTTCAAGGGCGACCGCCCGAGCATCCGTTCGGCCAAGGTCTACCTCCTCAGCGGCGACATCACCGATGAGGAACTGGCGGAGATCAAGAAGTACGTCATCAACCCGGTCGAAGCCCGCGAGGCTTCCATGGACCTGCCGGAGACCCTCGCCATGAAGATGGAGCTTCCGGAGACCGTTGAGACTATCGACGGGTTCATCGCGAAGAGCAGGGAAGAGCTGGCGGACATGGTCAAGGACGGCCTCATCTATGAGGGCTCCTTCACCCAGGATCTGGCGGGTCTGACCCAGATCGCCGAGGACGGCCGGCTGGGCGCTTCCTCCGGCGGCTACATCCTGTTCGCCAACCTGGGCGGCGACGTCTA
>ONJD01000085.1 GCA_900317985.1 uncultured Eubacteriales bacterium | reverse complement strand
AACAGCCAGTAGAACAGCGCGATCTGCACGACCAGCATGGCCGGGACACCGTAGGCGAACTTCGGCTTGCGGGTCTTGTGGCGGAACGTGTACATACCGAAGAGCGCACCGACGGCTCCGCAGCAGGCGGCGAGCGTCAGCAGGGTCGCTTCGGGGATGCGCCATTCGTCCGCGATCGCCCGTTTTTTGTCGACGCCGTACATCGCGAACGCCGCCACGTTGATGGCGATGAGTACCGCATAAATGACGCGAATCGCCACCGGCGGAAGGAGTTCTACCAGCATATCAGCTCTCCACGAACTTCTTGATGAAGTTCCAGACGCGGGTGTTGTTCTCCATGCACTGGCCCTCCGCCCAGTTGAACATGAAGCAGTGGTTCTGCAGCGGGTTGGTGCTGTGGTACTCCTCGTACGGGACACCGTACTGGTCGAGCAGCTTCATGAGGTTCTGGGTCTGGCCGTAGCAGAGGGCATCCCACTTCGAGTAGCTGAGGAACAGCGTGCGCGGGAAGTCCTTGTTCACGTAGTTGATCGGGCTGATGAGCTCCTTGTCGGGGCTCTTTTCAAACGTCCGTTTGCCGTAGCCCATGGTGTCGTAGGTGAGCACGCCGGAGACCGGAGCCACCGGAAGCGTGTGCAGCATTTTCCGCAGGTCGTACATGCCGCAGTTGAGGTAGGCCGCGTTCGGCTTCAGGCGCAGGGCGGGGATGCCGAGCTCCTCATGCAGGGTCGCGTTCGTCGCGAGGTCCAGCATATAGAGCGCGCACCAGCCGCCGGAGGAGTCGCCGCCGACCATGACTTTGCTGAGGTCGAAGTTGTACTCGTCCGCGTGGTCCACGACCCAGTTCGCCGCCTCGACGATCATGTGGAGGGTCTCCTTGAAGGTAAACCGGGGCGATAAACCAAAGTCGACGTTCACGACACAGATGCCGGTCTTGGCCATCCAGGTGGACATGCCGCGGCGATGGTATTTCCGTCCCGCGTCGAACCCTCCGCCGTGGGTGTAGAAGAGCACCGGCTGAGGCGTCTCGCTCGCTTTGCGGTAAAGGTCCAGCCCGCAGTACTTCTGCCAGGCCTTGTTTTCGGTGTACTGGATGTCCTTCGTCACCGAGATCTCATTCTCGGTGTCATAGAGCATCTCCTTCTCGTTCTGTGCCTTGTCCAGGACGAGGTCCACTGCCCGGAAGATGAGGTACCCGGGGGCGATGTGGTTATAGATCTCCTGGAACGGCTGCGTATATCTCAGTTTCATTTCGGTCATCTCCTGACGTTCGATTTTTATTTCCGAGACCATTATACCACAAGGTGCCGGAGAGCGCTTTTGTATGCCGTTTTGTTCGTATAAAAAACGACCATTCGTCACTCCGGTGTGATTTGTATGATATCCGCCCTAGGCTGACTAATACAGTATATGCAAATAGCACAAATGGCACACAAGCGTCAAACGGCTCCTTTGTGCATCCCGTAGAATCCCAAAAAAGGGCTATACAACGCGTTTTTTGCCGTGTACAATGAGGCTGAAATCGAGATCCGCTTCGTGTTAGGGAACCAGCGGACCTCAAACAGCAAGCCAAAAAACGAAGCAAAAAAGTAGTAAAAAACTGGAAATCTGAACACTATGGAGGTGCAACCATCATGGCTCAAGCTGCTGTCAAAGAAAGTCCCAAAGCGTCTCTCGGCAAGAAGAGAGAAAAGGACCCCGACTCTCTCGGGTCCCGGGCATTCGCTTATGCCCAGCAGATCGGAAAGTCTCTCTTCCTGCCGATCGCCATCCTTCCCTTCGCCGGCATCCTGCTCGGCATCGGGAGCTCGTTCACGAATGCCACGACGATCGCCGCGTACGGTCTCGAAGGCATCCTTCACCCCGGTTCGCTGCTCTACAGCATCATGATGATGCTCGCCGGAGCCGGCAACATCATCTTCGGAAACCTCGCATTCATCTTCGCCCTCGCCGTCGGTATGGGCATGGCGAAGAAGGAGAAAGCCGTCGCGGCCCTCTCCTCCGGGATCTTCTATCTCATCATGCTGATCACCATCAGCATCCTCTCCCAGGTGAACGGCGACTTCACATTAGTCGACGGTTCCATGACTCTCGCCAATCACGTCCGTCAGGGCGCATACACCACGATGCTCGGCATCCCGACCATGCAGATGGGTGTCTTCGGCGGCATCCTCTCCGGTCTTGTGGGCGCTGTCCTGACCAACCGTTGTTATAAGATCCAGCTGCCCAACGCTCTCGCGTTCTTCGGCGGCACCCGCTTTGTCCCGATCGCCGCCATGGCCTCCGCCATCGTCGCGGGCGGCTGCATGTACTTCATCTGGCCGATGGTCCAGGCGGGCATCTTCGCGCTCGGCGCCCTTGTCCAGAAGTCCGGTTACGCCGGCACCTTCCTCTACGGCATGATGGAGCGCGCGCTCATTCCCTTCGGCCTGCACCACATCTTCTACCTGCCCTTCTGGCAGACCGGTGTCGGCGGATCCATGATGATCGACGGCCACATGATCGAAGGCGCGCAGAACATCTTCTTCGCCCAGCTCGCCGATCCGAACACCACTCACTTCTCCGCGGACGCCTGCCGCTTCCTCACCGGTAAATATCCGTTCATGATGGGTGGCCTTCCCGGCGCTGCTCTGGCGATGTACACCTGCGCCAAACCCGAGAAGAAAAAGATCGCAGGTTCCCTTCTCTTCTCCGTCGCCATCACTTCGTTCCTGACCGGCATCACCGAGCCGATCGAATTCACGTTCCTGTTCCTCGCTCCGGCCCTGTTCGGCATCCATGTCGTCTTTGCCGGCCTCTCCTTCATGATCTGCCACATCCTGCAGATCTGCGTCGGTACGACCTTCTCCGACGGTCTCATCGACCTCATCCTCTACGGCGTCCTTCCGGGACAGTCCAAGACCAACTGGCTCATGCTCATCCCGGTCATCGCCGCCTACTTTGCTCTCTACTTCGTCGTCTTCCGTTTCTTCATCCAGAAGAAGAACCTGAAGACCCCCGGCCGTGAAGCCGAAGGCGAAGAGACCAAAATGATCACCAAAGACGAATACAGAAAGGCCACCGGTGTCGGCGTTGCCGGCGGAAAAGCCGCGGACCTTCCTGCCGAATACGATGAGCGCTCTGCCGCCATCGCAAAGGGCTGCGGCGGTGTCGCCAACGTCCGTGACATCGACTGCTGCGCCACCCGCCTGCGTCTGACCCTGGCCGACGGCTCTCTCGTCGACGAAGCTCTCCTCAAGTCCACCGGTGCTTCCGGTGTCGTCTGCAAGGGCTCCGGCATCCAGATCATCTACGGCCCGAGCGTCACCATCGTCAAATCCGACTTTGAAGAGTTCGTCGAAGCCGTCCGCGACGGCCGCATCGACAAAGCACTCCTCGAGGACAAACCCGTCGAGGAAACCGTCGAGAAGAAAGAACCGCACATCGCCTCTGTGAAAGCCGTCGTGGCCGCACCGGCAGAAGCCAAAGCGAAAGATGCCACCTTCGGCGCCCACATGAACGGCACCATGCTGCTCATGAACGAGGTCGACGACCCGGTCTTCTCCCAGTCCATCCTCGGCGACGGCGTCGCCATCGAGCCCTCCGAAGGCATGCTCTATGCCCCGGCGGACGCGGAAGTCTCCACGCTCTTCGAGACCGGCCACGCCATCGGCCTCATGACCGAGGACGAGACCGACATCCTGCTCCACATCGGAATCGACACCGTCCAGCTGAACGGTCTCTATTTCCACCCGCTGGTCAAGCAGGGCGACCACGTCAAGAAGGGGCAGCCTCTCATCAAATTCGACATCGATGACATACGGAATGCGGGCTTCAAAGTCACCACGCCGATGATCATCTGCAACACCGACGACTACTCCAACATCCGCCCGGTCCATTCCGGTCTCGTCTCCGCAGGGAACGATCTCCTGGAAGTCCGCGCGTGACCGTTGTTCAGACATACATTTGCGAAAAGCTCCGACCGCATGGCCGGAGCTTTTTGCTATTTGGATCCTTTTGTCGCTTACAGTGCCCAGGCGGCTTCGAGGCCGGCTCTGGTGGCATGGACGATCTTGCCTTCACTCAGCAGTTTTTCATACATAGTCTTTCCCTCCCAGGGCGGTTATGTATAGAAAAACGATATAAAAAAGAAAATGGAAAAGAGCCGCTCCCCTAAGCGGCTCTTTTCCTGTGTACAGTATGTATCGAATGGAGGCGATGGGATGTCGCCTGAAGGAGTTTTCCTGGCATAAGGGTAACAGGATGGCGCCCCTGTGTTCCATAGCGTTTTTTTAAATTGTGTTCGTTAACGACCGCAGTGTATATGCTTTGTCGAACAGTTATGATAAACTTGTCACAGAAACAGAAAAATGAAAAGGAGGAGCCTGTCATGAAGACCGATCGTCGTGTGCTCAAGACCGAACAGGCACTGGAGTCCGCGCTCCTGAAACTCATGCGCGGAAAGTCCATCGACCAGATCACGACCACCGAACTGTGCCGGGAAGCGGGCATCAATCGCAACACGTTCTACGCCCATTACCCGAACCCTACGAGCCTACTCGAGCGCGTCGAGGACGAGTTCATCAAGGTCATCGTAGGGATCATCGACGACACCGTGAAAGACCAGGGCTATTCCATGCTCCTCCAGAGAGTCTTTGAGGCGATCATCGAACACAAGGCGCTCTCTCTCGTACTGCTCTCCCGCAACGGAGATCCGAACTATCTGCGACGGATCATCGAGACCGCCAGGGTGCCGGTCATCGAGTACTGGCGGGGACTCGGCACAGAACTCTCCCAGGAAGACCTCGATACACTCTTCACGTTCCTCTCCCACGGGTCCAAACAGGTCATCCTCCTCTGGACCGAGAGAGGCTTCGACCGGACGCCCGAGGAACTGGCACAAAAGGTGGGCACCATCGTGGACAACGCGGTGGCAACCTTCCTCCCGAAAACAGAAATCTGACCGAAAGGGTCCGACGGCAAAGGGATCTTCCCTTTGCCGTTTTTTCGTGGAGTTTTCTCCAAAGACGTTTTGTTTTATAATGAGACCAGCACCTTCTCTAAAGGAGGAACCCATCATGAAATTACTGTTTGCTTCGGACAAGTTCAAAGGATCGTTGTCCAGCGAAAAGACCATCGAGCTTTTGACGAAGGCGGCACACGACGTCTTCGGCGAATGTGAATGCTCCGGTGTGCCGGTCGCCGACGGCGGCGAAGGTACGGTCGAAGCAGTCGTGAAGGCCCGCGGCGGGAGACTGATTTCGGTCCCGGTCCACGGACCGCTCATGGAGGAACGGACCGCCTCGTACGGCGCGCTGTCCGAGACAGAAGCCATCCTCGAGATGGCCGAAGCCTCCGGTCTGACGCTCGTCCCGGAAGAGCAGCGCGACCCGATGCTCACCACCACTTACGGCACCGGCGAACTCGTGAAGGCCGCGCTGGACGCCGGGTACACCGACCTGTCCATCGCCATCGGCGGGTCCGCAACGAACGACGGCGGCATGGGCTTTTCCGCGGCCCTCGGTGTGAAGTTCTATGACGCCGACGGCAACGAACTCCTCGGCCGGGGCGAAGACCTCGGCAAAGTCGTCCGCATGGATGTCTCCGGCCTCGA
>ONJD01000045.1 GCA_900317985.1 uncultured Eubacteriales bacterium | reverse complement strand
TCGAGCTTCGCGGCGAGGATGCCCTCTCTGCTGCCGAGGTTCTCGATGTGGGAGACGCCGACGTTCGTGATGACGCCGATGTCCGGCAGAGCCGTCTTCGACAGCGTGGAGATCTCGCCTTTGTGGTTCATGCCCAGTTCGAGGACGAGTGCCGTGTGTTCCGGTTCGAGCCGCAGCAGGACTTTCGGGAGTCCGATCTCGTTGTTCCAGTTTTTATAGGTCTTGTGTGCGTGGTACTTCGCGTTCAGGACACACCAGATCATCTCTTTGGTCGTGGTCTTCCCCACACTGCCGGTGAGGGCAACGACCGGGATATCATATTCCAGCCGGTACGACTTTGCAAGGTCTAAAAACGCTTTTGTCGTATCGGCGACTTTGACGGTCGGCACTTTGCAGCTCACATCTTTGTGGCAGAGGACGGCGGTAGCGCCCGCTTCCACGGCAGAATCGATGAACTGGTGACCGTCGAGCCGTTCGCCTTTGATGGCGATGAACAGGCTGCCGGGTCTGGCTTCCCGATTGTCGATGACGACGGAGGTGACCTCCGCATGGCCGCTGGCGACACCGCCGGTGGCCTTTGCGATCTCTTCAGTAGTAAACGTTCTCATGGGGTTCTGCTCCTTGCTTTATCAGTCGGCATTGCCGGTATCTTCGATCTCCATCTCCGGGGTCGAGGTCATGTAGGCCACGGTCACGGTGGAACCGAGGGCGACCTTCGTGCCTTTGGAGATGCTCTGTGTGTAGGAGGCGCCGGTCAGGTCGTTCGACATCCCGACGACTTCGATGTTGAGGCCCGCCGCCTTTGCGGTCGACCTCGCCTGACTGACCGTGAGACCCGTGAGGTTCGGGACTTCGACGGTCTCGTTCGTCTTCGTGCTCTTCGTATAGAGGACGATGACGCCGTTCTGCGGGATCAGTTTCCCGGCTTCGGGGTACTGGGCCTTGACCTTTTCCCCGTCTCCGATGACCCGGACCGTGTAGCCGCTCCCGCTCAGCGATTCCTGAGCCGCCGCGGTGCTGAGTCCGACGACGCTGGGCGTCTTGACGTCCTGCTGGGACTGGTCTTCGGCATCGTACTCCGGCTCGATGTTGAGGTACCGGAGCGTGTTGCTGATGACTTCGGCCGCCACGGGAGCTGCCGTCTTACCGCCGGTGAAGCTGCCGCTCTTCGGGTCGTCGATGATGATGATGACGGAGATCTCCGGATCGTCGGCCGGCGCGAAACCGCAGAAGGAACCGATGTAGTCTTCCGTCGAGGTGGTCAGCTTTTCGGAAGTACCGGTCTTCCCCGCCACTTTGTAGCCGGTGACGGTCGCGTTCTTCGCGGTACCGTTCTTGACGACCTCGACCATCATCTGGGTGACGGTGTCGGCGGTCAGTTTGGAAACGACCTGACGGCGGACCGTGGGTTTCGTCACCGAGAGGACATTGCCTTCGTTGTCGAGTTCCCGTGCCACGATGTAGGGCTGGACGAGTTTGCCGTCGTTGGCGATGGCGTTGATGGCGGTGCAGACCTGGATCGGCGTGACCTGGAAGGACTGGCCGAAGGAACTCGACGCGAGTTCGACGGGGCCCATGCGGTCAGCCGTGTAGTAGGTGACGCCGGGCTTCGGAGCGGCTTCGGCTGCAAGGTCGATCCCGGTCGTCTCACCGAGGCCGAAGGCCTCGAAGTAGTTGCTGAATTTCTGGGAACCCAGGCGCTGCGCGACCTGGATGTAGATCGGGTTGCAGGAGTTCATGAGGGAGGTCGTGAAGTCCTCGGAGCCGTGACCTCTGCGGTTGGAGCAGTGGTACGTGATGTCCTTGACCCGGTAGCTGCCGCCGCAGACGAACATCTCGTCCGGCGTAACGACGCCCTCTTCGATGCCGGCTGCCGCCGTGATGCATTTGAAGACGGAACCGGGTTCGTAGGTGTCGGTGATGGTACGGTTTCTCCACTGGGCGAACAGTGCGGAGGTCGTGGCCTTCGCCCGTTCATCGTCGTTGGCGATCTGGTCAAGTTCCTCCTTGACGTCCGCCTTCGAGATCTTGTAGGGGTCGTTGAGGTCGTAGTCCGGCTGGCTGCTCATCGCGAGGATGGCGCCGGTCTTGACGTCCATGACGATGCCGTAACCGTAGGTGGCGTCCTGGGTCTCGACCGCGTGAGACAGCGCGGAGTCGAGGTAGTACTGGATGGCGTTGTCGATCGTCAGCTGGAGGCTGGCGCCCTCCTGAGCCGCATAGTAGGTGGCGAAGTCAGAGGAGATCTGACGCTGTTTGGCGTTCTGCGCCGTGATGTTCCGGCCGGTCAGACCGGTGAGTTTCGTGTTGTAGGCGGATTCGAGTCCGGACATGCCTTTGTCGCTGGAACCCGTGAATCCGATGACGGTGGAGGCGAAGTTGTCGTAGGGGTAGAACCGGGTGACGTCGTCTTCGATGCCGAGGAACCGGTTGTAACCCTTGTTCTCATCGCGGAGTTTCTCGATGAGCTGTTTCGTCTTGAAATCCACCTTGGATTTGAGGACGATGTATTTCCGTTCCTTCTTGAGGCAGTCCGCGAGGACGTCGTCATAGTCGAGTTCGAGGATGGAGGACAGGCTGGAAGCCGCCCGTTTGGCCGTCGCCTCGTCGGGGATCTCCTTCGGGTTGACGAAGATCTTCCACGCGTCGGTGCTCTGGGCGAGGATGTTCATGTTGCTGTCGTAGATGGTCCCCCGGCGCGCCGCGACGACGGTGTCGGACAGCTGTTCCGACTCCGCTTTCCGGCGGTTCTCCTCCCCATGGATGAGACCGGTGTTGATCATGCCGAACACCCCGATACCGAAGCCCAGTACCAGGGTGAGGATCATGGCGATATACGCCCGATCCTGCAGCTTTCTATCTTTTTTTCTCGCCATTTTTGGTCCTCCGAAGCGCCCCTTATTTACGACGTTGAGAGTTAGGAAAGTTTTTCCTAACTCTCAATCGCAGGTGCGTTATTCGTTTTTACTGATTTTTAATTTCTGTGCGATGCCGTTGTCGCTGTGGGTCTTCCCGCCGCTGACTTCGACCGCGTCGTCCTCCGACAGTTTCACGTAATTGACCTGATAGTCGGAGATCTTGACCATGCCAAGTTCATATCTGGCGTACTGGTCTACTTTTTCCAGGGAAACATTGGCGTTGAGTTCCATGTTTCGCCGTGTATTGTCGCTTTCGATGACGCTGATCTCTTTCTGGATGGCGTCGAGCTGCTGGTCGAGCTCATCGACCTGGACCTGACTGTAGATCTTGAAACCGAAGACCATGAACAGGACGGCGGCCAGAGCGACGACCCGGATGGCGACCGCGCGGCTGCGCCGGGCTTCCGCCCGCAGTTGCTTCTGCGATTTCCGGACGACCTTCGGCCGTCGGACCCGTCGGGTCTGGGGCGTGGGGTTGGGGCGAGTCTTCGGCACCGCTGTCCCCCGCACGGGACGAGTTGGCTCTGAGAGCCTCGCGTTCCGCTGACTGCGATATGAATTCAGATCATACGCGCCACGGTTTCCAGTAGCAGCCATCCGACTCACCTCCCCACTTTGCTGATGTATGTATGTAAAATCAATCGGGTTCTCTGCTCTTTAGCTTTCTCACGCAGCGGAGTTTCGCGCTGCGGCTTCTCGGGTTCTGTTCCAGTTCTTCCTCTCCCGCCGTCCTGAACTTGAACGGGAGCTCCGCGCTGGGCGTCCTGCCGCAGACACAGACCGGGAATTCCGGCGGACAGATGCAGCCCTGGCAGTATTCGGCGAAGCGCTGCTTGACCATCCGGTCTTCGAGGGAATGGAACGTGATGATGGAAAGGATGCCTCCGTCCTTCAGGACGTCGAACATGCTGTCCAGCGCGGTGTTCAGGACATCCATCTCTCCGTTCACCGCGATCCGGAGCGCCTGGAAGGTCTTCCGGGCAGGATGCTTTGCACGCCGTTGCTTTGCGGGGACCGCTCCTTTGACCAGCTCCGCGAGCTGCAGCGTGGTTTCAATCGGCGCTTCCGCTCTCGCCCTCACGATCGAGGCCGCGATGCGGGGCGCGTTTTTTTCTTCTCCATAGGTATAGAGGATCTTCCGGAGTTCCGCCTCCGGCAGTTCGTTGCAGAGGTCGGCGGCCGTCGGGCCTTCCTGACTCATCCGCATATCGAGGGGCGCGTCCGTGTGGAAGGAGAACCCCCGTTCCGGTGTGTCGAGCTGATGAGAGCTCACACCGAGATCGGCGAGGATGCCGTCCACCCGGTCGATGCCGAGGTCCGAGAGCGCTTCAGCGATGTGCGCGAAGTTGTCATGGACGACGGTGACCCTGGGGTCGGATCCGATCCGTTCTTTAATGATTTGTATAGCATCCGGGTCCTGATCCATGCAGATGAGTCTCCCCTGTTCGGAGAGCCGCTCGAGGATCTTCGACGAATGGCCGGCGCCGCCGGCCGTGGCATCGACATAGATGCCGTCCGGGTCGATCTGCAGAGAGTCGAGTGTCTCCTGCAGGAGGACGGGGATGTGAGAGAATGTGACTTCGCTCATCAGAACACGACCTCAACGCCCAGTTCGTCGGCGCTCATGGTCTTGCCGGAGTCAGTCTCGACAGTAGCGGCATCCCAGACTTCGAACTTGTTGCCGGAGCCGATGATGAGGACCTCTTTGTCGAGGCCTGCGTACTCGAGCAGGTCGGCTTTGACCGTGAATCGCCCCTGGCTGTCCATTTCCACCAGATCGGCATTCCGGAAGAAGTCCCGCTTGAAGCGGCGGTACTCTTCCCCGCCGGGCAGAGACTTGACCTGCGCGGCGACCGGTTCCCATTCCTCTTTCGAATAGATATAGAGGCAGTGGTCGGGAGCTTTACAGACGATGAATCCGTCAGCGAGAGCGCTGCGGTACTTTGCAGGAATGAACAGACGTTTCTTGGTATCCAGCTTGTGCCGAAAATCGCCAAGGAATTCCATGTCGCTCTCACCTCCGCTCCACTTTCCACCATTTTGGTGTCATTTTCTGGGATTTTGCCCCACTTTCATACTAACAATATACACTCCGCATTCCGGCATTGCAAGGTGAAATTTTTGCGCAATTGTGGTCATAAAAAGTGCAAAACACAATATCTTGTGGTTGCCGCGAAAAGAATTTGAAAAATTTTTCCCGATTTTTATCTTTTTGGTCGAAAACCCGCCGATTTCTCCGCTCCCCTTTCCTCCACTCCTCCCCCTTTTGCGGAAAACCTTTACAATATACAGAGAGTGTTATTGAAATCTGTATTTTTCTTTGTTAGAATACTTAGGAACGATAAGGAGGCGTCCCATGCCTCCGCGTCTCAAAAAACTCTTATCATATTGGAGGATTCAAGAAATGGGAGGATTAGTTTATCTGATTCCGGCCATCGGTCTTGTAGGTCTGGCATACGCTCTGTTCCTTGCAGCGCGCGTCAGAAAGGCTGACCCGGGCACAGAAAGAATGCAGGAGATCTCCGGCCACATCCATGAAGGCGCTCTCGCGTTCCTGACTTCCGAGTACAAGATCCTGGCAATCTTCGTTGCCGTGTTCTTCCTCGTCATCGGTTTCGCGATCAGCTGGCCCACCGCCGTATGTTTCATCGTCGGTGCGCTCTTCTCGGTCCTTGCCGGTTTCCTCGGCATGACAGTCGCCACCAGAGCGAACGTCCGTACTGCTAACGCAGCCCGCACCAGCGGCATGAACAAAGCCCTGTCCATCGCCTTCTCCGGCGGTGCCGTCATGGGTATGTCCGTCGTCGGCCTCGGCCTCTTTGGCGTCGGTCTCATCTTTGCCATCACCGGCCGTACCGACATCCTGTTCGGTTTCAGCCTTGGTGCTTCGTCCATCGCACTTTTCGCCCGTGTCGGCGGCGGTATCTATACCAAAGCTGCTGACGTCGGCGCCGACCTCGTCGGTAAAGTCGAAAACAACATCCCGGAAGACGACCCCAGAAACCCCGCAGTTATTGCTGACAACGTCGGCGATAACGTCGGCGACGTCGCCGGCATGGGTGCCGACCTCTATGAGTCTTATGTCGGTTCCATCATCTCTTCCCTGTCCCTCGGTACTGTCGCTGCCGCTACCGGCATCGTCACCACCGTCACGGACAAACCCTATGGCGCGGTAGCGTTCCCGCTCATCCTTGCCGCCATCGGCATCATCGCGTCCATCATCTCCACCTTCTTCGTCCGCGGCAAAGAGGGTTCCGACCCCGGCTTTGCCCTGAAGATCGGTGAGTGGGTCTCCGCAGGCCTCACCATCATCGGCGCGTTCGTCCTTTGCAAGATGTTCTTCGTCGGCCTTGGCCCGTTCTGGGCTGTCCTTGCCGGCCTTCTCGTCGGTCTTGCCATCGGTACTCTGACCGAGTACTACACTTCTGACAAGTACAAATCCGTCCAGAAGATCGCTGAGCAGTCCGAGACCGGTTCTGCCACCAACATCATCGCCGGCCTTGCTGTCGGTATGAAATCCACCGCCATCCCGCTGCTGCTCATCGCCATCGGCATCCTCATCGCCTATGCGACGGCAGGCCTTTACGGCATCGCTCTCGCCGCTGTCGGTATGCTGGCCACCACCGGTATCACCGTTGCGGTCGACGCCTACGGCCCCATCGCCGACAACGCCGGCGGTATCGCGGAAATGTCCGAACTCGACCCGTCTGTCCGTGAGATCACTGACCAGCTCGACTCCGTCGGTAACACCACCGCCGCTGTCGGTAAGGGCTTCGCCATCGGTTCTGCCGCTCTGACCGCCCTGGCTCTGTTCTCCACCTACACGCAGTCCATCGGCCTTACCAGCATCAGCCTGACCGACGCTCCGGTCGTCGCCGGTGTCCTCATCGGCGGTATGCTGCCGTTCCTGTTCTCCGCCTTCACGATGGAGTCCGTCGGCCGCGCAGCCAACAACATGATCGAAGAAGTCCGTCGTCAGTTCAGAGAGAAACCCGGCATCCTCGCCGGTACCGAGAAGCCGGACTACAAGACCTGCGTCTCCATCTCTACCAAAGCTGCTCTGAAGGAAATGATCGTCCCCGGCCTCATCGCCGTCGCCGCTCCCCTTCTCTGCGGATTCATCCTTGGCCCGACCGCTCTCGGCGGTATGCTCGGCGGCGCTCTCGTCACCGGCGTTCTGATGGCCATCTTCATGGCGAACTCCGGCGGTGCCTGGGATAACGCCAAGAAGTTCATCGAGACCGGCCACCACGGCGGCAAGGGCTCCGAAGCCCATCATGCAGCTGTTGTCGGCGACACCGTTGGCGATCCGTTCAAGGACACCTCCGGCCCGTCCATCAACATCCTCATCAAGCTCATGACCGTCGTCTCCACCGTTTTCGCAACTGCTATCGCAGCTGTCGGCGGTATCTTCGGCTAAGCACAATGACAAAAGACCTGCATCGATCTCGATGCAGGTCTTTTCTTTTTGCTTTACTGTTGTACATCGCGAAAATATCTGATAAAATGGTAACGATGACTTGAAGTGAGTTTTGAGTCAAATACTTTAATGAAAAAGGGGTAATCAACAATGGCAGAAAAGAAAGGCCTCGTAGCTGAATTCAAAGAGTTCATCATGCAGGGCAACGTTATGGACCTGGCAGTCGGCGTCGTCATCGGTGCCGCCTTCACCGCGATCGTCAACGCGCTGGTCGAGGACATCCTCAATCCGCTGATCGCTCTCCTCGGCGGCGACGCTCTCGTAGACGGAGCTTCCTCCCTGTCCTACACGTTCGCAAACGGCGTCACCATGAACTATGGCAACTTCATCGGTGCCATCATCAACTTCCTGATCGTCGGTCTCGTTCTCTTCCTGGTCGTCAAGGCATTCAACAAAGCCAGAAACGCCAAGAAGGATGAAGAAGAGCCCGCAGGTCCGACCGAAGTCGAACTTCTCGGCGAGATCAAAGACCTTCTCGAAAAGAAATAATTCTTTAGAAAGAATCATACTTTATGAAAACACTGTACCTTGACTGTGGGAACGGAGCCGCCGGAGACATGATCTCCGCCGCCCTCTGGGAACTCACAGAGAACAAGGAGGAATTCATCGAGGAAGTCAATTCCATCGGGATCCCTGGTGTCAAAACCTATGCCCTGCCTACCCAAAAGCAGGGCATTTTTGGAACTCATTTCCGGGTGACCTACAACGACATCGAAGAGACTCCGAACGTCCTCCCGAAGGACGCCATCGTGGAACTGACCCCCGAAGAAGACCTCAAAGTCACTCACCATGAGCACGAACATCATCATGATCACGAGCATCATCATGACCATGAACACCATTCGCTCAGCGATGTCAAGACCATCATCGGGAACCTGAATGTCTCCGACAAGGTCAAGGAAGACGCGCAGAAGGTCTATGACCTCCTGGCAGAAGCGGAAAGCCATGTCCACGGCACTACGGTGACGGAGATCCACTTCCACGAAGTGGGTAACATGGATGCCATTGCCGACATCGTCTGTGTCTGCATGCTCATGGAAAAGCTGGCTCCGGACCAGATCATCGCGTCCAGCGTGAACACCGGGACCGGCAAGGTCAAGTGCGCACACGGCATCCTGCCGATCCCCGCACCGGCCACCTCTTACCTGCTCCACGGCATCCCGATCTACAACACCGGCGTCAACGGCGAGCTCTGCACACCGACCGGCGCCGCGCTCATCAAGTACTTCGCCGGTTCGTTCGGACCGATGCCGGTCATGAACATTGAAGATATCGGCTACGGGATGGGCACGAAAGACTACGATGTCGCGAACTACTTCCGCGCCTTCCTCGGCGAAGCGGAAGACGTCTCCGGCAAGGAGGGCACCACGCCCCGTTCCGCCGGCCACCGCCATCATCCCGATCACCCGGTTTCCGCCGACGAAGCCCAGCGCAAAGCGATCTCGAACCGCATCGCCCGGTCCATCGGCCACCTCGAATCCGTCAAGCGGATGGTCGAGGGGAACCGCGACGCGTCCGACATCCTCATCCAGCTGTCCGCGGTCGAGTCGTCGATCGCCAGCACCTCCCGCGTCATCATGAAGGAACACTTCAAGGGCGCGGTGGAACACGCGACGGAACAGCAGTCCGAAGAGTCGCTCGAGAGCCTCTACGGCATCATCGACAAGTTCATCAAATGATTCCCCAACAGAGATAAAGAAAAGCGGCCCGCTGATCAGCGGGCCGCTTTCCTCAAGCTTTGGATATTTATGGAGAGTGAACTCTTATTGTTCGGAACTGCCGTTCGGGCAACAGTTCCATAAGAGTCAATTGAATTGTATCCAATATATGTGCCTGCGTCAACCCTTTTTCAGATATTTCTACGTCGTACTTTTTTTTACAGAAGCGCTTCACTTTTCACGATCCGATACGAGAGCAGAAAAACCGTTCGCGGGCAGGGTTTGTTGTCAACCGGAAGCACCCTTGACAATCTCTCAAAAATGCGCCAAAATGGAAACAGTTAAATTACACGCAATTAGTTGAACCCCCCATTCAATTGCGTGACCAAATGAAGGAGTTATCATGGCTGTTGAAAAGATCCTCACCGAGAAGGCACTCGATGCCGTGGGAGAAGACGAACTTCTGAAGCTGGACAACCAGCTCTGCTTCTCCCTCTATGTCTGTTCCAAGGAAGTCATCAAACGATATAAACCTCTGCTCGAGCCCTACGGTCTCACCTACACGGGCTACATCACGATGATGGCCCTCTGGGAAAAGGACAACGTCAATGTCAAGGAGCTCGGCTCCCGCCTGTTCCTCGACTCCGGCACCCTCACTCCCCTTCTGAAGAAACTCGAGGCGCAGGGCTATGTCGAGCGTTCGAGAGACCCGCGCGATGAACGGAACATCATCATCCGTCTCACCGACAAGGGCCGCGAGCTCAAGTCCATGGCGGTCTGTGTCCCGCGTCAGATGATCGACGGCCTCGACATCGGCAACATGAAAGCGGTCGTCCTCATGAAGACCCTGCATCAGCTCATGGATGCCTTCGCGGAAGACGAGGCAAACGCCTGAACCGAAAAACAAAAACGTCCATCGGAAGTTCCGATGGACGTTTTTTCGTTTTGTCGATCATGCGGTCGCGGACGGACCGGGCGTGTCGTCGACATCCTTGAAGTACTTCGGGGTCTCCCCTGCCTTGTCGCTTCGGATGAGTCTCGCGTCGAGAGCGATGTACCCGATGCCCATGAGCAAAAGGGCGAGTCCGACGGGGATGGCGATCAGTACGGCGCCGGCCGTGTCAGACGTCAGGGTCACGATCCCGAGGACGACCGCGATCAGTCCGACGATGAGGACGCCGGTGAAGACCGCTTTGTTCTCCACGAAGTGACGGACCGCGAAGGCGACCGCCGCGGCGGAGAGACCGACCAGGATCAGGAGCATGCCGTAAAGCACGATGAAGACCCGGGACGTCCCGTCCGGATGCTGCAGGAAGACCACGCCGAAAATGATATGCAGGATGGCGTTGAGCAGCACCGGGAACGCGAACACCAGAAAGCTTCCGAACACGAAGTAGTAAATCGCCGTCGTGATGCCGGAGAC
>ONJD01000083.1 GCA_900317985.1 uncultured Eubacteriales bacterium | reverse complement strand
GGAAAAACTGCTCGGCAACGGCGACCTGCTCTTCAACCCGGTCGGTGTTTCGAAGCCGACCCGCATCCAGGGCTGCTTCTCCGAGGACCGGGAGATCGAAAAAGTCGTCAACTTCATCAAGAGCCAGGAAGAGTCCGAATACGATGAATCCATCATCAAGGACATCGAAGCCGCGGCGGCGGCCACCGAGAACGCCAACCAGAAGGGCGGCGGGGTCAACGCTCCGTCCGGCGGAGACGGCTCCGACGACCTCTTCGAACAGGCCATCCAGGTGGTCCTCGAAGCCGGTCAGGCCTCGACGTCCATGCTCCAGCGGAAACTCGGCGTCGGCTATGCCCGCGCCGGACGCATCATCGATGAACTGGAAGAACACGGCATCATCGGTGAGTACCAGGGCTCCAAGCCCAGAGCCGTGCTGATCACGAAACAGCAGTGGCTCGAACGCAAGGCCATGTCCGGCGACGAGGACGACGGCACCGCCGCCGCCATCGAGCTCGGGTTGGAAGATTAAATAATGTTTGGCAAAATGACTGGAAAAGGCTTTCCTTGCCGCGAAGGTCGCGTTGCGGAGGCTGTTTGTTGGAATCAATAGCGCCTTCGGCGCACCCCGCAAAGCTCAATTCTTGCTTCGGAAAGCTTTTCCGACGTCATTTTGCTTTTTTATTTACGGGTGATCCTCATGTTACGAAAATCTTTAGCGGCCTTTTTGGCAATCGTAATGATTGGCCTTTCCGCTCTGTTTACCTTTGGCCAGAAGATCGACGAGAAACTTCCGTCCTGGGAGGACGTCTACGAATTCTTCGGTATGGCCGAGGAGATCGAAAAAGGGGAGGTCTACGACCAGCCCTTCACCATGAGCTTCCTCGATGTGGGGCAGGGCTCCGCGACGCTCATCCACTGCAAGGACCCGGACTTCACGATGCTCGTGGACACCGGGGAACAGGGAAATGACGGCGTCATCCAGGATGAACTGAAACGCGTCGGGTCGAAACGGCTCGACTATGTGGTCCTGACCCATCCGCACTCCGACCACGTCGGCAGCTTCCCGGAACTGGCGAAGTCGAACCTCAGCATCAAAAACGTCATGCTGCCGCTCCTCGACCTCGACCGGCTCGGGGAGGACACGGCGCTCTACCGCGTCATCCTCGGATCCATCCGGAGTTCCGGCGCGAAGATCGTCACAGCGAAGCCCGGCAAGCGCCTCGTCTTCGACGCGAAGCGCTCCAACAAGAAGGTCACGGTCGAGGTCCTCGGACCCATCGGCGACAAGGACCGGCAGACCGACAACCTCAACAACCGGTCGATCTTCATCAAGATCAGCTACGGCGATGTATCGGTCCTGCTCACCGGCGACGGCGAATATGCCGAAGAGATGGACGTCATCGAATGGCTGAACTCCGAGGAAGGCAAGGCCTCCGGCGTCACCGGCCAGGCCACCATCCTGGTCGCCGGCCACCACGGCAGCTATTCGTCGAGCTCGCGCCGCTTCCTGGCGGTCGTCAAGCCGCGCTACGGCATCATCAGCTGCGCGAAGGACAATGACTTCGGCCACCCGCACGACTCCGTCCTCGAGAACTTCAAAGACGTGAACGCCCGCACCTACCGCACCGATGAACTCGGCACCATCGTCATCGGCACCGACGGCAAAACGCTGGTCAACTAATCAAACATAACAAAAAGCCCCTCGAACGAGGGGCTTTGTTTGTTATTCGCTGTTTCCGGTTTTCCACCTTATAAAACGAGGCGAGGGGAGGAGGAATGAGTGCCGCAGAGACGCTTGGGGGAAAGCTCCAGAGCAACTGCGGACGGGCGCGCGGTTCGGCATGGCAAGTGGCTCGGCGGCCTCTTCCGACGGAACCGATATTAAAACCGGAAACGAGATCACAATTGCTCCGCGAGGGCCTCGGCCTCGGCGAGTACGCTGGCGAACTTCTCCAGCGCAGCTTTGACAGGCGCGGGAGTCGAGAGGTCGACGCCGGCGACCTTCAGCTCGTCGAGCGGGTCCATGCTGCCGCCGAGCGTCAGGAACTTCAGATAGCGCCGGACGGCGGAGTCCGGGTCGGCCAGCGCGGCCTCGGTGCCGACTTCGCGTGCCTCCTGGAGGATGGCCTCGGAGAGCGCGACGGCGGCGCTGTAGCTCGTGGCGTATTTGTAGACGTAGAAGGGACGGTAGAAGTGGGGGATGCGCGCCCATTCGCAGGCGACTTCGTCATCCATCACGAGTTCCGGCCCGAAGTAGTCTTCGACGAGTCCGCCGTAGAGCGCGTTCAGCGCGGCGGGCGTCAGGGGCTCGCCGTTTTCCGCCATGGTGTGGGCGGCTTTCTCGAATTCCGCGAACATCGTCTGCCGGTAGACCGTGCCTTTGAAGTTCTCGAGGTACTGGTTCAGGAGCGACATGCGCGCCTTCGGCTCGTCGGTGTGCTCGAGCAGATAGTGGATGAGCAGGTTCTCGTTGACCGTGGAGGCCACCTCGGCGACGAAAATGGTGTAGTCGGCGTACTGCGGCGGCTGATTGTGGTTCGAGTTCCAGGAGTGCATCGAATGGCCCATCTCGTGGATGATCGTGGACACTTCGTTGAGGGTCCCGGTGAAGTTGCAGAGGATGTACGGGTTCGAATGGTAGGTGCCCGAAGAGAAGGCGCCGGAGCTCTTGCCCTTGTTCGGGTAGACGTCGATCCAGCGGTCTTTGAAGGCGCCGCGCACCACATCGCCATATTCTTTGCCGAGCGGCTCGATCGCCTTCAGGATGACCTCCTGCGCCTCTTCATAGGTGTATTTGACGTCGAGGTCGGCGACCAGCGGCGCGTAGACATCGTAGTAGTGGAGCTCGTCGAGGCCGAGCATCGTTTTGCGGAAATCCACGTAGCGGTACATGGTGGGGAGGTTGTCCCGGACCGCTTCGATGAGGCTGTCGTAGACCGAGGCCGGCACGTTCTCGTGGGCCATGCTCATGGCGCGGGAGGACTCGTAATGCCGGGCGGCCGCTTCCGCGACATGGCCCTTGACGGTCCCGCCGTAGCTTGCCGCGAACGTGTTGATGTGCTGCCGATACCCCTTGTAGAAACTGCGGAAGGCGTTCTCGCGCAGGACGCGGTCGCCGGACATCTGCAGGTCGATATAGCTCGACGTGGAGACTTCCACTTCATTGCCGTCCTTGTCGGTGACGCTGTCGAAGACCATGTCGGCATCCATCAGGTTGTCGGCGATCTCCGAGGGGGCGGCAAAGACCTCTCCGAAACTGGCGAGGAGCTGTTCCTGGTCTGACGTCAGGGTGTGCGGTTTCGTGCGGAGCAGCCGTTCCATCGTGTAGGCGTAGTCGCGCATCGCCTCGTCGTCCCGGATGGCCTGGAGGGTCTCTTCGGGGAGGGAGAGGAGTTCCGGACGGACAAAGGACGTCCGGGTCATGGCCTCGACGTACTTGCCGTAGATGCGCATGTAGAGCGCCTGGGCGTCCTCCGCGCGGGTGTCCTCGGAACGGCGCAGGTTGGCATAGCAGAAGAGGTCCGAGAGGAGCAGGTCGAGTTCGGTGTCGGCCTCGAAACAGGCCTTGATCGAAGCGGCATCGGTGAGTTTGCCGGCAAAGGCGGCCACGTTGGCGATACACGCATCCAGCTTCCGGAAATCCTCTTCGAAAGCCTCATCCGAGGCATAGAGCGTCGAGAGGTCCCAGCGGTACTGTTCCTCGATCTCGTTGCGTTCTTTCAGTGGGGTGGACATATCAGTTACTCCTGTCTAATCAAGTCTTTGTTTTATTATATTGCTTTTCGGAAAAAGATAAAGATGTACATTGACTTTTCGACCTAATATATTTATAATCTCTACATCCGGCAATGACGTCGCGCAGTTCTTCTGTAGGACTGACTGCAAGTTTTGCCGTTTTTTGTTTTTTATCCAGCGTTTGTCAAGATAAAGGGGTTGATCACCAATGGGAGGTTTCTGTGGCGTCGCCACGAAAAGTGACTGTGTATTCGACCTGTTCTTCGGAACAGACTACCATTCTCATCTGGGTACGAGACGTGCCGGCATGATCGTGTATGGCGAGAGCGGCTTCAACCGCGCCATCCACAACATCGAGAGTTCTCCGTTCCGGACCAAGTTCGAAAAAGATGTCAACTCGATGCGGGGCAATCTCGGCATCGGCGTCATCTCGGACTACGAGCCCCAGCCGCTGCTGATCCGCTCTCACCACGGTCCCTACGCGCTCACGACCGTCGGCAAGATCAACAACATCACGGAACTGGCCGATGAGATCGTCAAGAACAGCGGTGCCCACTTCATGGAGATGAGCGGCGGCATGATCAATGCCACCGAGCTCGTCGCGGCACTCATCAATCAGCAGGACAACCTCATCGACGGCATCCGGTACGCGCAGGACCGCATCGACGGCTCCCTGTCCCTGATGCTCATGACGCCGAAGGGCGTCTATGTCGCCCGTGACAAGTGGGGAAGGACCCCCATTTTCATCGGTAAGAAGGAGGATGGGTACATCGCCACCTCCGAGTCCTTTGCTTACCTCAACCTCGGTTATAAGGAATACCGCACCGTGGGACCCGGAGAGATCGACGTCCTGACCCCGGACGGCGTCACCATGCTGGTGAAACCCGGTTCCAAGATGAAGATCTGCACCTTCCTGTGGGTCTACTACGGCTACCCGACCTCTCAGTACGAGGGTGTCTCCGTCGAGACCATGCGCTACAAATGCGGTGAGCACATGGCGCGCAGAGACGGCCTCACCATCGAAGACGCCGACATGGTCGCCGGCGTTCCGGACTCCGGCACACCCCATGCCGTCGGCTACGCCAACGAGTCCGGCATCCCCTTCAAACGCCCCTTCATCAAATATACCCCGACCTGGCCGCGTTCGTTCATGCCGACCATCCAGTCGAAGCGCGACATGATCGCCCGTATGAAGCTCATTCCCATCACGGAGCTCATCGAAGACCAGCGTCTCATCCTCATCGACGACTCCATCGTCCGCGGGACCCAGCTGCACAACAAGACCGAATTCCTGAAGGAGAGCGGCGCCGCGGAAGTCCATGTCCGCTCGGCCTGCCCGCCCATCATGTTCGGCTGTAAGTACCTGAACTTCTCCCGTTCGACTTCGGAACTCGAGCTCATCGCCCGCCGGATGGTCCAGAAAGTGGAAGGCGAGAACGTCGACCGCGCCGTCCTCGACCAGTATGCCGACCCGAACACCGACCGCTACGCGCACATGCTCGACATGATCCGCGACCAGCTGAACTTCGATTCGCTCAGCTACAACCGGCTCGACGACATGATCGACTCCGTCGGCATCGACCCCGACAAACTCTGCACCTACTGCTGGAACGGTGTGGAATAAAACTCAAAATAACGGACGCCTCATCGGTTTACGATGGGGCGTTCTTTTGATATAATGATAGGTAATCGAATACAACGTTTGTAGCTCCGCGGTGTCCGCCTGTAATGGGCGGGTGAAAAGGGAATCCGGTGCGAATCCGGAACGATGCCGTCACTGTGTCAGGGAGCCCGTGTCAGGAATCACTGGGAAACCGGGAAGAGGAGCCGGGCGATGAACGAAGTCAGGAGACCTGCCGGGGAGTGATGTTGACTGAGCCTGCGGTCCACAGGACAGAAACACTGTTTCCGAAGGACGATGGCCGTATGCTGTCGTTTTTTTCTGGATAGTTTAGGAAAGGAAATGAGACAAACATGAAAAACGTTAAAAAGATCCTTGGTGTCATTCTCGCGATGTGCTTCCTGATGGCGTT
>ONJD01000082.1 GCA_900317985.1 uncultured Eubacteriales bacterium | reverse complement strand
GTTCAAAGATGAAGACATTTTTGCCGCGGCGAAGACGTTCGAGGACATGAGACCATGGAGGGACCACTATGCATAAGATCTTGTTTGTCTGCCACGGCAACATCTGCAGAAGCCCGATGGCGGAATTCGTGATGAAAGATATGGTGCGCCGCGAAGGCGTCGCCGACCAGTTCGAGATCGCTTCGGCGGCTGTTTCCACAGAGGAGATCGGCAACCCGGTCTACCCGCCGGCGCAGCGTGTGCTGAACGAACACGGCATTTCCTGTAAAGGGCACCACGCCCACAAGATGACCCGGCAGGAGTACGAATACTACGACTACGTCATCCTCATGGACGAGATGAATCGCCGCTGGTGCGACCGCATCATCGGGGAAGACGACCAGCAGAAGGTGAGCCTCCTGCTCGAACACGCAGGCATCTATCGCGACGTCGCGGACCCCTGGTACACCGGTAACTTCCAGGCCACCTGGGACGACGTCAACCTCGGCTGCAGAGCTCTGCTGGACGAGATCCTTGATGACTGACCACGGCGCATATAACACAAAAAAGAACGCTGACTTCGAATCGGAAGTCAGCGTTTTGTGTTTTCGTGGCAAATCGCCCAAGCCTTACTTGATGGCGTTCATGATGAACTTGTAGATGCCGTTGCTGGTGATGGCGACATAGTGCGTGCCGTCCGAGGTGCCGTAGTCGGTGTCCATGAGGTAGCCGTAGCAGTCGATGTACCTGATCTGCGGCAGGAGCCCCTCTTTCAGGGACTTGTTGAACGCGCGGATCTTCTTGTTCCGTGCCTTGTACTCTTCCTTCTGGGCCTTGGAGGCCTTCTTGTAGCGGCCGGCGGGGCCGACGTTCATGACATAGACTTTCGCTCCGCGGGCGATCCACGTCATGGCCATGAGGTTGTAGTAGGCGATGTACTCCTCCACGACCGCGGTCGGTGTGTTGCCCGTGTCGTTGTAGCCCATCCACAGGACGATCTTCGTCTTGTTGTCGATGGTGTCGAGGCCGTTCATCTCGAGGCGGGGGACCAGGGTGGTCGTGAGGTCCGCGAACGTGGCGCCCCACTTGAAGTCCCAGAAGATGCTGCCGTCCTGCTGGAGGAGGTCGTAGATGAGCTTCCCGTTATTGCGGACCTGGCGCAGGTTCGCGGTGCGGGAGTCTCCGATGATGATGGTCTTTTTCTTTTTGCCCTGGATCTCGGTCGTGATCGAAGCGGGTTCGACCGCTTTGGCCTCGTTTTCGGCAAAGGCCGGAACGGTCAGACCCCAGCAGAGGACCATGGTCATGAGAACCGCGATCAGGGATCGTTTTCTCGATTTCACGCTGTTTCCTTCCCTTCGGGCGGAGCCCGGAAAATGCTGTCGTTTTCTGCTTCTATTTTACTGGATTATGTAAAATTATTCAACGAATTTGCCTTGTCCGTTTTTCGTGGATATGTTATTGTAAAGATGACACAAAAACTGAGGGTTTTGTGAAAAGATTTTAGGGAGGGATACTGATGTCACAGGCTGCCATCACCTTGATCGTACTGGTAGTCGCGATCATCCTCTTCGTCATCGATATCCTGCCGATGGGCCTCGTTGCGTTCTGCGTACCGGTCGTGCTCTATTTCCTCGGCATCATCGAAGTCGGAGACATCTTTACCGACGTTATCAATTCCAACGTCATTCTCATCATTGCCATGTGCGTCATTGGTGCGGCGTTCTTCAAGACCGGTCTGGCGTACAAGGTATCTCAGAAGGTCATGAAACTGACCAACAGCGAGAGAGGCCTCATCCTGGTCGTCATCCTGCTGTCCGGTGTCATGTCCGGATTCGTTTCCAACTCCGGGACGGTCGCCGTCCTGCTGCCCATCGTCATGGGTATCGCCAGAGCGGCCGACATCAAGCCGATCAAACTGCTCATCCCGCTCGTCATGGGTGCCACCCTGGGCGCGGACTTCACAGTCATCGGCTCGCCCGGTAACCTCATCGCCAAGAACACCATCGAGACCTATTCCAACGGCACCATGCATGTCGGCTTCTTCGAGTATGCCAAGATCGGCATCCCGATGCTGCTCGCCGTCGCGGTCTTCATGTTCTTCTTCGGCAACAAGCTCATCAAGGACCGCCCCGCGGGCGAGATGGGTGAGACGAACACCGACTACAGCAACATTCCGAAGTGGCACAGCATCTTTACTGCTGTCGACCTCATCGTGACCGTCGTCCTCATGGTCCTGACCGACTATGTCGACTTCCTGCCGCCGATCCATATCATCGCGTGCTGCGGCGCCATCCTCATCGTTGCCGCCGGCATCCTCACCGAAAAAGAGGCGTTCAAGTCCTTCGAGCTCCTGACCGTCTTCATGCTGGCCTTCATGTCCCCGCTCGGCGCGGCCATGAACAACACCGGCGCCGGCCAGATCATCGCCGACAAGGTCATCGCCCTCACCGGTCATTCCGGCACGTTCATCATCATGGCTGCCATGTGGCTCCTCACCTGGGCTCTGACGCAGGTCATGAGTAACACCGCGGCATGTACGCTGCTTTGCCCGATCTCCTGGACCATCGCCGAGACCATCGGCGCGGACCCGCGTGCCGTCGTCATCGCGGTCTTCATCGCCTCCTCGGTCGCGGTCTGTACCCCGATGGCTATCCCGGCCAACGCCATGATCCTCGGCCCCGGTAATGTCCGGTTCAAGGACTTCGTGGTCCCCGGCCTCGCAGTCTCTGTCGTCTGCTTCATCGTCAGCATGATCCTGCTTCCGATCTTCTACCCGTTCTATCCGGGCTAAGGAGGTTACGAGTATGAAAAAATATCTTTCCATCCTGCTGACGGCTGTCCTGCTCATCGGCATGCTCGCATTCAGCGGATGCACGAAATCCACTACCGAAGATGTCGAATACATCCGGCAGAAAGGTACTCTCGTCGTAGGCGTCATCGATGCCCCGCCCCTTACCGTGCTCAACGATGAAGGGGAGTGGAGCGGTTTCGCCGCCGACCTCCTGAGAAGCTTTGGCAAGAAGCTCGGCGTCGATGTCGAGTTCAAAGAGATCGAATGGGACGAGATGGAACATCTCCTGAACGACAAGACCATCGACTGTGTTTCCAGTGCTCTCACACTGACGGCTGACCGGAGAGCGGTCATGGAATGCACCAAAGCATACCTCAACAACTCTCAGATCCTTGTCACCAAGGCGGCCAATGCACGCAGATATACTTCCGCGGAAGACTGCCTGCAGATCAAGATCGCCGTCCTCGACGGTTCCACCCACGAAGATCTGGCGAAAGACAACGGCTTCATCATTCTGGCAAAAGACTCTACGGAAGACGTTCTGAAAGCGGTCTCTGACGGCGAAGCCGACGCGGCGATCATCAACTCGATCTTCGCGACGACCGCCATCGGAAAAGGCAACCAGTTCCCGGACCTTGCCCGTTCGTTCCGTCTGAAAGACAACAAGATGGGCTTCGCGTTCCGCAAAGGTTCCGCCATCGCCGAGCAGATGAACAACTTCCTCGTCACCAGCTACACCAGCGGTCAGATGAAGAAACTCGCGGCACAGTACTCCATCGAGAAACTGCTCGTCGAACAGGTCACGGAACAATAATCACACCATACAAAAAGCCCCGCCGTTTGGCGGGGCCTTTTTTGATTTGTAACACGTCAGAACCGGAAAACGATGCCGACGACTGCCGCAATGGCAATATATACGACGGGGTGCAGGTCTTTGAGTTTCGGCAGCTGGACGGCAGTCGAGACGACCGCGAACAGGACGAGCGCTTTCCAGGAGAAGAGCGCGGTGATGCCGCTCATGTCAAAGACGGTGGAACCGGAATAGCCGGGGAAGAGGGCGATGAGCAGCACGGAGAATCCGGCGGCGGCGATCAGCCCGACCGCGGCGGGACGAAGTCCCGCGAATACGGCTTTGACGATCCGGTTTTCAGAATATTTATCCATGATGCCGACGATGGCGAGGATGATGAGGAAAGAGGGCAGGACCAGACTGAGTGAGGTCAGGATGGCGCCGGGGACGCCGAACATATGGTAGCCCACGTACGTCGCCATGTTGATGCCGATGGGGCCGGGGGTCGACTCGGAGACGGCCACCATGTTGGCGATGTCCGCCTTCGTGAACCAGTCCGGATGGGTGTTCGACATGTCGGTAATGAAGGGCAGGGTCGCCAGTCCGCCGCCGACCGCGAAGAGGCCGGTCTTGAAAAAGTTCAGGCAGAGGAGAAGGAGCGTTTTCATGCGTCATCCTCCTTCCCGGTCCTGCTCAGGCCTCCGAAGAACAGGAAACCGATGAGGGCGGCAGCGACCACAATGGCCACCGGAGAGGCGCCGAACAGAGCGACCAGCAGGAACGCAACGATGGCGATCACATATGAGAGCGGATGCTTCAGGGCGCTTTTTCCCATCTTATAGACAGACGCGAAGATGAGCGCGGTGACCGCGGCGCGGACCGCTGCCAGCGCGTGCTGGACCGGCGCGAGGTCCGCGAAGTTCGTGAGGAGTGCCGCGATGAGCGAGATGATGAGGAGGCTCGGGGTGATGACGCCGAGCGTCGCCATGACAGCGCCGGGAAGCCCGGCCTGTTTTTTGCCGAGGAACGTGGCGGTGTTGACCGCAATGATGCCGGGCGTGCACTGCGCCAGGGCGAAGATGTCGAGGAGTTCTTCCTGCGTCGTCCAGGCGTGCTTGTCGACACATTCTTTTTCGAGCATCGGCAGCATGGCATAGCCGCCGCCGAAGGTGAAGAGGCCGACCTGGAAAAATGCCGCATACATCTTCAGGGCGAGTTTCCAGCGCTCTGCAAGCGTTTTCTGCATGGAGAGGCCTCCTTATTCGTTCCGGCCGAGCAGGTCGTCGACCGAGATGTCGAGGGTGTTCGCGATGGCCAGAAGCTCATAGTCGTTGATCGCCCGATGCTGGCCCTCGATCTTCGAGAGGACCGACGGGGCCATCGGGACGCCCTGCAGGGCCATGGACTCGCAGAGGTCTTTCTGCTTGAGCCCCAGTTCCTTGCGGAGCCGCTCGATGCGGATGCCGCAGATGTTTTTCGTGCCGCGGTACTGTTCCCGGTTCCTCACGGTACATCGCCTCCGTATTTTCTAAAATAGCAAAATAATTATATCAAAGAATTATCAATCGTTGAAGGCTTTTTTTCGCGGTGCTATAATGATTTCACTGAATTGTAGAAGGAGGCGTTCCCTTTGAGTAACGACTACAAGAGCAATTACTTTGACAGAGACCTCAACATCACCATGCTGACAGACTTCTATGAGCTGACCATGGGTGGTGGCTATTTCCATAACGGGCTGAAGGATACCATCGGTCACTTCGACCTGTTTTACCGCCATGTGCCGGACAACGGCGGCTACGTCATCGCGGCCGGCCTCGAGCAGATGGTGGACTATCTGAACAGCCTGCACTTCACCGAGGAGGACCTTGACTATCTCAAGTCCCGCGGCTTCGCGGACGACTTCCTCGACTATCTCCGGGACTTCGAGTTCGCCTGCGACGTCTGGGCCATTCCCGAAGGCACTCCGGTCTTCCCGAACGAGCCGGTCGTCCATGTCCGCGGCCCGGTCATCCAGGCGCAGTTCATCGAGACGGCCATGCTGATGCTCTTCAACCATCAGAGCCTCATCGCCACCAAGGCGAACCGCATTGTCCGCGCGGCGGACGGCAGAGCGGTCATGGAGTTCGGCTCCCGCCGTTCCCACGGTGCCATGGCGGCCATCCACGGCGCGCGTGCCGCGTACATCGGCGGCGCGGTCGGTACCGCCTGCGCGCTTGACGGCAGAGACTACGGCATCCCGGC
>ONJD01000111.1 GCA_900317985.1 uncultured Eubacteriales bacterium | reverse complement strand
TTGAAAAAGACATATGGTCAATGCGAAAAACGGGGGTCCCATATGTCTTTTGGCTCCCCAGCAACTTTCAGTTTGACGAGCTTGGCAAATTTCAGTTTGGTGAGGAGAATGTGAAACCCTCACCGGCGCTTATTGGTCGGTGAGGGTCATTTGATTAAGTGTAGATCAGTGTTTCCGCTGGTAGGGGACGGGGCCGGTCGGCTCGGCTGGCGCGCTGTTTACCGGCGGCTCCACAGGCTCACTGCTTTCCTGCGGCTCGGCAGGCTTGCTGCCTCCCTGCGGTTCCGGGGTGCTGCTTTCCGGCGGCTCGGCAAGCGTGCTGCCTTCCGGCGACTCTGCCGGCTCCGGTGTGCCGCCCTCGCCTTCGCCCTTCGGGGTCGCGTTGAGCTTCGCCCGGTAGGAGATGGCGCGCGGGGTCGGCATGTCGTCGAACTGGATGAGGTAGGCCGACTTGTTCGCGTTCCGCTCGAGAACGGTGCCGAGGCCCATGACCGGGTGCTCGACGCGGTCGCCGATGTCGAAGAGGGAGTCCTCCTCGTCGCCGGTCGACAGGTAGCGGGACTTCATGTCGATGTACTCTTTCGCTTCCTTGATGAGCCCTTCCCGCGGCGGCTCGTCGAAGAGCAGCCGGTCGACGCCGATGTCGAGGATGAACCGGGACGGGTAGCGGGGCGTGGCGTCGAGGTTCCGCCCTTCCGCGGAGGTCAGCACGAGCTGCTGCTCCGCCCGGGTGACCGCGACGAACGCGAGGCGGCGCTCCTCTTCCATCTCATCGAGGGATTTGATCTTCCGCGAGGGGAACGTGCCCTCGTTCATGCCGATGAGGAAGACGATGGGGAACTCGAGGCCTTTGGCGGCGTGTACCGTCATGAGGCGGACCTTGTCGCCGGACTCGGCTGTGTCGGCGTTCGTGAAGAGCGCCGCGTGCTTCAGGTAGCCGTCGAGGTCGACCTCCTCGCCGCAGGACACCTCGTATTCGTAGATGGACTGCTTGAGTTCCGCAAGGTTGTCGAGGCGCTCCTGGGACCCGTTGGTCCGCATCATCTGCTCGTACCCCGACTGGTTCAGAAGGTCCGAGAGCAGTTCCGAGACCGGCCGCCCTTCGTAGGTGGCCGAGAAGTCCTCGATGAGGTGGACGAACTGCCGCGCCTTCGTGCCCTTGAAGAGATCGTGGTCGAGGTTCTGCCGCAGGGCGTTATACAGAGAGACGTCGTTCTGCGCCGCGTACTCTTCGAGGAACGCCATGCGCCGCTGCCCGATGTTCCGTTTTGGCACGTTGCAGACCCGGCGGAACGAGAGGTCGTCCTTGTAGGCGACCATCCGCAGGTAGGAGAGGGCGTCTTTGATCTCCATCCGGTCGAAAAACTGCGTCCCGCTGTAGATGGTGTAGGGGAGTTTCTCCCTGAGGAAAAACTCTTCGATGGGCCGGGTCAGGTAATGCGCCCGGTAGAGGACCGTCATATCTTTGTACTTCCAGCCGTCCTCGTGGAGGGCGCGGATGCGCTGCGCGATCCACTTCGCCTCGTGCTCCGAGTTTGGCGCCATGTGGCAGAGCACCGGAGTGCCCTGCGGCAGTTCCGGGATGAGGTCCTTTTTGATGCGGCTGACGTTCTTGTCGATGAGCTCGTTCGCCGCGTCCAGGATGGCGGGCGTGGAGCGGTAGTTGTGCATCATGTAGATGGTCTTGACGTTCGGGAACTCCGTGTCGAACTGCATGAGGTACCGGTGGTCGGCGCCGCGCCAGGAATAGATGGTCTGGTCCGGGTCTCCGACGACGAACAGGTTGCCGTGGTACCCGGCGAGGACCTTCATGAGCAGGTACTGGGGCCGGTCGATGTCCTGAAACTCGTCGATCATGATGTACTCGAGCCGTTCCTGCCACTTGCGTTTGATTTCGGGCTCCATCGAGAAGATGTACAGCGTGAACAGGAGCAGGTCGTTGTAGTCGAGGCCGAAGCACTTCTTCTGCTGGTGCAGATAGCCGTAGAAGATGATGTCGTCCTTCTTCGTGGCGGTCTGATATTTCTCGTAGAGCTCGTCGAGCGTCATGCGGATGAGGTCTTTATAGTATTCCGGTTTCCGGAACAGTTTCTGGTTCTCGATCATGTCCCGCGCGTCGCCAAAGGTCATGTCCCGGAGGGTGAGGCCGCGTTCCTCGTAGATGATCTCGAGCATGCTGTCGATGTCCGAGTTGTCGAGGACCAGGAAGTTCTTCGGGTAGCTGACCGCGTGGCTGTCCTCCTGCAGGACCGAGACGCAGAAACCGTGGAACGTGTTGATGTAGCCCGTGTCGTTGTCCCCGGTCAGCTGGTGGATGCGCTGGCGCATCTCGTTGGCCGCCTTGTTCGTGAACGTGACGCACAGGATGTTGCCGGGCAGGATGCCGATGTCGTTGACGAGGTACGCGAACCGGTGGGTGAGCGCTCTGGTCTTTCCGGAGCCGGCTCCCGCGATGACGCGGATGTAGCCTTCCGTTGTGGTAACGGCTTCTTTCTGCTGCTCGTTGAGGCCTTCCAAGAGGTCGATCATGGGGCATCCTCCTTTCCATAATGGATCGTTATTATTGTAGCAGTCACTGTGGCGATTTACAATGTTTTTTCGAACAAATGTTTTATTTTCGTGGAAAGTAACAATCTGGTTTCAATAGACCAAAAAGCAATTGACTTTCAATAAATCGAATGTATACTATATATGTAAAGTTCTCTGAAAGTCTGCCCACCCCGTGGACAAACTTTCCAAAATTCTTTAAAGGAGATAGAGAGTTATGAGAAAATCAATCGCTGCCATCCTTACGGCTATGGCAATGGTCATGGCTCTTGCTCTGCCGATGACTGCTTTTGCTGATGAAGCTGCTCCGGCCGGCAAGTCTGCCAAGACCTATGACGAAAAGTACGAGGCAACCAAAGACGAGCCCGACTACGATGTCGTTGTCGAAGACTTCGAAGAAGAAGAAGTCACCGTCGAAGAGCCTGCGGAAGATGTTACTCTCGTTGTTGACGTCGACGACGATGACGTCAGCCTGATCGACACCGCCAAAGCGAAAGCCAATGAGCTCAGCGGCAAGATCAAAGCGATCGACATCGACCTTCCCGATGGCGAATTCGATATCGACTATGACCTCACCGGCGGTGCCTGGAAACTGGCTGCTCCGGCGAAGCTGTTCGTCAAAGACGGCAAGTCCTATGCCCGTCTGACCTTCAACAAGCCCGACCTCGAGAAGATCATCTTCAATGGTAAAGAGATCCTCCCGACCAAGTGGGTCAACGTTGACGGCATCAAGGGCAAACTCCCGGTCTTCGATCTTCCGATCCTTGCCTGGGGCGCTGCCAAGTCCTTCGACCTCTACACCAAGAACGGTGATGTCGAGACCTACAGCCTCAACATGAAGAAGTACGATCCGAACTTCAAGGCTCCGGAATTCAACGCAGACCTTCCGGCTGCCGGCGAAAAGCTTCTGAACTATGTTGACTCCAACAACGGTGCTCATCATGTTCTGAACCCCGCCGAGACCAAAGTCGCCAAGGAAAGCAAGATGAAGCTCACTGCTCCCATCGTGATCCTTGCTGCTGAAGCCCTTGCCGGCCTCGCACTCCTGCTTACCGGTCTCAAAAAGAAGAACGACTAAGTTCTGATCAATCAGACTGAAAAGTGCATCGCTTTTGCGATGCACTTTTTTTCCACCGTTTTGAAAGGAGCGTTCCCATGTCATCTTTGAAACTCGACCGGCACCTGGAGACCAAAACGAAAGAAGAATTGAAAAAGGACCTCTCCGAGGAACTGAAGCGCCAGAAGATCTGGCTGGTCCTCACCGTCGTCACGGCGGCGGTCCTTCTCGTCGCCATCCTCGTGATGGTGCTCACGAGTCTCAACAATCCGCTCATCGCCATCATCCCGTTCGTGCTGTTCATCGCGAGCTTCATGCTGTATGCTTACAGC
>ONJD01000121.1 GCA_900317985.1 uncultured Eubacteriales bacterium | reverse complement strand
GAGCTCCTGCTGAAGACGTCCAAGTTCATCGCGAAAATACTCATCACGCCCATCACCATGACGCTGAACTTCTTCGTCATGCGCGGCGTTGTCGAAAAACTGTAAGGAGGTGGCTCAGTGGCTAAAAAACGACTGCTGTCTTTAGACTTCCTGCGCATTTTCGCCATCCTGCTGGTCATCTTCAACCACACGAACGAGCGCGGGTTCTACCGCTTCCTGACGGACGACCCGGGCACGTTCCTCTACTGGTTCAACCTGTTCTTCTCGGTGGCCTGCAAAGTGGCGGTCCCGCTGTTCTTCATGATCAGCGGCGCGCTCCTGCTCCGCAAAGACGAGAGCATCGGGGCGACGTATAAACGGGGCATCCGTATCGTGATCGACCTCGTGCTGTTCTCCCTCCTGTTCTACGAAGTGCAGGCCTGGCAGACCGGCATCCCCCTGACGCTGAAGGCGTTCCTGACCGGCACCGTCCACACGAACTTCCCGCACCTGTGGTACCTCTACACGTACATCGGCTTCCTGCTGGTGGTTCCGGTGCTTCGCGGCTTCGTCCGCGGGCTGACCGAACGCGAAGGGTTCCTGCTCTTCGTACTGGCGTTCGTCGTGGGCTGTGCGCTGCCGCTCATCGAGTTTTTCACCGGCACCGTGAACCATCTGGCCGTTCCCGCCTGGGTCACCGCCATGATCCTCTACTACCCCGTCATGGGCTACCTGCTCACCTGGAAGGTAGACCTTGCGAAGGTCTCCGGCAAACAGCTCGGCATCCTGTGGGCGATCAACCTCCTGTTCTTCGCACTCACCATGCTGACCCAGTGGCGCTTCCTGCTCGAGGCGCCGGACAACCGGGACGAGCTGTTCCTGACGGCCACCCGCGTCCTGAACGCGCCGGTCGTGTACCTCACGTTCCTGAAACTCTTCAACGGCAGGACCCTCGGCGAGCTGGGCGACAAACTGGTCGCGGAAGAGGGCATGTGCACGTTCGGTGTGTACCTCATCCATCCCCTGTTCCTCACGTACCTGCCTCCGTTCCTGAAGGTCTGGAACGTGTTCGAGAACGGCGGGTTCCTGCGCAACGAATTCGGCATCGTCCTCACGGTGCTGTGCGTGTACCTCATTTCCCTCGCGATCACCTGGGTGCTGCGACGCATCCCGGTCGTGAAGAAGTTGTTCTGAGGAACTCCAGGCACTCGAAAGGCAGGGCTTCCCTGCACTCGCAAAAGGCTCTGCCTGCTAATACTTACAAAAGAAAAGACCGTTGGCTCATTCGAGTCAACGGTCTTGTTGTTTCTTAGCCCAGCCAAAGTCAGCCGGGCTTGTTTTCTAACCTCAGTACGTCTGTCTTCCGGGGAAGGGGAAGCCGAAGAGCGCAGGAGAAAGCCACCTTCCCCTGTCCCCGAGCCCCTACCCCTTCCGGCTTTCTCGCGAGCTTAGAGAAAAGCAACCTGAATGTCCGATTTCGCGAAAAAGGGTTGTCTATTTCCAGGCTCGGGTCGGGAGCAGACGGATAAAAGGCAACCTGAAAGCTCGTTCTGCAACAAAAGGGTTGTTTATTTCGGGACTAAGGCCGAGTGCAGACTCAAAAAAGGCAACCTGAAAGTTCGATTCTGCGAAAAAGGGTTGTTTTTTCAGAGTTCGCGCCAGAAATCAACTATAAAAAGGCAACCTGAAATCCGGATTCTACGAATACAGGTTGCTTTTTCAGAATCAAGCTCACAATGTTGGTTCGAACCACATGGTTTTCTTGCAGGCCAAAGGGCCGCAGCGCCCCTTTGGCCTGATGTCTGCCCCGTGCCACGGGGCGGAGGGGCTGTCATGGGGCTCTGCCGCATAGTATGCGGCGCACGGGTGCGCCCTTGACAGCGCCGAAGCCCTGTGGCACCCGCGCCCGAAGGGCGCTTCGTGTTCAGACTTCCTGTTCCGCGTGGCGGGTGTCCGGGCGGAGTTCGGAGAGGTGGCGGCACATGAGGACGTGGGCCGCGCTGGAGAGGCGGTTCAGGACGTAGAGGATGTCCTCGCGAGAGGCGTTGCCGGCCTGGTCCAGGAAGAGGCGGACGCCGGCGCTCTCCACCTGACGGAGTTCGGTGCGGATGAGGTTCAGGTGCGCATAGACTTCACCGTACCGGTGGTCCGGGCGGGTCATGGTCGGGATGCCGTAGTGCTCCTCCGCATTGTGGGAGTGCTCCTGGAGCTCATCCAGCGTGAGGCCGAAGAGGCGGAACGTGCCGCCGGAGCCGTCCGAGTGGACGCCCTTCAAGGGTTCCCCGGTGTACTCCGCGGTCATGATGTCCCGCAGCACGTCCAGCAGCTCCTGGAGGTCGTTCTGCAGGCGCTTGAGGCTCGCCTCGATGGCCGGGTCGATGCTCCGGGCGAACAGGATTTCCTGGTCCAGCATGGCCTGGGTGACGATGATTTCCGCCTGGGCGTGGTCCAGGGCGCCGCGGAACAGGATGAGCGGATCATCCTTGCGGACGTAGCCATCGCCGGTATGGGCTGCAGTCTCATATGCTTTCTTCTCAGACATTGGAGTTTCTCCTCTTTGTTTCTACTGAGACGCAAACGCCTCTCAGTGAGTTCTTCTTTTCACTGCTACCATTATACCAAAAAAAGCAAAAAAGAAGGAGCTGATCTCAGATCAGCCCCAGAGCTTTGAATTCGTTGTAGATGCCGTCCTCGTCGATGCGCCCGCAGACGCGGTCCGCGAGGGCTTTGAGCCGGTCGGTGCCGTTGCCCATGACGACGCCGGTGTGGGCGTACTGGATCATTTCGAGGTCGTTCGGTCCATCGCCAAAGGCAATGCTGTCCTCGTGGGGCACGCCGGCCGCTTCGAGGTAGCGCGCCATGCCGGTGGCTTTGTTGACGCCGGCTTTGATGATCTCGCCGTCGCAGAACTTCGTGAGCTTGTACGAGGAGTCGACGACCTGGAAGTAGTCGCCGAGTTCGCGCTGGACGTCCGCGGCCGGTTTCGGGCACTGGAAGTAGCAGCACTTCTCGATGTACGGGTAGTCCTCCGGGTGTTCGGTGAGGGTGGTGGCGCCGAAGATCTCGGCCACTTCGTCCTCCGGGACGCCGAGGTTCCGGAACGTCTCGAAGATGACGTCGAGGCCGTACTGTTCGGCGAAAACGCCGGCTTCGGACTGCAGGAAATACGAGATGTGGTTCGCGCGGAAGTACTCGACGAGTTCCTTTGCCTTTTCCGGCGTCATGGAGCCGCGCCAGACGACTTCGCCGTAGCGGCGGATGTTCGCGCCCGCGGAGCAGACGATGCCCGCAAAGAGGCTCAGAGCGTCTTTCAGGACGGGTTCGACCTGCGTGGCGCTGCGGCCGGTGCACACGACCATCTCGTGGCCGTTGCGTGTGGCCTCCTCGAGGGCTTTGCGCGCCGAGGGCGGGATGGTCCCGTCGCGGAGCAGCAGTGTGCCGTCGAGGTCTAAA
>ONJD01000076.1 GCA_900317985.1 uncultured Eubacteriales bacterium | reverse complement strand
AAGGTGCGGGCCTGCGGGAACTTGCCCTCATAGAGGCCGGACATCTTCTGCAGGATGGTCGCCTTGCCGTGGACCACTTCATCGTGGGAGAGCGGCAGGATGAAGTTCTCGTCGTAGAAATACATCATCGAGAACGTCAGCTTGTGATAGTGCTCCGTCCGCTGGTCCGCGGTCTTCTTCATGTAGTCGAGGCTGTCGTTCATCCAGCCCATGTCCCACTTGTAGTCGAAGCCGAGGCCGCCGTCGTAGACGGGTCTCGTGACGCCCGGAAACTGGGTGGAGTCCTCCGCGGCCAGGATGGCGGTCGGATGCAGTTTCTTGAGGCCGCCGTTCATGTTGCGGATGAAGTGGACGGCGTTCTCATTGGTGCCGCGGTCCTTATTGCCCTGCCAGTAGATGAGGTTCGACAGCGCGTCGATGCGAAGGCCGTCGAAGTGGAACTCTTTGAGCCAGTAGTTCGCGTTGGACTGCAGGAAGCTCTGGACCTCGCCCTTGCAGTGGTTGAAGTTGTGGCTCCCCCACTCGCTGTACCCCATGTCGGGGTGCGGGTACTCGTAGAGCGCCGTGCCGTCATAGCGTTCGAGCGCGTAGTCATCGACCGCGAAGTGTACCGGGACGAAGTCGAGGATGACGCCGATCTCGTTCTTGTGGCAGTTTTCGATGAGCTGCTTCAGCTGATCCATCGTGCCGTAGCGGGACGTCGGAGCGAAGAAACCCGTGTTCTGGTACCCCCAGGAGTTGTCCGAGGGGTGCTCCGCCAGCGGCAGGAATTCGATGTAGTTGTAGCCGTGCTCCTTGACATATGGGATCAGCAGATCGCCCAGCTCGACATAGTTGTACCAGCCGTTCTCCGGGTCGTCCGGGTTCTTGTGCCAGGACCCGGCGTGGACCTCATAGATGTTGAGCGATTCATTGCGGCGGTCGGTACGGGTGAGCATCCAGTCCCAGTCGTCGAACTCGAACCGCCGAAGCTCCCGGATGACGGACGCGCTGTTCGGGCGCAGTTCCATGCCGAAGCCGTAGGGGTCGCAGTGGTCGATCGCCCGGCCGTCCTGGCCGTAGATGCGGTATTTGTACATCTGGCCCGGGCGGGCGTCGGGGATGGAGCACTCCCAGGTACTGCCGTCATACGCGCGGTCCATGGGCGTCTCGTTCCAGCCGTTGAACTCGCCGATGACCGCCACGCGGTTGGCCGCGGGCGCATAGGTCCGGAACCAGGTGGTCTCATCGGTCACATGGGCTCCGAAGAACTCGTAGGCATCGAAGCTCTGACCCTTATAAAAGTTGTAAAAATCCATGAAGGGATCACCTTATAGCTTGCTGACGTTGGCTGCCGTGTAGTCATAGACCTTGACGTTCACGGTGCCGCCGGCTTTCAGTTTGGCGACGGTCGCCTTGTAATCGGCGGCGCTGATCTCACTCGGAGCGTCTATGTACGGGCCATTCGTCATGTATCGGAGATAGGGAGTCGTCGTGACGTCGAACCCGAGGATGGAGTTCTTGTTCTTGACGCCATAGCTCGCGGCGATCTCATCGGAGACGAAGCCGAACTTGTCTTTGACGATCTCGTAGGCGCCGCTCTTGTAGAACTTCACGTCCTTGAACTCGTCGATGACCATCGTGGTCCGGACGTTCTTGAGGCTGCTGTCATAGACGTGTCATAGACGATGTAGGAGTTGCCGTAGAACTCCTCGCCCTTGGTGCTCTCGGCATAGAGGAAGAGTTCGTCTTTGCCGTCACCGTTGAGGTCGGCCACCGCGAACTTCTTGTACTCGATGTTGATGCCGTTGGAGTCCACCTTGACCGGGTGACCGTTGTTCGTCTTGGACGCGCCGGACTGGAGCTTCTGCAGGAAGGCCTTCATGTTGCCTTCCGACGCAGAGGACGACTTCTTCGTGGTCTCTTTGTCCGAGGCCTTTTCGGTCGTGTCCTTCTTGCTCGCGGCCGTCTTTTCCGCGGCCTTGGTCTTGTTCTGTTTCGCGGCCTTCGTCGTGGTGTAACCCACGGACTCCTTGGCCTCGAACTTCGACTCGGACTTCCGGTCGGCGAACGGCCATGCGGTCGTCGGCTCGATGTTCGAGTCGCTCGCAAGGTTGTCCTGCTCTGCTTCCGCGACGTCAGTCACGGCTTCCGAAGCGTTCGGAGACGTCGTCAGGTACGCCTGCCCTTCGGTGGCGATGGGCGCCGCGGCAGTCTGACGACCGCTGAACCAGCGGTATCCGAAGACCGCGCCGACGGCCACTGCCAGGAACAGCAGGACCAGTAAAAGGATCTTGATAGCTTTGTTCATGATGTCCCTCCTATTTAAATGCCGAACAGTGAGATCTGGCTCGACTCCGGCAGCCCGTCAAGGGCACCGAGGTCGCGAAGCGCCGTGAGGACGGCGGAAGAGACTCCGGCGCGGATGCCGAGGTCCTCCTGGGACAGGTAGGGTCCCTGTCCGTCGTCTTTGGCCGATTCCAGAGCCTGTGCGGCCGAAACGCCAAGTCCTTTGATGGAAGAGAACGCGAGGCGGATCTTTCCATCTTCGATCGAATAGACGGTGGCTTTTGATTTGTACAGGTCGATGGGCAGGAACTCGATGCCGCGGGCGAGCATTTCCAGCACGACCTGGAGGCCGGTGTATTCGCTCTTCTCCGTGGCGGAGGCGTCCCTTCCCTTGATCTCGATCTCCTTCATCCGGCCTTTGACATAGCCTTTGCCGGAGAGGATGGCGACCGCGTCGAGGTCTTCGCCGCGGACCGTGAGGAACGTGGCATAGTACTCGAGGGGTTTGTAGATCTTGTACCAGGCGAGCCGCAGCGCGGCGCTGACATAGGCGGCCGCGTGGGCTTTCGGGAACATGTATTTGATCTTGTAGCAGGAGTCGATGTACCACTCCGGCACGTCGTGTTCCCGCATGGCGTTCAGGTGCTCCTCGGTCAGGAGCTTGGTCGCCTTGCCCTTTCGGACGATCTCCATGATCTTGAAGGCCATGTCCGGCTCAAGACCGTAGTGCATGAGTCCGACCATGATGTTGTCACGGGTCCCGATGACTTCAGAGATGGTGCAGGTGCCCTTGTGGATGAGCTCCTGCGCGTTGCCGAGCCAGACGTCGGTGCCGTGAGACAGGCCGGAGATCTGCAGAAGGTCCGAGAAGTTCTTCGGTTTACATTCGACCAGCATGCTCTTGACGAAGTCGGTGCCCATCTCGGGGATGGACAGGGTGCCGATCGGGAAGTTGATATCCTCTTCTGTAACGCCGAGAGGTGCCGGGCTCAGGAAGAGTTCGTAGATCTTCGGGTCGCAGATGTCGACGTCCATGACGGGGATGCCGGTCATGTCCTCGAGGTACTTGTACATGGTCGGCACATCGTGTCCGAGGTTGTCGAGTTTCAGGATGGTGTCGTGCAGGAAATGGAAGTCGAAGTGCGTGGTCTTCATACCCTTGCCCGGGTCGTCCGAGGGGTACTGGACGGCGGTGAAGTCGGTGACGTCGTAGGCATTCGGGACGACGACCATGCCGCCGGGGTGCTGACCGGTCGTCCGCTTGACGCCGGCGACGCCCCGGACCAGCCGGTTGACTTCGGCGTCCTTCGCGTTGATGCCCCGCTCTTCGAGGTACTTTTTGACATAGCCGAACGCGGTCTTGTCCGCGACGGTGGCAACGGTTCCGGCTTTGAAGACGTGGTCCTCACCGAACAGTTCGATCGTGTAGCGGTGGGCGCTCGCCTGGTATTCGCCGGAGAAGTTGAGGTCGATATCGGGCGATTTATCGCCTTTGAACCCGAGGAACGTCTCGAAGGGGATGTCGTGGCCGTCCCGCCACATGGGCGTGCCGCACTCGGGGCAGTCCTTCGGCGGAAGGTCGTAACCGGACCCCACTTCACCGTGCAGGAAGAACTCCGTATGCTTGCAGGCGGGGTTCGTGCAGCGGTAATGAGGCGCCAGCGGGTTGACCTCCGAGATGCCCGACGCGTGAGCGACGAACGAGGAGCCGACGGAGCCCCGGGAACCGACGTGGTACCCGTGGTCTTCCGAGTCCTTGACCAGTTTCTGGGCGATCATGTAGAGGACCGCGAACCCGTTCGAGATGATGGAGGTCAGTTCCTTGTCGAGGCGCTTCGCGACATACTCGGGGACCGGATCTCCGTAGAGCGCTTTCGCCTTGTCCCAGCAGAGCCGCTGCAGTTCCTCCTCTGCCCCGTCGATGGAGGGCGGGAAGTTGCCGGCGGGCACCGGGCGGATGCGCTCGACCATGTCCGCGATCCTGTTCGGATTGTCGATGACGACTTCCTCGGCGCGGTCGCCGAGGTATTCGAACTCGGCGAGCATCTCCTCCGTCGTGCGGAGGAACAGGGCGGGCTGGTTGTCGGCGTCCTGGAAGCCCTGGCCGGCCATGATGATGGCGCGGAACTGGGCGCATTCCGGGTCGATGAAGTGGACGTCGCAGGTGGCGACCGTCGGTTTGCCGGCGGCGTCGCCCAGCGCGAGGATGCGGCGGTTGATGTTCCGAAGGTCTTCCTCGGACTGGAACCGCGGCGGCATCATCTTCATTTCCTTCGAGGCCTTGTCCTTTTTGTAGTAGGGCCGAAGCAGGAACGCGTTATTGGTGTTCGGCTGGATCTCCATGTAGTCATAGAAATCGACGATCTCCTGGATGCGCTCGTCCGACTCTTCGTTCAGGAGCGCCATGTAGAGCTCGCCGGCCTGGCAGGCCGTGCCGAGGATGAGCCCTTCTCTGTGGGCCGCGAGGTCCGACTTCAGGATGGTCGGCTTGCGGTAGAAGTGCTCGGTATGGGAACGGGACACAAGGCCGTAGAGGTTCTTGAGGCCCACATTGTTCTTGACGAGGATGATCTGATGGTAAGTCCGCTGTTTCCGGTCGCGGAGCGCCTGCACGATGTCCGGCCACTCGGTGGGGACGCCGGGGCGCATGTCGTCGTAGACATAGGACTCGACGCCGTAGATGACTTTGATGCCGGTCTTCTGGGACGCGGCGAAGGCGGCGGGATAGCCCTGCAGGACACCGTGGTCCGTGATGGCGACGGCCGGATGGCCCCATTTGGCGGCGCGCTTCACGAGCTCGCCGGCGTCGGTCATGGCGTCCATCATGGACATGTTGCTGTGGAGGTGGAGCTCGACGCGTTTCTTCGGAGCATTGTCCATCCGTTCGATCTTCCGGACGGAGGCCAGCGCCTTGACGTCGAGCAGGTAGTCGTGTTTGTAGGTGTCGAAGATGATGTTGCCCCGCGCCATAACGGTCATGCCGTTTTTGAGGTTGTCGGCGAGGACATTGCCGGCCTCTCCCCGCGCGAAGATCTTGCAGGGGTAGGAGTCGGTGTAGTCGGTCATCGCGAAGTTGAAGATCTTGTTGCGGCCGTCTCTCGTGTCGATGACATCGACATCGAAGACCTCGCCCCAGATGACGACCTGTCCGTCGTCGGCCTTCAGCTCTTTGATGGGTTTCGGCATGTAGCGGATCTCTTTGCCGTAGATCATCTTCGCGGTCTCGAGATAGAGCGGGATGCCGTCCACGACTTTGTGCGGCTGCTCTTCGAACTTCTCTTCCGCTTTGGCTTTGGCTTTTTTCCTGGCCTCCGCCTCCGCCTGTTTCTGCATGTCCGCGTAGGCGGTGTCGTCGACATCCATGTTCACGACGCCGGAGAACTCGACTTTGAACCGGTTCTCAAAGGCCTCGGACAGGATGGTCTCGAGGGTGACGTCGGCGCAGATGCCTTTGAGCAGGTCGGCCCCGCCGTGCGTCAGGTTCAGCGTGAGTTTGTTCCCGTCGAGCTGCCAGGTGCAGTCGTTCAGGAACCCGTTGGACGCGGGACAGCGGCGCTTCAGTTCCTTCAGGATCTCGGGCATGAGGGAAAGGTCGACGGCGTTCGCCTCATCCTGTTCGTCCTCATCCTCCGACTCTTCTTTCGGGAACTCAAACACTGCTTTGACATCATTCAGTTGTAACGTGGTCTGTAATACGTCTTCGAAGGCATGGACCGTGATGTCCGGCAGCGGTTCTTCCGACCGGAGGCGCAGGAGCATGGACCGGTCGACCCGGCTCACGGACAGGTCCGTGATGACGCTCTCGAACAGCGCGTCCGGGAAGCGGCCGTCATCCGGCAGCATGAACACTTCGGCAACGCGTTTTTCCTGTGGCAAAATGGGGTTCCTCTCTATTTACAGTTTCTCGATCTCTTCCATGAGTGCGTCGATGAGTTCTTCCTCGGGCACTTTCTTGATGACTTCGCCCTTCGCGAAGATGAGGCCGACGCCGTTGCCGCCGGCGATGCCGATATCGGCATTCTTCGCTTCCCCGGGTCCGTTGACCGGGCAGCCCATGACGGCGACGCGGATGGATTTGTGGACGTCTTTCAGCCGCTCTTCGACCTCGTTGGCGATGCCGATGAGGTCGATCTGGGTCCGTCCGCAGGTGGGACAGGCGACGAGCTGGGGCGCGTCGGGCAGGAGGTCCAGCGCGCGCAGGATGTCGTTCGCGGCGTCGATCTCCTTGACCGGGTCATCGGTCAGAGAGACACGCATGGTGTCGCCGATGCCGTCGGCCAGCAGAGCGCCGATGCCGATGGAGGATTTGACGCGGCCCATCCGCTCCGTGCCGGCCTCGGTGACGCCGAGGTGCAGCGGATAATCGCACTGCGCGGCGACGATGCGGTACGCGGCGATCATCGTCCGGATGTCGGACGACTTGATGGAGATGACGATGTCGTGGAAGTCGACATCTTCGAGGTATTTGACGCCCCGCATGGCGCTCTCCGCCATGGCTTCGGGGGTGACCCCGCCGTACTTCTCGAGCAGGTCGAGTTCGACGGACCCGGAGTTGACGCCGACCCGGATGGGGACCTTGTGCGCCTTGCACGCGTCGGCCACGAGCCGGATCTTGTCCTCTCCGCCGATGTAGCGGGGGTTGATGCGGATCTTGTCGATGCCCGCCTCGATGGAGGCGAGGGCGAGTTTATAGTTCATCTGGATGTCCGCGATGATGGGCACCCGGATGTGTTCTTTCAGAGCTTTGACGGTCTCGATATCTTCCATATTCGTGACCGAGAGGCGGATGAGCTGGCAGCCGGCGGCCGACAGTTCGCGCGCCTGGAGGATGTTCGCCTCGATGTCGCCCTGCGGCGCATTGAGCATGGACTGGATGACGATGGGTGCGTCTCCGCCGAGGGGTACATCGCCCACGAAAACCTGTCTTGTCTTTCTGCGTTCCATGGAACGGCCTCCTTACCGCAATAGTTTGAACACGTCGCTGAACGTGACCATGATCATGAGTCCGAACAGCATGGCCATCCCGACCGTGTTGACCGCGGCCTGGAACTCTTTCGAGATGGGCCGGCGGAAGATGCCCTCCAGCATGATGAAGAGGAAACGGCCTCCGTCGAGTGCCGGGAACGGGATGAGGTTGAAGGCGCCGACGTTGATGGCGATCAGCGCGAGGATGAGTAAGAGTCTCGAAAGGTTCCCGCTCTTCGCGGCGTCCGATGTGGTGTCCGCGACGGCCTGGACGGTGCCGACCGGGCCCGCCATGTCACGCATGGAGAAGTTGCCGGTGGCAAGGTCCCAGAGCGAGACCCAGACGATCCGGACGATGGAAAGCGAGTCGAGGACCGAGTATTTGACGACATTCTTGAAGCCTGGTTTCACACCGACGATGGCGAAGTCGTACTTGACGACCTGGGTGCCTTCGACCTCTTCGGTCTCAAAGGCCACGTGCTTCAGGGAGACGTTCTTCCCGTCTCTGTCCACGACGAAGTCCATGACCCCGTCCTTGTCTTTCGACATGTAAAAACTGAGGTCGTACTCCGTGCGGACGACGTGGTTGTTGACGGAGCGGATGCGGTCGCCTTCCCGGAGCCCCTGCGCCTTACTGGCGGCGTTGTCCCGGAACTGGGAGACGGCGGGAGTGCCGATGAGGTCCGACGTCCCCAGCATGACGGCCATGATGATGAGACCCGTCAGCAGGTTCACCGTGGCGCCGGCCAGGATGATGATGGCCCGCTGCCAGGGCGGTTTGCTGCCGAAGGCTCCGTCGACCTCACTGTCTCCGTCCTCCCCTTCCATGGCGACATAGCCGCCGACGGGCAGGGCGCGGAGGGAGTACTGGGTCTCCGCTTTCTGTTTTTTCCAGAGGACCGGACCCATGCCGAGAGAGAACTCATTGACGCGGACCTTGAACAGTTTCGCGGTCAGGAAGTGTCCCCCTTCGTGGGTGGCGATCAGCAGTCCGAAGAACAGGATGGCAATGGGCCAGGCCTTTCCCCAGACGAGGGCTAAAGTGGAAATGTCGTTCACGCTCCTACATGCTGCATGACATAGTCTCTTGCCATGCGGTCTGCTGCCAGAACATCGGACAGCACGAAATCTTCTTTGTTTTCACAGGCCTCCATGGCCTCGCCGACCAGCTCGCCGATCTCGAGGAATTTGATCTTCCCCTGGCGGAACAGGTAGTTCGCCTGTTCGTTGGCGGAGTTGGCGGCCGTCGGGTACAGTCCGCCCCGGCGGATGGCTTCCCGGCAGATGGCGAGACAGTCGAAGGTCTCCATGTCGGGGTCCGCGAAGGTCAGTGAGCCCAGTTCCGCGAGGTCCAGTTCCTTCGTCGGGGACGGGAGCCGGTCGGGGTACGTGAGGGCGTACTGGATGGGGATGCGCATGTCGGCAAGCCCCAGCTGGGCGATGACCGCGTTGTCGTCATACTGGACCGCGGAGTGGATGATGCTCTCGCGATGCACGACGACTTTGATCTTGTCTTCCGGGACGCCGAAGAGCCAGCAGGCTTCGATGACTTCGAGTCCCTTGTTCATCATGGTAGCAGAGTCGATGGTGATCTTTGCTCCCATGGACCAGTTCGGATGGTTCAGCGCCTGTTCGACGGTGACGTCCTTCAGGTTCTCTCTCGAACGGCCGAAGAAGGGGCCGCCGGAAGCCGTCAGAAGGATGCGTTTGAGCCGCCGCTCGGGCGGAGCGCCCTCGAGGCACTGGAAGATGGCGGAGTGTTCGCTGTCGACGGGCAGGATCTTCACGCCGTGCTTTTTCGCCGCCGCCGTCACCAGCTGACCGCCGGTGACCAGGGTCTCCTTGTTGGCGAGGGCAATGGTCTTCCCCGCTTCGATGGCATCCATGGTGGGCAGGAGCCCCGCGATGCCGACGATGGAGTTGAGGACCGTATCGGATGCCGGGTCGGTGGCACATTCACAGATGCCGCCGATGCCGGAGAGGACTTTCGTGTTCGTGTCGGCGATGCGGACCCGGAGGTCGGCAGCGGCCGATTCGTCGAGAAGAGCGACCTTGTCCGGATGAAATTCCCGGACCTGCTCTTCCATGGTCTCCACGCTGGTGCTGGCCGTGAGGGCGCGGACGCGGATGCCGTGTTTGCGGGCGACGTCCAGACTCTGCGTGCCGATGGAACCGGTGGAGCCGAGGATGGTGAGGTCTTTCGTCATACGGCGCCCACCACCATTCCGTAGATCGTGATGAGGACGAACATGGTCGGAGACGCGAGGAGCACGCTGTCGAAGCGGTCCATGATGCCGCCGTGTCCGGGAATGAGGTTCGAATAGTCTTTGACACCGTAGTAGCGCTTGATGAGAGACGCCATCAGATCGCCGAACATGGAGGTGATGGAGATGAAGACCACGGTGATGCAGTAGAACCAGACCGGCATGAAGAAGGACTGCTTGACGAGGACCTTTTCAAAGACCAGCAGGCAGAGCAGCATGAAGAGGAGGACGCAGACGACACCGCCGACGGCGCCTTCCACGGACTTCTTCGGGCTCAGGTTCGGGGCCATCTTGTGCTTGCCGAACTTGACACCGACGAAGTAGGCAAAGACGTCGGTGAAGAGCGCGGTGGCCACGGTGATCCACAGAAGGAGACGGCAGTCCGCCTTGCTGATGAGCGCCGGGTACTTGAGGTACATGTCCGAGATGAGGCCGATGCTGGCGAACGCCGCCGGGATGATCATGGAGGCGTAGACCGTGACGGCCAGTTCCGGGAACGTGATGGTGGTCTTCGAGAAGTTCGCCACCGTCAGGATGACGAGCAGGATGACGTACAGGATGACGATGATCTCGAGGATCTGGGCGCTCGGGATGTAGATGAGCCCCAGCGGGATGAGCCCCGCAAACAGGATGGCAATGACTTTCAGCGCCAGGTTCTTGACCCCCGCGACATTGGTGATCTCATAGCAGGCCGCTGCCGCCAGAAGGGAAAAGACCAGATCGATGACCGGTGTGAACATCAGGCAGTACGCTCCGATGAGCAGCACGGCGATGACGATGCCGGATATGACTCGTGTTCTCATAAATAATCCTCGCTTTGTTTAGTGATCCTGTTCGGAGAGGCCGCCGAACCGGCGGTCCCGCTTCGCGTAGTCCATGATGGCCCGGTCGAGGTCATCCGGAGTGAAGTCCGGCCACGCGATGTCATCGAACCAGAATTCGGAGTAGGCCGACTGCCAGGTCAGGAAGTTCGACAGCCGGAGCTCGCCGGAGGGACGGATAATGAGGTCCGGATCCGGGAGCCCTGCCGTGTACATGCCGGCAGAGATATCGTCTTCCGAGATGTCCTTCGGGTCGAGTTCGCCCTTTTTGACCTTTTCGGCGATCTGCTGTACCGCGTGCACGATCTCCTGCCGTCCGCCGTAGTTGAGCGCCATGTTGACGACCATGGCGTCTTTGTTGTTCATGGCAAGGCAGGCGCTCTTCGCGAGCAGCTGGAGCGTCATGGGCAGGCCCGATACATCGCCGATGACACGGAGATAGAAGCCCCGCTTCTCCCGCTCGTACTTGGTCTCATCGGCTTCGGTGAGGTACTCGTGGAAGATCTGCATGAGGGCTTTGATCTCATCTTTGGGGCGTTTCCAGTTCTCGGTGGAAAACGCGTAGAAGGTCATGGCCTCAAGACCGATGTCGTGGCCGTAGTCCATGATCTGTTTGAAGACTTTCGCGCCCTGGACGTGGCCTTCGGTACGGGGAAGTCCCCGCTCTCTGGCCCACCGGCCGTTTCCGTCCATGATGATGCCGATGTGCTTCGGCATGAATTCTTTCGGAGGAAGATTCGACATAAACACACTCCCCTAAAACGCAAGTAACGGCGCAGAACGAGAGAAGGTCCCCCGTGCGCCATTACCCCTCGTATTATATTGTCAGCGTCAGACGCTCATGATCTCTTTGGTTTTGTTTGCGGCGATCTCGTCGATCTCTTTGCAGACTTTGTCGGTCAGCTTCTGAAGCTTCTCTTCCTCATCGCGAAGATCGTCTTCGGTGAGTTCGTTCGCCTTCTTCGCCTTCTTGAGCGCATCCATCTCGTCGCGGCGGATGTTGCGGACGGCGACCTTGGCTTCCTCTCCGCGCTTGGAGATGCCCTTGGCCAGTTCCTTTCTGCGCTCCTCGGTGAGCTGCGGGAAGGTCAGGCGGATGACGCTGCCGTCATTCTGCGGGTTGATGCCGATGTCGGAGGCCTGGATGGCCTTCATGATCGGGTTCAGGAGCCCTTTGTCCCAGGGCTGGATGACCAGGATGCGGGCCTCCGCCACAGAGACGGAACCGACCTGGTTGATCGGGGTCGGGGTGCCATAGTAGTCCACCATGACTTTGTCGAGGACATTCGGGTTGGCACGGCCGGCACGGATCTCGGAATAATCGGTGACCAGACGGTCGACTGCTTTCTGCATTCTGCTTTCAGCGGTTTTCTGTTCTGCCATTTTGGATTCCTCCTGTATTGAAACGTGATTTAGTACTTATTCGGAAAGACAGAGGGTCCCGATGTTCTCGCCGCTGACGGCGCGGACGATGTTTTCGGGGTCTGTCAGGTCGAAGACCAGGATGTTGATGCCGTTGTCGCGGCACAGGGACGCGGCGGAGGCGTCCATGACCTGGAGCCCGCGGTTCAGGAGTTCGGACTGGGTGAGTTCATCGAACTTCACCGCGTCGTCGAACTTGTTCGGGTCTTTGTCGTAGACACCGTCGACGTTGGTGGCCTTGAAGATGACTTCGGCCCCGATCTGCGCGGCGCGGAGCGCAGCCGCGGAGTCCGTCGAGAAGAACGGGTTGCCGGTGCCGCCGCCGAAGATGGTGACGACGCCTTTGTCGAGGTCGGCTCTCGCCTTGTCCGCCGTGAAGATCTCGGCGATGGGTTCCATGGCGACGGCCGAATAGACCTTTGCCTCTACCCCTTTGGCGATGAGCGTGTCCGCGACCGCGATGGAGTTCATGACGGTGCCGAGCATGCCGATGGAGTCGGCTCTGCAGCGGTCCATGGAGCCGCTCGAACGGCCTCTCCAGAAGTTTCCTCCTCCGATGACGATGCCGACCGAGACGCCCGTGTCGACCACTTTGGCGATGGAGTCGCAGATGGTCTCGATGACGTCGAAGTCGAAGCCGTGTCCCTGCTCGCCCGCAAGGACCTCGCCACTGAGTTTCAAAAGGATCCGGTTGAATTTCGGTGCCATAAACTCACCTTCCTGTCTTCATAGTCGCTTTTATTATTATAACTTAAAAGGGGGTCTCCGTAAAGTTAATTTCGACGGGTCGAGGGAGCCGGCGCCTTGACGGTTTTGAGGACCTCGAGCAGGATCTGTTCGGGGGACCGTTTGCGGATCTTCGCCCGGGGCGTCAGGATGAGACGGTGGGCGCAGACGTCGGTGTACAGGCTCTGGATGTCCTCGGGGACCACATAGTTGCGGCCTCTCATGTAGGCGGACGCCTTGGCCATCTGGACGAGGGCCAGGACGGCGCGGGGGCTGACGCCCTGCTCCACTTCTTCGAGGTGGCGGGTGCGGTCGCAGAGTTCGGCGGCATAGCGGATGAGGGACTCATCAATGTAGACCGCGGTGACGGCCGAGCGCATGAAGCGGATATCCTCCGCCGTGGCGACCGCGCGGACACTGTCGAGGGGATCGACGCCCTGGCGCAGCTGGACGATCTCGATCGTGTTCTCGATGGTCGGATAGCCCATCGACAGACGGACCATGAACCGGTCGAGCTGGGAGTCCGGCAGCGGGTGCGTACCGGCACTGCCGAGCGGGTTCTGGGTCGCCATGCAGACGAAGGGGTCCGGCAGCTGGTATGTGACGCCGTCGACCGTGGCGTGCATCTCCTCCATGACCTCGAGCAGGGCGGCCTGGGTCTTGGCGGACGTACGGTTGATCTCGTCCGCCAGCAGGATGTTCGAGAAGACCGCGCCGGGCTGGAAGTCGAACTTGCCGGTCGCCTTGTTATAGACCGAGAAGCCGATGATGTCACTGGCCATCGTGTCCGGGGTGAACTGGACACGCTTTTCCGAGAGGTTCATCGCCCGGGAAAAGGCCAGCGCCAGCGTCGTCTTGCCGACACCGGGGACGTCTTCGAGGAGCACGTGTCCGCCGGCGAGGATGGCCATCAGCGTCTTCGTGATGACCTCGTCTTTACCGACGATGACTTTCTTGATCTCGTTCAGGATCTGGATGCTTTTATTTTCCATGGGGAACCTCCGTTGTATTCCTGGTTTCGTCGCGCAGCTGTTTGCGGGCCGCGCGGAGCAGTTTGATGTCAGATGTCAGTCGCAGGACCGTGTCGCAGACGGTCTCCCGTTCGGACGGTGTCAGGCCGCCCTCGGAGAACGTCTCCTTGTTGAAGAGGTCGATGGCGCCGAGGTAGGCCTCCTTCTCCTCTCCGAGCAGTCGGGCCACGGTCCGCGGACGGAACTCGTCGGGCTTCAGGCCCTGGCGGCGGAAGACCCGCATCATGTAGCGGAACGCCAGCGAGGTGGCTTCCGGGGAGTCTGCCCGCTCGATCTTCTTGCGGACCGACCGTTCATAGACCATCGGGATGAGCAGCAGGAGCAGGAACAGCGGGATCAGCAGGATGAGCCAGCCGAAGTTGTGATGCTTCTCCTGTTTTTCGGGCTCCTCGGCCTCTTCCTCGTCCTGTCCGCCTCCGGTTCTGCGTGTCGAAGTAACCCGGGGTGACTTCGACCGGCACCCAGCCGACTCCGTCGAGGTAGACCTCGACCCAAGCGTGGGCCGCGGAGTCCGGGACGGACAGCGTGACGTCGGTCTCCTTTTCGACCGAGCCCGCCAGTTCCTCCGAGATGAAGTAGCCCTCCGCATACCGGGCGGGGATGCCCGCCTCCCGGTAGAGCAGCGTGGCGAGGGTGGCGAAGTGTGTGCAGTACCCGGTGCGGGACTCGAGGAACCGAAGGAGCGGGTCCTGTCCGGGCTCCGGCTCCGCCACGTCGAGCGAGTACTGATAGTTCTTTGTGAAATAGTTCCGGATGCGGTAGGTGGCGTCCGACACCTTCGTCGTCTTGCCGACGACCGCGGCGCCGAGTTCGCTCATGACACCCTGGTACTGCTCCGGGATATCCCGTTCGTTCGCCTGAGCGAAGGCGCGGTACACTTTTTCGACCGGCACGAACGCGTCCTCATAGAGGGAGTTGTACGGAGCGTCTTCCCCGATGAGCGCCTTCGGACTGACGTTGCCGTAGTCCTTCGTGAGGGGGCGATAGACGGTCAGTTCATAGGACCGTTTTCCCCGGAGGCCTTCCGACAGGATGCCGTTCTGTGAGAGCTCCGCGTGGTGGAGACCTTTCGACTCGGCACTGACTTCATAGGGCGCGTACATGCGGTCGCTGAAGGCGAGTTCGTTGCGGACTTTGATCGGGTACCGCGGCAGGTTCATCGCCTCCCGCTCCCCGTTTTCATACTGGGTGGTCTGGACCTGCCACTTGAGGTCGAGCAGCTGGCCGAACGAGACGGCCGGAGAGAAGTAGTTGCTGCGGATCCAGGGACCGGTCAGCGAGTAGTCGTCGAAGTAGGCGTCGCTGTCGAGGGGCACCCACCTGCCGTTGTCCAGGACATCGCCGGAGTACCCGCGCAGATACATGGAAAAGGCGTCGGGCGTCTCGACCGTGAGGACGGTCTTCCCGGTGTACTGCAGGGCGCCCGCCTCGTTGAGGTCGCCGCCCGGCATGCCGTCGACGGTCTCGTTCGGCGCGTACCGGAACGCGGTCACCTTTTGGGCGATCTGCTGGCGAAGTTCCTCGATGTTCTCCGAGCGTTCGAACCCGGAGAGCAGCAGCGCCAGGAGCACGAGGAAGATGAGCATGGCGGCGGAGAGCTCTCCGTTGAGCCAGGTCAGGCGCCGGGCCGTGCCCTTGCTGCGCGTCTCGAGGAGGATGAGATAGAAGAGTGCCGCCACCACATAGAAGATGAAGGCCGGCATCGTGGGACGCAGTCCGCTGAGGAGCGCGACCGCGGCCGGCAGGACCGCCGTAACGATCGCGAGCCATCGGACCTTGCGGCAGATGGCATAGGCGAAGAGGCCGGCCATCAGGAAACCGAGGAGCAGGATGACGAGCTGTCCCGGTGTGGCGGGCGTGTCCGTCTTCGGGTACCCGTCCCCCGTCGGGAACAGGGCCATCTCATGGACCTGGTTGACCGCCTTCGCGAGGTAGTTGAACAGTTCCCGGAATCCGTCGGCGAAGTACCGGGCGCCGATGAGGCCCGCCAGGAGCGGCAGGAACACGGCATAGACCGGGGTCATTTTCCCGACGCTGTGGAGCTTCGCGACGAAGTAAAGAAGGATCGGGAACGCGGCGAGGGCGATGAGTGTGTAGAGCTCAGGGCGGATGGACAGCATCGAAAGGAGCAGGAGCCAGAAGGCAATATGGACCAGCACCGCCGCGGCCACTTCGGCCACGACAGCGTTCAGGCTCGCCGGTCTCTTCCGGCCGGAGCTTTCGAGTCGCATAGGGTGCTTCCTTTCGTATATGGATAATCAGATGTTGAGGGTCATGGTGCCGACCTTTCCGATGCGGCCCGGCAGCTTGTCCATCTGCAGGGCGGGGTCGGCGTTCTCGAGGCCGCGCTTGCCGACGGCCGCGATGCGGGTGCGGCAGCGGACGGCCAGTTCATCGGCTTCGGGCGTGCCGGCGTGGGTGGTGACGAAGAGCAGGGTCGTGTTCTTGCCGATCTGCTCGCCGCCCATCAGGAACCGCTTCGCCGAGGAGTCCTCCTCCCCGTGCGGCGCCGAACAGACGAGCCGGAACACGGCCGCGTCGAGGTCCTCATAGGACGAGACGTTGAACGAGCAGTATTCGTCGGTGCCGCCGTCGAACCAGGCGAAGGTGTGCATGATGCCGGTGTCGAGAAGGCCGCGCGAGAAGTTCGCGGCGTAGCAGACGCAGGCCTCGAGCGCCGAGGGCGTCGCGTTCTCGAGTTCGACGAGCAGGACGACCGAGTAGTTGATGGGTTTGACGAACCGCCGGATGACGAGGTCGTCGGTCTTCGCCGACAGTTTCCAATGGACGGCGCGGACGTCGTCGCCGGGGACGTACGGACGGACATCGAAGGTCTCCGATACATCGCGACCGGGCTCCAGGATGGAGAACTTTTCGGATTCGCCTTCGGTCTCCCGGACCTCACTGACATTGACTTCGGTCAGGATGTGGTCGGGCTCGACGAGGACGACGCGCCGCAGGCGGTGGTCCGAGGGGAACTTCACGAGGCCGAACAGGTCTCTCGTCGAGAGGTTGTCGAGGGTGATGTACATCTGCCCCGTCTCCGTCTCCTCCACGAAGACCTGGACCTCATCGGAACCCCGGCCGCTGACGGGACAGCGGATGCTCTTCGTGAGCTCGGTGTCGGTCAGCGTGTTGTGGATGGTGAGTTCTCCGGAAGCAGCCGCCACCGGGAAGAACGAGCTGTTGTGGAAGACCGTTTTGATCTCCGCGGTGTCTCCCCTGCGCAGGCCGGCCGGGACCATGAGTTCCGCCGAGAGCCCGTTTCGGGAGAAAACACTGAACAGGACGGAAGCCAGCGGCAGGAAGATGCCGGCGAGGAGCAGGATGAGCGTGAACACGTTGTTGACGTACAGCTCCAGCAGCACGAGTGCCAGCAGGATGACTGCCAGCAGGATGCGGTTTCGTCTCATGGTCTTCCCTCCCGTTCTTAGTAATTTATTATCTTTAACAGTATAACACAAAAGAAGACGCCCGGACCTCTCAAAGTGAAAGTTCCGGACGTTTCTTCTCTGTTTTTTCTCTGGCGCGGCGCAGGCTCAGCCGACGTAAGTGAACCCGGCCTCTTCGACCGCTTTTTTGAGTTTCTCCTCTTTGACGTCTCCGCTGAGCTGCAGGACGACGGTCCCGGCCTCGTGGTCGGCGGTGGCGCTCTCCACTTTGCGGATCTTCTCGAGTTCTTTCTTGACACTGGCTTCGCAGTGCTGGCACATCATGCCTTCGACTTTGATGGTTTTTTCCATGGTGGTTGCTTCCTTTCTGAGGCGATTTACGTTCATTTTATCGTGTTTCGTGCTGTGGACGTCGAACAGGTTGAGCCGCAGCGCGTTCATACACACACAGAAGCTGGAGAGGCTCATGGCGGCGGCCGCCACCATGGGGCTCAGTTCCCAGCCGACCCCGAACACGGCGTTGTACCAGCCCGCGGCGAGCGGGATGCAGATGATGTTGTACAGGAACGCCCAGAAGAGGTTCTCCTTGATGTTCAGAAGGGTCTGTCGGGACAGCCGGACCGCGGCGGGCACATCCCGCAGCGTGCTGTTCATGAGGACGACGTCCGCCGCGTCGATGGCGACGTCGGTGCCGGCGCCGATGGCGATGCCGGTGTCGGCGGTCGTCAGGGCCGGGGCGTCGTTGATGCCGTCGCCGACCATGGCCACCCGGCCGTATTCTTTCTGCAGCTCTTTGATGGCGTCGGCCTTGCCGCCCGGCAGCACGCCGGCCACGACCCGGTCGACCCCGGCCTCTTTGCCGATAGCCTCCGCGGTCACTTCGTTGTCGCCGGTCAGCATGCAGACGGCGATACCCATCTCACGCAGCTGCGAGATGGCTTCCGGACTGTCTTCCTTCATGACGTCGGCCACGGCGATGAGGCCGAGGAACGCGTCATCTTTCGCGAAGTAGAGCGGCGTTTTCCCCTCTTTTGAGAGGTGCTCCGCCACGGCGAGGATCTTTTTCGGGATGTCGCAGACGGTGGCGAGGAAGTGCTCGTTGCCGCCGCTCAGGACCGCTCCGTCCATGCGGCCGGTCAGGCCGTTGCCGGGCAGGACCTCGAAGTCGGAGACGTCTTTTGCCGCGGTCCCCTCTTCGAGACCGTACGCCACGACCGCCTTCGACAGCGGGTGCTCGCTCTTCTGTTCGAGGGAGAACGCCGCCTCCATCAGGTCGCCGATGTCGACGCCGGGGCCCGGCACCACGTCGGTGACAGCGGGTTCGCCCTTCGTGATGGTCCCCGTCTTGTCAAGGGCGACGGCACGGACTTTCCCGGCCGCCTCCAGGCTCTCCGCGGTCTTGAACAGGATGCCGTTTTTCGCGCCGACTCCGTTGCCCACCATGATGGCGACCGGGGTCGCGAGACCGAGGGCGCAGGGACAGCTGATGACCAGCACCGCGATGGCGCGGGTCAGGGAGTGCTCGACGCCGGAGCCGACGACCATCCAGGCAAAGAAGACCGCGAGGGCGATGACCATGACCATCGGCACGAAGATGCCGGAGATGCGGTCCGCGACCTTTGCCACCGGCGCTTTCGTCGCGGCGGCGTCCGAGACCATCTTGATGATCTGGGACAGGGTCGTGTCATTGCCGACCCGCGTCGCCCGGCACTCGAGGTAGCCGGACCGGTTGACCGTGGCGGCCGAGACGACGTCTCCCTCCGCCTTGTCGACCGGGATGCTCTCGCCCGTGAGGGCGGACTCGTCGACGGCGCTGGTCCCGGACAGGACGATCCCGTCCACCGGGACGTTGTCGCCGGGGCGCACGACGAACACATCGCCCACGCCAACATCTTCGATGCCGACGTCGACCTCTTCCCCGTCCCGCAGGAGGGTCGCGGTCTTCGGCGACAGTTTCATGAGGCTCTTCAGAGCATCGGTCGTCCGTCCTTTGGACTTCGCCTCCAAAGTCTTGCCCACGGTGATGAGGGCGAGGATCATGGCGGCGGACTCGAAGTAGTAGCTGTCCATATATTTCATGGAGGCTTCCGCGCCGAACTCCGCCATCGTGGAGGCCGCCTTCATCAGCGCGTAGAGGCTGTAGAGGAAGGAGGCCGAGGAGCCGAGCGCGACCAGCGCGTCCATGTTGGGCGCCCGGTGCCAGAGGCTCTTGAAACCGTTGATAAAGAACTTACGGTTGATGAGCATGACGACGATCGCCAGCAGCATCTCCACGAGCCCGAGGTTCACACAGTTCGCGAGCAGGTGCGGCACCGGCCAGCCCCACATCATGTGCCCCATCGAGAAGTACATGAGGAGCAGGGTCAGCGCCACCGACCACACGAGCCGGCGAAGGAGTTTCGGGGTCTCGGTGTCCTTCAGCATCTC
>ONJD01000078.1 GCA_900317985.1 uncultured Eubacteriales bacterium | reverse complement strand
GGGCTCTCCTCGCCGGAGGCGTAGAGGACGGTCTCCTCCTCCCCGAGCGTCTGGCAGATCTGCAGAAGGATGGTGGACTTGCCGATGCCGGGGTCGCCGGACAGCAGGACCACAGAGCCCTTGACGATGCCGCCTCCGAGGACGCGGTCGAACTCCGAGAGCCCGGTATGGTACCGGTGTTCACCGACCGTCTGGATCTCGGAGATCTTCTGAGCCACCCCGCGGGTGCCTCCTCCGAGTCCGCCGGCGCGCGCGGCAGCCGTATTCCCTTTCTGTTCCACGCGGACTTCTTCCTGCATGGTGTCCCATTCCCCGCACTGGGGACATTTGCCGTACCACTTCGGGTTCTCGTACCCGCAGTTCTGGCAAACGTATAAAGACTTCATCTTCGATGCCATAGTGCGATAGACTCCTTGCTCCGTTTCAGAGGGTTATTTAAAGTACATATAATACTGACATTTGATCATGCCGTTATAGAGCTTGCGGCGCTTGTCCGCTTTGCGACCGAAGAGCTTCTCAAAGTCCTCCGACGGGCTGATGATCGAGTAGCTCCAGCCCCGTTCTCTCGGGAAGACTTCGCCCATGGTGCGGTAGATCGCCTCCGCCTCTTTGATCTCCATGAGACGCTCGCCGTAGGGCGGGTTGCAGATGACGGTGCCGCGGTCGGTCTTCTTCTCGAAGTCTTTGAGGTCCCGCACCTCGAACGTGATGCGGTCCTCGACGCCGGCGCGCTTCGCGTTCTCTTTGGCGATCTCGATGACCTCCGGATCGATGTCCGAACCGTACGCGTGGAACGAGCAGTCTGTGTTCACGAGGTCTCTCGCCCGTTCTCTCTCCTCGTCCCAGATCTCTTTCGGGAACTGGCGGAACGTCTCCGCGCGGAAGTGGCGATTGACGCCGGGAGCCATATTCAGCGCCTTCAGAGCGCCCTCGATAAGGATGGTGCCGGACCCGCACATGGGGTCGTACAGTGTGTGGAAGTCCCGGACGCGGGCAATGTCCACAAGAGACGCCGCGAGGGTCTCCTTGATGGGCGCGTCGTTCGCCTTGAGCCGGTAACCGCGCTTGTGCAGGCCTGCCCCGGTCGTGTCGATGACGATGGTGACTTCGTCTTTCAGGATGGAGAACTGCACCTGGTACGTGGCGCCGGTCTCGGAGAACCAGGGCACCTGGTAGACGGTCTTGAGGCGCTCGACCATGGCCTTTTTGATGATGGCCTGGCAGTCCCGGACGCTGAAGAGCTTGGAGTTCAGCGAATAGCCCTTGACCGGGAAGGCGTCGTCTTTTCCGATCCAGTCCTCGAGCGGCAATGCCTTGACGCCCTGGAACAGTTCCTCAAAGGTGACAGCATGAAAAGAACCCAGAAGGATCTGGATTCTTTCCGCGTGTCGTAAACATATGTTGGCTCTTGCGAGGATATGCTCATCGCCGGAAAACAGGACCCGGGCATTCTCTGCGCGGACGTCTTCCGCCCCGAGTTCACGGAGCTCGTTCGCGATGAGGCTTTCCACACCCATCAAACATGGGACGACAAAATTCATACGTTACTCTTTCTCCGGCTCGAGCAGGCCGTAGCCGCCTTCTTTCCGGGCATAGACGACGTTGATGTCGCCGGTGTCGATGTTCTCGAAGAGGTAGAAGTCATGCTCCAGAAGGTTCATCTGCAGGATGGCCTCGTCGACGGTCTGGGGTTTGATGACGATGTTCTTCTGACGTTCGATCTTGAACTCGACTTCTTCTTCCACGGCCGGCGCGTCCGGAATGAGCGCGTCGAAGTTGCCGGATTTGATCTTCTTTTCGACTTTGGTCTTATTTTTACGGATCTGACGGATGAGGTTGTCGACGCATTTGTCGAGCGCCGCCGTCATGTCCGGGTCGGTCGCCTGAGAGCGGAAGAACAGGCCGTTGTTCTGAACGGTGAGTTCGACCGTCGTGGTGTTATTCTTATTCACGGAAGCAGTGATCTTTGCGGTCCCGTCTCCTCCAAAAAACTTGTCGATCTTCGCAAGTTTCTTATCGGCATGGTCCTTGAAGGACTCTTTCGGGGTGCATTTTCTGCCAACGATCGTAGTTTTCATAGTGTTACCTCCTTTAAGGTCAACTGACACTTGTATTATAACATAAAAAAACCGGAGCATACAGAGATACTCCGGTAAGTTGTCATATTTTTTCGCTCAGCCGTACCGCTTGTTTCCGCCCCGGCGGGAGAAGCCGCCGTGCTTCGACTCCGTGGCGCGTTTGAGGTCCGTGAGCTTGTCATCGGACTGCTGCTTGAACTGAGACATCATCTCTTCGAACGTGAGGTCCTGTTTGTCGGAATACTTGGACTTCTGGCCCTGCCAGACGTTCGGTGCGGAACGTTTGCGTTCGCGGCGTTCCCCGTTGTCGCGATGATCGTCTTCCGCTTTCCTGACGACTTCGGCGTTTTCCGGCACCTGTTTCAGAGAAAGGCTGATTTTGCCGTTTTCGTCGATGCTGAGGACTTTGACCTTGACGGTCTGCCCCTTTTCCAGAAAATCTCCGATGTCTTTGACGTACGTGGTGGACACTTCCGAAATGTGGACCATACCGACCTTGTCTTCCGGAAGACTGACGAAAGCGCCGAACTTGGTCAGCCCGGTCACCCTACCTTCTAAAATTTCTCCTACTCCCAGTGCCATACGTGCGTGAAATGCCTCCTCTTATGCAGCATCAATTGGCGGTGGAGACATCGTAATAGACGCTTTCACCGGGCAGGACATAACCGAGGACGTCACGGGCGATGCGCTCCATGTACGTCTTCTCGTCCTCTTCCTGTGCAAGCTCCTTGAGTTCGGCATTCTCTGCCTGAGCCGAGGCCAGAGTCTGCCGCGCAGTCTCCACTTCTTTGGTTTTTTCATTGATCTGAAACTGAAGGGATACAAGGGAAATGACGAAGTACCCCAGAATAGCAAGTGTAGCAAGGGTCAGGATAAAGCTTTTGTTAGTGCGATAGACTGAATTGCTGTTTTTCTTTGCCAACGCGAGGACCATCCTTTCTTTGCGTCATATTCTCCAATCTCATAATCATCGTTAATTATAAGATAAACAGATATAAAAAGGCAAGAAATACTTACAGATTTTTTAACATATCAGAGAAGTTGATACATATCGCCCGCGGTTTCCTTGGTAGCGTGCTCGACGACCGTCAGCACTTTGGCGCGGATGACACGGGAACCCATGGTGATCTCGATCTCGTCCCCCACCTTCACATCGTAGGAGGCGCGGGCCACTTTGCCGTTGACCGTGACGTGCTTCGCGTCACAGAGTTCATTGGCGACCGTGCGGCGTTTGACGAGCCGGGAGACTTTCAGATATTTGTCTAATCTCATGTGTGATTACCTCAATAGGAAAATTGGGAGGAACGTGACCGTTCCTCCCAAATAATGCGCTAACTATGATTATTTAACAGCGTCTTTAAGAGCCTTGCCTGCTTTGAAAGCCGGAAGCTTGGATGCCGGAACGGTCATCGGCTCGCCGGTTCTCGGGTTGTGGCCCTGTTTCGCAGCACGGTTGCGGACTTCGAAGGTGCCGAAGCCGACAAGCTGGACTTTGTCACCAGCCTTGAGAGCCTCGGTGATCTGATCGAGAACGGAAGCGACAGCTTTTTCAGCGTCTTTCTTGGTGAAACCGGTTTCTGCTGCGACAGCATTGACGAGATCAGTCTTATTCATAGTGTAATTCCTCCATTTTTTCATTTACATGATAATTGAGTGAGTTGAGTCCAACCACAAGATGTTGTGGACTGACACCTCCAATATATTAGCCGATAACGTGCAATTTTTCAAGTACTTTTGCGATTTTTTTGCCTTTTGGCAAGGATTCTATATCTTGACGGTTCAAAACATGGATCAATCCGAGGAAAACGATCCACGAAAGGATGGAGACCGTCAGGGCGATGAGCGTCGCCCAGGTGAAGTTGGCCATGCGGGATCCGGGCGCTCCGGCGGGCAGGACATGCATAAAGAACTGGTAGACGGCCCATGCCACTCCCCCAGAGAATGCGCCGGCGGCAAACGGCTTCCAGAAGACGCTCTTCCAGTTGATCTTGACCTTCGTCTGACGGAGCAGCACGATCAGGTTGTGCGTGACGATGTAAATATAGCAGACGATGGTGCCGACCGGCGCGCCTTTGATGTTGATCGTCGGGATGCCGCACAGCGTGAAGTCACAGATGATTTTAAGGGAGGCACCGATAGCCAGCGCTTTCAGCGGGACGTCTGCCCTGCCGATCGCCTGCAGCATGTTGGTGATCGGGGTCGAGATGGAAAGCAGTAAGGCGAAGATGCCGTAGATCGCGATAAAGGGTGCCGAGATGGAAATGGAGGACTCGGCGTTGGTCCCGGTGTATAGGATCCGCAGGATGGGTTCCGCGAGGACCGCCATGACGAAACCGGTCGGAACGGCCAGCAGCGTAGAGGTCTTGAGGACCGTGGAGATGGACGAACGCATCTTCTCCTGGTCTTTGGTCGCCCAGGCGCCGGAAAGGACCGGGATGGCCGAGAGACCGAGGGTCATGATGATGGTCGGGATGAGATTGCGGAAGTCGAGCGCGACGCCGTACGCGCCGTAGAGGTAGGACTTGATGTCCTTGTCGACGACGTTGGAAGCGGCGAGCTGGACCTGATACATCTGGTGGAAGACTTCGGGAGCCTTGTCGACGGCCGCTTTGACTCGGTTGTTGACGGTCCAGGAGTCGATGAGGTTCGTGATGTTCAGGACGAGAGAACTCGTGACGACGGGAATGGCGAACTTGATGATCTGGCTGCGGAGGCTCTTGCCGTTCTCCGGTTCGGGAGAACCTTCGAGCATCTGCGGGGTGATGCCGTCGCCGATGACGTGGTGACGGATGATGAGATAGATGAGACCGAGGATGGTGCCGAGCGTGACGCCGAGGATGGCGGCAGCCGCGCTGAAGGGCGCGATGGCACTGGCGGCCTCTTCCCCGGTCTTGCAGACGACGCCGTAGACCGGCTGTCCAGCTTCGAACTGACTGAGTCCGTGGACCTGGACCCACTTCGCCAGAATGAGGCCGAAGACCAGTTTGCCGAAGGTCTCGAAGACCTGGGAGTACCCGGTCGGGGCCATGTTCCGCAGGCCTTCGTAGTATCCGCGGTACGAGGACATCATGCAGGCAAAGAGGCGACGGCCGCATGGGTGTACGGCCAGGCGAGGGCCCACAGGATGAGCGTGCCGGCCATACCGGTGATGAGGTACAGCTTTTGGGCTTCCTTACGGACGGCGTGGACTTCCCGGTACCTGCCGGTGGCCATGCGTTCGGAGACCATCTTCGACAGCGCGACCGGGAGGCCGGCCATGGAGATGGCGTAGAGCGGCGTATAGATCTCGTAGGCGTTGGTGAAGTAACCTCGGCCGACGGGGCCCAGAATGGCCGTTATGGGGATCTTGTAGATGATTCCAATGACGTGGACGATGACCGTGGTGATCATCAGCAGCATGGCGCCGCCCAGCAGGGACTGGCCCTGGGTCCTATCTTTCTTACTCATAGAATGCTCTCACTTTCGATTTATTGGCGATCAGCTGGTCAAAGCGGTCGACGTACTCGTAGGGGTACTTGTAGTTGAAGACCCGGATGATGTCTGTCGTACCGGGCACCAGGAGCTTCGTGACAGCGCCGGCGCCGCAGGCAAAGACCGTTTGACACTCTTCCATCATGAAGACGTTGTAGGCGCTCTCAGCCCCCGGTCTGGCCCACCCGACGTTCTCGAGGTTCCCGACGCTGCGGGTCTGGCGGTACATGTAGTACGGCGCGTACCCGGACGCGGCGAGTCGCTCGTTCGCGGTGTCGACCATGCGGGACGTCTCCTGCCCTCTCGCGAAGAGTTCCTTCGTCGGGATGAGGCTGGAGGAGCGTTTGTAGGCTAAAGTGTGGACCGTGACGGACTCCGGGTCCAGGGCGATGACGTCCTGCAGAGACCGCGCGAAGTTCTCCGGTGTATCGCCCGGAAGCCCCGCGATGAGGTCCATGTTGATATTCTCGAACCCGACACGGCGCGCGGCGGTAAAGACATCGTAGACGTCCTGCACGGTATGCCGGCGGCCGACGGCCTCCAGGATGGAGTCGGTCATGGTCTGCGGGTTGATGCTGATGCGGTCTGCCCCGCCTTCGAGACAGGCGCGCAGTTTTTCTTCGGTAATGGAATCGGCTCTCCCCGCTTCGAAGGTCAGTTCGCTGCAGTGGGAGAAATCGAACGACGCGCGGATGGTGTCGAGCAGCTGCCTGGTCTGTTCCGCGCTCAGCGTGGAAGGAGTGCCGCCGCCGACATAGACGGTCCGGAGCACTCTTCCGGTGTCTTTGGCGATCTGCCCCGTCACTTCGATCTCTTCCAGGAGCTTTTCAAAGTATGCGGGGTACAGCTTCTTCGCCCTCGGAGACGCGATGGACTCCGACACGAAACTGCAGTAGGTACAGCGGCTCGTGCAGAACGGGATGCCGACATAGAGGCTGATGGAGTCCTCTGTCGTCGTGTCCATGATGGCGCGCTCCGCGTTGGAGACGACCGCCGCCAGCTCGGCTTTCTTCGGGTCCGTATAGAGGCGATGTACGAAATACTCTTTCGCGGCCTCTTCCCCCTCCGCGTCGATGTGCTTCGTCATGACTTTGGAGGGCCGGACACCGGTCAGGATGCCCCACTGCGGCCGGATGCCGGTGACATCGGACAGGACGCGGTACAGGACCCGTCCCGCCGCCAGCTCGGGGTCATCGCCTTCTTCGACGACTTCCGATGCAGTGCTGTGGAGGTTTTCCGCGTCGTTGCGGAATTCGGCCGAGAGGGTCAGCGGCTCGTCCGTCTGAGTGACGGTGATGAACTCGTTCTCCCCTTCCGGGACGTCGTCCGGGTCGACCAGGACTTTCCGGTCCGGGAAGAAGGCCATCGTGAGCTTCTGCATCTCATAGCCGAAGGTATTGTGGATAAGATGAATGATCATTTCAGGAATGGATTGTTGGCTCTCTCGAACTCGAGGTCGGAGATGGGCCCGTGGCCCGGGAGGACGTGGTAGTTGCCGTCAAGCGCGGCGAGCTTCTGCAGAGACGGTCTCATGGCGGCGGGGTCGCTCTCCGGGAAGTCGGTGCGGCCGCAGCTCATCTGGAACAGGGTGTCTCCGCAGAACATGAGGTCGTTCAGGAGATAGACGGAACTGCCTCTCGTGTGGCCGGGAGTATGCAGCACTTTGAACTCGGCGTCATCGAACGGGAGGACATCGCCGTCGGCGACGAGGATGTCCGCATGCATTTCTTCCTGGCTCAGCCCGTGCATCGCCGTATGGGACAGGACCGGGTCGGTCAGGAACGCCTCATCCTCTTTGTGGATGACGACCTTCGCCTCCGGGTGGGTCTTGAGAAAACCGGGAACCCCCAGAATATGATCGAAGTGGCCATGCGTCAGAAGGATGTATTGCAGGTTCGTGGCGCCCAGCTCTTTCAAGGCGTCATCGACGCCCGGATCGTAGACCGCGGGGTCCACCAGAAACGCGTTTCCGGTCTCGGCATTCACGCCGGCAAATGTATTCGTCGGCAGGAGGCCCAGTTCAAAGTAGGTGAGTTTCAGATCCATATCACTTTCTCCAGGTGTCTGTGTCTAAGACAATGGTGACCGGTCCGTCATTGACGAGGCTGACGGCCATGTCGGCGCCGAATTCGCCGTGCTGGACGTTCTGAACGCCGTTGACCTTCAGCTGCTCCATGAACCGCTCGTAGAGCGGGATGGCGACTTCCGGGCGTGCCGCGGCGATGAACGACGGGCGGTTCCCCTTCTTCGTGTTGGCGAGCAGGGTGAACTGTGAGATGACCAGCGCGCTGTAGCCGCAGTCGAGCATGGAGAGGTTCATCTTCTCGTCGTCGTCTTCGAAGACGCGGAGGTTCGCGACCTTCTTCGCGAGGAGGTCCGCCTCTTTTTCGGTGTCGTCTTCGTGGACGCCGAGCAGGATCAGGAATCCGCGGTCGATCGCCCCGAGGGTCTCCCCTTTGACGACGACGTTCGCGGAGGTGACCCGCTGGATGACAGCTTTCATCAGATGCCGGTCCTTTCTACGGCGTGGACGCCGTGGATGTTTCGAAGGTGTCCGATGACGTCGTTCAGATGGTCGACGTTGGACACGATGATACGCATGTGGATGGTGGAGATATCGTCCTTGTTGTGCAGGGAGATCGAGGAGATGTTGACGTGCATCGCCGCCAGGTCTCCGGTGATCTTTGCCATCATGCCGATCTCGTCATCGCAGTGGATGTTGAGGCCGGCCTCGAAGTTCTCCTTGATGTTGTCGGACCAGTGGACGCGGATCCAGCGCTCGGGCTCCGGCGCCATGGTGAGGTCCTGCGGGACGTTCGTGCAGTCCCGTTTGTGGACGGAGATGCCGTGGCCTCGCGTGATGAATCCGATGACGGAGTCGCCGGGCAGCGGGTTGCAGCACTTCGACAGTTTGATGAGGACGTTGTCGACGCCGTCGATGACGATGCCGTCGCCGCCGTTCGAGATCTTCGGCAGATTGCTCGTGGCGAATTCGTCTTCCGCTTTTTCGAACTTGCGCTTTCTCTCGATGCGCTGGTACTCTTCGCGGAACGTCGGCAGGACGTGGTCGACCGTGATGCTCCCGTAGCCGATGGCGGCGTAGAAGTCATCCTCGTTTTCAAAGCCCTTCTTGGACTTGTACCGCTCGATGACGGCCTGGACCTCTTCGTCCGTCAGATGGAGATTGTTGCGGCGCAGGACCGCTTCGACCATCTTTCTGCCCTCTTCGATGTTCTCGGGACGGCGTTCTTTCTTGAACCAGGCGCGGATCTTCGACTTGGCGGAGCTCGTCTTGACGATGTTCAGCCAGTCACGGGACGGGCCTTTGTTCGGGTCCGGAGAACGGAGGATCTCGACGATCTGACCGGTGCGGACCTTGTAGTCCAGCGGGACGATCTTGCCGTCGACCTTGGCGCCGTTCATGTGGTGGCCGACCTGGGTATGGATGGCGTATGCGAAGTCGATGACCGTGGAGCCCATCGGGATGTTGATGACGTCGCCCTTCGGTGTGAAGACGAAGACGTCGTCCGGAACGAAGTCGGTCTTGATGGTCTTGACGATGTCTTCGACGTCGTCGGAGTCCTGCTGGCTTTCGAGCAGCTGGCGGATCCAGGCGAGGCGTTCCTCGAATTTCGAGGTGCCCTCGACGCCCAGTTTGTACTTCCAGTGTGCCGCGATGCCGTACTCCGCAGTGTAGTTCATTTCCCAGGTGCGGATCTGGACTTCGAACGGGATGCCCTCTTCCGAAATGACCGTCGTGTGAAGTGACTGGTACATGTTGGATTTGGGGTTCGAGATGTAGTCCTTGAATCGCCCGGGCAGCGAATGGTACATGTCGTGGACGATGCCGAGGACGTTGTAGCAGTCTGCCACCGAGTCGACGATGATACGGATGGCATAGACATCGTAGATCTGATCGAAGGAATGGCCGCGGATGAACATCTTCCGATAAATGCCGTAGATGCTCTTCTGCCGTCCGCTGACCTCTGCCCTCGGAATATATTTCTGGACGCGGCTGCGCACCCGTTCGACCGTGTCGGCGATGAGCGTCGGGTGGATCTCTTCGTTCTGCCGGAGCAGGTCTTCGATGGTGTTGTAGCCGTAGGGGTCCAGATAGCGGATGGACAGGTCTTCGAGTTCCTCCTTGACGGAGCTGATCCCGAGCCGGTGCGCGATGGGCGCGTAGATCTCGAGGGTCTCGAGGGACTTCTCCTTCTGCTTCTGCTCCCGCATGTATTCGAGCGTCCGCATGTTGTGCAGACGGTCGGCGAGCTTGATGATGATGACGCGGATGTCCTGCGACATGGCGATGAGCATCTTGCGGACGTTCTCCGCCTGCTGCTCTTTGTAAGTCGCCAGCGGGACTTTGCCGAGTTTGGTGACGCCGTTGACGAGCTGGGCGATCTCATCGCCGAAGATGTTCCCGATGTCGTTCAGGGTGACATCGGTGTCTTCCACGGTGTCGTGCAGGATGGCGGCGATGATGGACTGGTGATCCATGCCGAGATCGAACAGGATGCGCGCGACCGCGACCGGATGCATGATGTAGGGCTCTCCGGAATAACGGCGCTGGTCTTTATGGGCCTCCGAAGCGAGCTCGTAGGCCTTCACTACCATGTTCCGTTCTTTCTTCGAATAGGTCTTCGACATCAGCTGCCGAAGTTCGTCGAACCGGTCATTGTATTTGATTGTCTGTTTGCCGGTTTCCATAGGATCACCTTGTTGCGTTCAGTTTCTGAAGGACGGGAGCGTCGGAAAGATCGACTTTGGTCTCCTGGTCCGGGATGTGGATGCGTCCTTCATCGTCCGTCGTGAGGAGCCCGAGCTCGCGCATGGCCAGCAGTGTGACGCGGGTCTTGCAGAGCGGCGTGCTCTCGTCTTCGACGGGGTAAACTTTGCGGTGGATATATTCGTAGGCGCTGTAGGGAACGCCTTCGTTAGCTTTGAGATAGCGGTACAGGCCCGCGAAATAGCTGCGGTCCGGTGTGAGGCGATCGGCCTCTTCCCCGCTCAGGCGGCGTCCGGCCAGCATCTTGTCGAAGAGCTGTTCGGATGCGGCCATGGCGTCGTCGTCGCTGCCCGCCGGGCGGATGTCCCGGATGTAGACGGACAGAGAGACGTTCCCGCGGTATTCATTGCGGCCGAGGGTGACGACCAGGTCGACTTTATCGCCTCTCTGGTACGGGAACTCCGGCTGGTTGAAGAAGATGCCGTTGACCATGGTGCGGTCGCCGTCCTTGTGGAAGGTCAGGCGTTTGTGACGGCCTTCGTTCCCCATGCCCTGGACGCTGTCGATGACCACGCCGTAGAGGCCGAAAACGGGGCTCGTGTTGCCGGTGCCGAAGGGCTCCATCATGCGGATGGAGTCGAGGACGTCCATAGAGAGACCGGCCGGGTTGAGTTTGCAGTCGATGCGGGTCTCCGGGTAGACGGAAGCGTTCTCGTAGGCGTATTCGTTGATCTTTTCGCGGAACTCGTCGAGCCATTCGGTCTTGATGCTCATGCCGGCTGCCAGCTCGTGGCCGCCGAACGTGTTGAGCATGTCCCGGCAGGAGTTCATGGCGTCATAGATGGAGAAGCCCTCGATGCTCCGGGCGGAGCCTTTGCAGAGGTCGCCTTTGTCCGTGAGGACGATGACCGGGCGCAGGTAGCGCTCGAGCAGCTTGGAAGCGACGATGCCGAGGACGCCTTCGTGCCAGCCTTTGCCGCTGACGACCAGGATGGGCATATGCGCCAGTTCCGGATGGTCCTGCAGGTACGCAATGGCCTCGGTGAAGATCTTGTCCTCTTCACTGTGGCGCTGGGAATTCATGACGTTGACTTCTTCGGCCATCTCGGACGCGGAGTACGGGTCGTCCGCGAGGAGCAGATCGAGCGCGCGTTCCGCGGTCCCCATGCGGCCGGCCGC
>ONJD01000116.1:2742-6407 GCA_900317985.1 uncultured Eubacteriales bacterium | reverse complement strand
TCGTTGAGGCCGATATCTTTGGAGAAGAAGACCGGGTTTTTGCCGGCCTGTTTCTGGTCCTCATAGTCTCTCAGCGCTTTGAAGACCGCGCCGCCGAGTATGACACAGGCGGGGATGTTGATGAGGGTCATGCCGCCCATGGAGATGTCGGCGAGGGCCCATGCCGCCTTGGACGGGATGATGGCGCCGACAAAGATGACGAGGATGCAGAAGATCTTGAACCCGAGCATGAATTTCTTGCCGGGCATCTTTTTATGGTTCATGTAGGCCAGCGCGTTGTCGGCATAGTAGAGGTTGCCGAGCAGGGTGGTGAAGGCGAACATGACCATGGCGACCGTGATGAACACGGGGCCGACGCGTCCGAAGAGGGACGAGATGGCGTTCTGGACATAGGGTGCGCCTTCGACATCGGGTCCGAAATGGACGCCGGTGGACAGGCACATGAGGGCCGTCGCCGTGCAGAGGAGCATGGTGTCGATGTAGACCGAAAGAGTCTGCGCAAGGCCCTGCTTGACGGGATGGGAGACCATGGCGGAAGCGGAGGCGTTCGGCGCGGAACCGACACCGGCTTCGTTCGAGTACAGGCCTCTCTTGACGCCGTAGACCAGGCAGGAACCGGACATGCCGCCGAAGATGGCCTTGAAGTTGAAGGCGTCTTCGAAGATGATGCCGAACATGTGCGGAATGTTCTTGATGTTCGCGAAGATGACGATGAGGGCGATGATGACATAGAAGATGCCCATGGCAGGAACGACGGAACTCGTGAGCTTGATGATCCGCTTGCCGCCGCCGAGGATGCAGTAGCCGGCCGTGATGGCGAGGATGGCGCCGATGATGGCGGGGGTGGTCTTCGGGTCGTAGAACGAGTACGCCTGGAAGGTGGTCTGCAGGTTGTACGAGCAGAGCAGCTGGAAGCCGAAGGCGTAGGTCATCAGCAGGAAGAAGCAGAAGAACAGGGCCGGGATGCGGGAACGGAAGGCCTTTTCGATGTAGTAGGCCGGGCCGCCGTATGCGTTGCCGTTGGCGTCTTTCTTCTTGTAGATCTGGGCGAGCGTACTCTCCGTGAACGCGGAGGATGCACCGACGAGGCACATGAGCCACATCCAGAAGACGGCTCCGGGGCCGCCGAGGCAGATCGCCGAAGAAACACCGACGATGTTGCCGGTGCCGACGCGGGATGCCGTGGAGACGATCATGGCCTGGAAGGACGAGACCTTGCCCTCCTCATGGGGCTTCTCCGCGATGAGCCGGCAGGACTCTTTGAACTGCCGGATCTGCACGAAACGGGTGCGGGCGGTGAAGTAGAAGCCGCCAAAGACCAGGATGATGATCAGGACGGGGTAGTACATGACAGTGTCGATCTTGTCGAGGATGTTGACGATCATAAGATGCCCTGCCTTTCATTAAGATGATTAACAAAACAATTATAACGGAAAAGGCGATTTACTGGCAAGTGATACCGGTAAATCGCCTGTAAAGGTTTCGATACAAATCAGGAGGAATGGCGGAAGTAAGAGTCTGTGAGGACCCGCGCGATGACGAGACCGAGCGGCAGCGCCATGATGATGAAGAGGGCCCTGGTGAGCCAGAGCGACGCATCGCCCACGTTGTCGAGCCCGAGGTAGTAGATGCCGCGGTACAGGAACAGACCGGGGACCATGATGACGATGGAGGGAACGGTCAGGGAGACTCTGGGGTACCCGGCACTCCGGTAGACGAACGAGGCGAGAAGACCCGCGGTCGTGGCTCCAATGAGCGCGGCGATGCCGGCGGGGATGGTGGTGAAGTCCAGAAGCTCGAGCCGCAGCGTGTTCGCGACCATGCCGACGAGACCGGCGATGGCGGCCATTTTCGGCGGGGAGTTGAACATCATCGAGAAGCCGTATACTCCGACGAAACTCGCAAGGAGCCGCAGGAGCAGGTTCCAGAGCGGGGAGATGGAAAGTTCCGCGAAGCTTGCGGGCTGGAAGTGCAGGAGCAGGGCCATCGCGTACCCGGTCAGCGTGGCGATGACGATGATGAACATGGCGTAGGCCAGGCGTTCGAGCCCGGAACGCATGTCGAGTTTGGCGAGGTCGATGCCGCCGGTGATGAGCGGGAAGCCGGGGATGACGAAGAGCATGGCGCAAATGTAGCCGGCTTCGTGGATGGCTGAGATGTGCAGGAGGGCTTCCGCAAGGCTGATGGTCCCGACATAGGTGAGGCAGGCCGCCATGACGCTGACGATGATACAGGCGAAGAGCGTGATCCGTTTGCCGAGCATCTTCGAGCGGATGAACTGGCCGACCCCGGCGCCGAGGAAGGCACAGAGGACTTCCGGGATGCCGCCGCCGAGCAGGAACGTGAACGCGCCGCAGGCGAAGGCCGCCGCAAGGCCCAGTTTCCAGGCGTTGTAGTTGGCGGGCTTTTTCTCGAGCTCATCGAGCATGTGGTGGTACTCGCTGACGGACGTCGTCTGACAGGTCTCTTCGAACTCCGCGACCAGCTTTTCGACGGCGTCGAGTTTGTCGGTGTTGACGCCTGCCGTCCGCAGGGAAAAGGCTTCGGAATAGGATTCGCCCTCATCGAAGCAGGTGAGTTCGAGCGTCAGGAGACCGATGTCCGCGGCACAGGCCATGCCGAGGGAGCGGGACACGATATTGAGAGACCGGCGGACGCGCCAGGCGCTGGCTCCGACCGACAGGGTCAGGAGGCCGATGCGGGCCGCCAGGGTCGTTTTTTCTTTTAACGTCGCTTCCGTCGCGGGGACGTGGGACCCGGAGTCCTCCACCATGTTGTGCCAGGGCACCGGCATGTGGTGGCTCTGGAAGGCGGTCTCCGGGGAAGCGGTTGATGGCTGTTTCAAATCGATTTCCTCATTTCAAGGTTTGTTGGAGATAGTCTACTCGTTTTTATTAAAAAGAGCAAGGGATTGCCCTGCCTTCTTCGGCGGAGAGCAAGGGATTCGACGCAGTTTTTGCTCTGCTTCGCCGCAAAAACTGCACCGAGCTGCTGCCGCAGCTCCCGTCGCTAAAAACAGTCCACCGGACTGTTTTCTTGACGCTCCGGCCCTTCCGGGTTCGAATCCCTTGTCCTACAAATAAAAAGAAGAGGAGACGTTGTAACGTCTCCTCTTCTTTTCATGGCGGAGAGCAAGGGATTCGAACCCTCGAAACGGCGGTAACCGTTTACACGATTTCCAGTCGTGCTCCTTCGGCCAGCTCGGACAACTCTCCGTATGGTCAAATGTGGTGCATCTCTGTTGAGTGCGAGAATTATTATATAAGAAGAGTCCCCGAAAAGCAAGTTCTTTTTTTATCTTTTGGCAGCGGTTACAATGATAACGGAGTATAAATCGCGAAAGGAGATTTTATTATGTTACATGAAGTCAGTTTCCGTTCTTATAACGGGGAACAGGACGTCCAGGGATGGGTCTATGTGCCTGCTTGTGAACCGAAGGGCATCATCCAGCTCATCCACGGTTTCGGCGAGCATTCCCGCCGCTATTTCCACATGATCGTCGCGTTCATGGACGCCGGTTACATCGTTGCCGCCGACGACCATGTCGGGCACGGCAAGACCGCCATCGTCAACGACAGCTGGGGCAACTGGGGCTCCAAGGGCTATGAGACCATGCGCGAAGACGAGCACATCTTCACCGGCATCGTCAAAGAGATGTATCCGGA
>ONJD01000116.1:0-2711 GCA_900317985.1 uncultured Eubacteriales bacterium | reverse complement strand
ACCCGTGACTACATCGCGAACTATGGCGATGAACTGGCCGGCGCCACCATGTGCGGCACCTGCGGCGCGCTGCCTTCCCTGAAGGACACGACCGCCTACCTGCAGAAACTCGTCGATGACGGGAAAGGCGACGAGGCGGACCCGGAAGCCACCAACATGCTGTTCGGTTTCATGTTCTCCCGCATCGAGGAAGACGTCAAGCTCGGTAACGAGTGGATCTGCCATTCGAAGTATGTCCAGGACGACCACGCGGCCGACCCGTTCGACGCGTTCACCAAGCCCACCAACAACCGCTCCATGCTCTACTTCTGCCAGATGATGGACTGCATCCAGGGTGAGGAGTGGGCCGCGAAAGTCCCGAAAGAACTGCCTCTTTACAACATCGCCGGTGACCAGGACCCCGTCGGCAGCTGGGGCGAGGGCGTCTATCAGACCGCCAACTGGCTCGCCGCTACCGGTCACGATGTCACGACGAAACTGTACAGCGGTTACCGTCATGAGATCCACAACTATGACGACATCAAAGCCGAGGTCGAAGCCGGTATCATCGCGTTCTTCGACGGAGTGCTCGCAAAGTAAATCGCCACAGTGAAAGAAAGCAAAAGTCGCCCGACAAGTTTCGGGCAAGGAGGAACCACGAATGAAAACAAACAAACTTGTCAGACTGTTCAGCATCCTGCTGGCGCTCACCATGATCTTCGCGCTGGCCGCCTGCACGAACACCAACACGACCACAGACGAAACCACCGCTGCCGCGGAGACGACCACGGCCGCACCGAAAGGCACTATCCGCCTTGCCACCACCACATCCGTCAACGACTCCGGCCTTCTTCCGTACCTGCTCCCGACCTTTGAGGCAGAGACCGGCTGGAAAGTCGAAGTAGCCTCCGCCGGCACCGGTGTCGCCATCGGTTATGCGCAGGCGGGCGACGCGGACCTGCTTCTGGTCCACTCGAAAGACCAGGAAGAGCAGTTCATCGCCGACGGCTATGCTTCCACCGACCGCCAGTCGTTCATGTACAACTTCTTCGTCCTCTGCGGTCCCGCCTCTGACCCCGCAGGCGTCAAGGGTTCCGCTACCGCGGCTGAAGCGTTCAAGAAGATCGCCGACGCCAAACAGCCCTTCTGCTCCCGCGGCGATAACAGCGGCACGCACAACAAGGAAATGAAGATCTGGTCCGCCGCAGCTCCGGTCCTGAAACTCGACCCCGCGTGGTACACCTCGGTCGGTTCCGGCATGGGCGATACGCTGACCAAAGCCAATGAGATGAACGCCTATGTCCTCACCGACAAGGCCACCTATCTTTCGATGAAGGACAACCTTCCGAACCTTCAGATCCTCGTCAACGAGTCGGACGACATGAAGAACACCTACTCGCTGATCGGCGTGAACCCGGAAGCTTCCGCGTTCGCCGGCAAAGATGTGAAGATCAACACCGAAGGTGCCAATGCTCTCATGGAGTGGCTCCAGGGTGACGAGGCTTCCGCACTCATCGAGAAATACGGCATCGAAGAATATGGAGAACAGCTCTTCCAGCTGATGTAAACTGAATGGACGTCATACGCGAGGCATTCCACCTCATTCTGAGCGGTGATGCGGAACTCCTGCAGATCATCCGCACCACGCTCATCATGTCCCTGTTCAGCACAGGGATCTCCGCCCTCATCGGACTGCCGTTCGGGGTCTTCCTCGGCCGGTCGTCTTTCCGGGGCAAGGGAGCACTGCTCCGCATCACGAATACCCTCATGAGCCTGCCACCAGTGGTGGCGGGCCTTGTGGTTTTCCTGCTGTTCCGGTCCATCGGGCCGTTCGGCAGTCTGCATCTCCTGTTCACGGTACAGGTCATGGTCATCGCGCAGGTCATCCTGATCACGCCGATCATGACGGGGCTCGCGGCGTCGATCGCCGGGGGAAAGGCCCCCATGCTGACGGAGACCGCGAGGGGCCTGCACTTAAGCCGGCCGAAACAGGACGGACTCCTGTTCCGGGAGTGCGCCGTCGAATTCATCAGTGTCATCCTTCTGGGCTTTGGACGGTCCATCGCCGAAGTGGGCGCGGTCTCACTCGTCGGCGGCAACATCCAGTTCAAGACCCGGGTCATGACGACTGCCATCCTGCTCGAGACCAACAAGGGCAACTTCAAAACGGCCGTAGCCATCGGCATCGTGCTGCTGCTCCTGTCTCTGGTGGTCAACAGCCTTGCGGGAAGCATCCAGGAGAGAGTGTCATGATCAGAGTGGAAGGATTACGCAAAAAACTGTCCGGGGAGTTCACCCTGGCCGTCGACGAACTCGTCATCGAAGACGGCGAGCGGGTCGCGCTCATCGGCATGAACGGCTCCGGCAAATCGACCCTCCTGAAGCTCATTGCAGGGGAGTGGGCGCCGGACGAAGGCCGCATCGTCTGCGACGGCAGTGCCGCGACCATCGGGTACCAGCCCCAGAGCCCGTTCTGCTTCCGCGGGACGGTCGAGAAGAATATCCGGCTCGGTTTGCGGGATGAGGCGATCGACCTCGATGCCCTTCTGGCCGACTGCGGTCTGACCGAACTTCGGGACAAAAAGACCTCGGCTCTGTCCGGCGGCGAACGCCAGCGCATGTGCTTTGCCCGCATGCTCGCCGGCAACTGGCCCTGCCTCTTGCTGGATGAACCGCTGAGCGCCGTGGACATCCGGACCTCACGGAGCCTCGAGAACGCCCTCGTCCGCCGG
>ONJD01000073.1 GCA_900317985.1 uncultured Eubacteriales bacterium | reverse complement strand
GGCGTCGGTCAGCGTCAGGTCGAGCTGGCGTGCCTCCATGCGTTTGCGGAGGTCTTTGACCAGCAGGTCGACGATGCCGTAGATGTTCTCCTTGGTCAGCGGCTTGTAGTAGATGATCTCGTCGAGACGGTTCAGGAACTCGGGACGGAAGGAACGCTTCAGGAGCTGGTCCACCATGCCGCGGGCCTCCTCGGAGATTTCACCGTGGTCGGTGATGCCCTCGAGGATGATGTCCGAACCGAGGTTCGAGGTCAGGATGATAATCGTGTTCTTGAAGTCCACCGTACGGCCCTGGGAGTCCGTTATGCGTCCGTCGTCGAGGACCTGCAGCAGGACGTTGAAGACGTCCGGGTGGGCCTTCTCGACTTCGTCGAAGAGGACGACCGCGTAGGGTTTGCGGCGAACGGCTTCGGTCAGCTGACCGCCTTCGTCGTAACCGACGTATCCGGGAGGCGCTCCGATGAGACGGGAGACGCTGAACTTCTCCATGTACTCGGACATGTCGATCCGGACCATGGCTTTCTCGTCGTCGAACAGCGCTTCGGCCAGCGCCTTCGCGAGTTCGGTCTTACCGACACCGGTCGGGCCGAGGAACAGGAAGGAACCAAGGGGGCGGTTCGGGTCCTGGATGCCCGCGCGGGAACGCAGGATGGCATCCGCCACTTTCTGGACAGCTTCGTCCTGGCCTATGACTCTCTTATGCAGGATGTCGTCGAGGTGCAGGAGTTTGTTCCGCTCGGACTCGACGAGCTTGGAGACCGGGATGCCGGTCCAGCGGGAGACGATCTTCGCGATCTCCTCTTCGGTCACGCGGTCACGGAGCAGTTTGTTCGCGCTGGTCTCCGCTTCTTCGGCGGCCTTCTCGCAGGCTTCCTTCTCCTCCATGAGCTGCGGCAGGCGGCCGTACTTGAGTTCGGCGGCCTTGTTGAGGTCATAGGAGTTCTCCGCCTGTTCGATCTGCGCCTTGACCTCTTCGATCTCTTCGCGGATCTTCTGGACTTTGCCGATGGAGTCTCTTTCGTTCTCCCAGCGGGTGCTCATCTCGTTGAACTTGTCGCGGAGTTCCGCGAGTTCTTTCTGGATCTCCTCGAGGTGCGCCTTCGAGAGGTTGTCCTCCTCGTTCTTCAGCGCGGCCTCTTCGATCTCGAGCTGCATGATGTCGTGGCGGACATCGTCCATCTCGGTCGGCATGGAGTTCATCTCGGTCTTGATGAGGGCACAGGCTTCATCGACGAGGTCGATGGCCTTGTCCGGCAGGAACCGGTCCGAGATGTACCGGTTGGACAAAGTTGCTGCGGCGATGAGCGCACCGTCCTGGATCTTGACGCCGTGGTACACTTCGTACCGCTGTTTCAGGCCACGCAGGATGGCGATGGTGTCTTCCACAGTCGGCTCATCGACCATGACCGGCTGGAACCGGCGTTCGAGGGCAGCGTCCTTCTCGATGTACTGGCGGTACTCGTTGAGGGTCGTCGCGCCGATGCAGTGGAGCTCACCGCGAGCCAGCATGGGTTTCAAAAGGTTGCCCGCGTCCATGGCGCCTTCGGACTTGCCGGCGCCGACGATGGTATGGAGTTCATCGATGAAGAGGATGATCTCGCCGTCCGACTTCTTGACTTCGTTCAGGACGGCTTTCAGACGCTCTTCGAACTCGCCGCGGAACTTGGCGCCCGCGATCAGCGAGCCCATGTCCAGCGAGAACAGGGTCTTGTCCTTGAGGTTGTCCGGTACATCGCCCTTGACGATGCGCTGGGCAAGGCCTTCGGCAATGGCCGTCTTACCGACACCGGGTTCGCCGATGAGGCACGGGTTGTTCTTGGTCTTCCGGCTCAGGATGCGGACGACGTTTCGGATCTCGTCGTCACGGCCGATGACCGGGTCCAGCTTCTGGTTCCGTGCCATCTCGGTCAGGTCCGAGCCGTACTTCTTCAGGACGTCATAAGTCTCTTCCGGGTTGTCCGACGTGACCTTCTGGTTGCCGCGGACGTCCTTCAGGACCTCCATGAATTTCTGGTAGGTGATGCCGCTCGCGTCGAGCGTCTGTTTCAGCTTGCCGGTCGCCTTGTCGAGGATACCGAGCATGAGGTGCTCGACGGAGATGTACTCGTCCTGCATCTTCTGGGCGATGGACTCCGCCTCGTTCATGGCGGTCTCCAGTTCCTGGGTGCTGTAGATGCGGTCCGCCGTCACGCCGGAGACCTTCGGAAGGGCCTCTACGAGGTTCAGGACGGAGTTTTTCAGTGTGGAAGCACTGACACCGCAGCGTTCGACGCAGCCGGGAATGAGGCCGTCCTCCTGCTGCAGGAGGGCAAGCAGGATGTGCTCCGGCAGGAGCTGCTGGTTGCCGTAGGTCGCGGCCAGCTGCTGTGCGCTCTGGACCGCGGCGATGCTTTTCTGTGTATATTTTTGGAAGTTCATAACTGTACCTCCCCTTGTAAGTATTTGCTGTAGATATCCTCCAGTTCAGCGATGACGCCCTCACGGGTCACGTCGTCCTGCTGGAGGCAGTCGAAGTAAGCCTTCAGCCCTTTGTCGAAGGTCGTGATGTACTGGGAGAGTACATCGCCCACGGTGAGACCGCTGACTTCTCCGCCCTGTTCGTCCCGGAACGACAGCCGCAGCTTTCGCGAGATACGGCCCTGCTCGTCGACGGAGCTCTCCACCTCGCGGTGGTTCCGCTCCACTTCCGTCCACAGTTCGTAGAACTGCTTCATGGCTTCGATGAGGTTCCGGTTCTGCGTGCGGATGGAGACTCTCAGTTCCCCAAACACGCCGTCCTCCGGCTGCCGGTACAGCTCGACGCTGTACCGTGCCGTCGGATTATATTTATAACGGATGGCGGAACGCAGGTTGAACATGGTGTCCGACGGCAGGCTCAAGAGCTGGAACGCCGGGTGTTCCGCTTCCGTGGAAAGCAGCAGTTTTTCCATGCGGTCAAAGACTTCCCGCATGCGCTGCTCGGGAGTCGTGAATTGCAGGTACTCCGCCAGGATGCTGTTGATGAGCCCCGAGCGGTTCGTCCCGTTCTGGTAGGCTAACCGGTCGATCTCGGCGATGATCTCATCGCTGAGCGCCAGCGAGTAAACACTTTTTCCCACAGGGCACTCCCCTCCTTTTTTAGTACTTTTCCTTGTTTCGCCTCCATTATAGTCCGTTCTAAGAACTTGTCAAGCGTTTTATTAAAACTTTTTACGAATTATTTTTCCGGAATAAAAAGAAGCCCCGGAAAGATTCCGGGGCTCCGCTTGTTGGAGATCAATAAACTTTCTTGCTCTGTTTCGGGTGGGCCTTCTGGCTTTCCTTGAGGAACATCTTGAACTTGAGAGTCTCTTCCCACCAATAGAGTTTCTTTGCGGGCGGGAATACGAAGGTGAGGACCTTGGAAACGTCGAAGAGTTTGCAGGGGCTGACCTTCTGGGCGCCTTTTTCGATACCCTTGAGGGAAGCTTTCGCGACCGTGACCGGATCCTGGACCGGGAACGGTTTGAGCGCGAAGGTGGAGTTACCAACGTTGAAGAAGTTGGTGTTGGTAGCGACCGGATAGATGGTGGTCAGCTTGATGTTCTTCGGGATCTCGAGATAGAGAGCCTCCTGGAAGCCGTTCAGAGCGAACTTGGTGGCGGTGTAAAGGGTGTAACCCGGCATCGCCATGGTGCCCATCGCGGAAGCGGTGATCGCCATTTTACCGTCGCGGCCGTTCAGATGCTCGAGGTACTTCTGATAGGAGTAGATCGGACCGAAAACGTTGACGCGGAAGATCTTGTCGATTTTGTCATAGTTGACATAGTCGAACTTCTCATAGTACGGGAAGCCGGCGTTGGCGATGAAGATGTCGATCTTGTCGAACACTTCCTCAGCCTTCGCGAAGATGGCGTCGATGTCTTCTTTGCTGCCGGTGTCCGCGTTGAACGCGATGACGTTGTCAGCATAGTTGCCAAGCTTTTCTTCCGCAGTACGGGAAGCCGTCAGGATGGTGTTGCCGTTCTTCGGGTCGGCGAGCATTTTCAGCATTTCGAAACCGATGCCGCTGGAAGCGCCCGTCAGGACGATCTTACTGTTTTTGATCATGATTGCATTTCTCCCTTATTTAAATTTTTAATCATGTACATTATTTGAGGGCCATGGCCGCACGATATGCGGTATGAGTGGCGTTCGCGATACGGCCGGACTTGATCGCGTCACCGACGTCGATCGTGGTGGCGATCTTCTTGATGTCTTCGGACAGTCCTGCAGGACGGACGCCAAGAGACATGATGATGGCGTCGCAGGGGATGTTCTTGAAGCGGGCCGGGACCTGGGTGTTCTGGACCTCGACACTGTCTTCGCGCATCTCGGTGAGTTTCCAGGACGGATAGAACTCCGTGCCGTTCTCCTCGAGCTTCGGGATGACGTCCATCTTGTGCTGGATCCAGGTGCCGGGGGCGATCTCGTCAGCCATTTCGACGATGGCGACCTTGTTGCCCGTGTCGACCAGGTATTCAGCCGTTTCCAGACCGGTCATACCGGAACCGATGACGGCGATCTTCTTGCCCTCGAACTTGACGGAGCCGTCGAGGACCTGATCGGGCGTATAGACGTTCGGGAGGTCGTAGCCGGGGATCTTCGGGGTCAGCGGCACACCGCCGGTGGCGTTGAAGATGTATGCGGGGTTGAGCTCCTTGACGTTGTCGACAGTAGCTTCCGTGTTCAGGCGGATGTCGACGCCAAGCAGTTTGCACTGGGTCTCGAGGTCTTCGGTGACCCAGCCGATCTTATATTTGTGAGCCGGGGCAGCTGCCAGAAGGATCTGACCGCCGACCTTGGGCGCTTTTTCAAAGACCGTGACGTTGAAGCCCTTCTGAGCAGAGGTACGGGCCGCCATGAGACCGGCAGGACCGGCGCCGATGACGACGACGTTGCGGCCGTTTCCGACTTTCGCCGGCTCCAGCGGGAACTCGAGCTCGTTGCAGGTCCGCGGGTTGACGGCACACTGTCCGGGCAGACCGCCGGCAAGGGCGTTGCTCATCATGGACTCGAGGCAGTACAGGCAGGACAGGCAGCGGTTGATTTCCTTCGAACGGCCTTCTTTCGCTTTCTTGACCCAGTAAGGATCGGCAAGCAGCGGGCGGCCCAGTCCGATGGTATCCTGATAGCCTTCTTCCAGAAGCTGTTCCGCCTGTTCCGGAGTACGGATGACGCCGGTATGACCGACAGGAATGTTGACAGCCTCTTTGATGGCTTTACCGTTGTCTTTACGCCAGCCAAGGTCGAAGGACGTCGGTTCACACCAGGAGTTCATGCAGTCGTAGGTACCGGCCGACAGTTCGAGGTGCTGGATGCCGTAGCTTTCCAGTTTCTTGGCGATCTCCACACCGTCTTTGAGGGTGTAGCCAACATCGTAGCCGAACAGACGATAGTACTCATCTGCGGTAAGACGTGCGGAAATGGGATAGTCCGGTCCGCAGAGCTTGTGGATCTTGTCGATGATGTTCTTGACGATGCGAAGGCGATTGTCAAGGGATCCGCCGTATTCATCGGTACGATGGTTGGTATACGGGGAAATGAACTGCTGCAGGAAATAGCCGTGAGAGCAATGCAGCTGAACGCCGTCGATGCCGGCCTTCTTACAGCGCAGGGCGCCCTGTGCGAATTCATCTTCCAGTTTGTGGATCTCCCACTTGGTGAGTTCGCGGACCTTCTGGGTCTCATCGATGGGAGAGCAGGCCAGATTTGCCGGAATACCGCCGGAAGCAGAAACCGTGCGGGGATAGATCTTATGCAGGAAGGGTTTCTCAAAGTAATCGAAATACTTCGTCATGCCGAAGAACAGTTTCCACCAACCGTCCCAGCGGCGGCCGACGACATCAGACAGTTTCCAGACCATGACGATCAGCTGATACGTCTGACGGCCCGGGTGATGCAGCTGTACGAAGATTTTGGAACCTTCCTTATGGACCGCATCGGCCAGCTTCGTCAGTCCGGGGATGCAGCGGTCAGAAGTGACCGACAGCTGTCTCGGGCCGGTGCAGCCGGTCCAGTCACTGATTCGGGTGACCTCGGTCTGGATGAGGCCAACACCGCCCTTGGCGCGCTCGGCATAATACTCGATGCAGCGGTCACCGGCAGTGCCGTCCAGTTCTGCCACTTCCAGCAGCATGGGAACCAGCGTTACGCGGTTCGGGATCTCGCAAGTGCCGATGTTGAAGGGCTCAAAGAGTTTTGGATAGAATTCGTTCATTATGATCTCCTTTCACAAGCTTCTGACAATTGCAATCACTTCGCCAAATTGTCTAAAAAGAATGTACAATTGCCAAAAAAAATGTCCACCTTGTATTATAAGAAAAAGCCCACCGAGTTTCAAGGGTGGGCGGGGGATATATATTAATCATTTTCTTACATTTCGTACGGGATACCTCAATAAGCCACGCTGATGTAGTAGTCTTTCCAGGGGAACGACTGCACCTGCCACTTTTGCAGGTATTCGTCATTGTCCTTCAAGGCACCATGGAAGCCGCAGCCTTCGGCTTTTAAAATGGCTTCCAGTTTGGTCCAGCACTCTGTATAGGCCGCCGATGACCCATCGGCGGCTGTTATGATGTTCCGGTACGCCTCCGGAAAGACTTTCCGGACGACCCGCATGTCGGTCTCGGTCTGCCGCTCAATGTCCACTCCGACCGTCTCCGAAGAGACGGCAAGGACGGTGACGCCGTCATCGTGGGAAAGGTTAAACTTCTGAGAAAGACGAGGGAAGGAGGGTTTCTCCTGTTCGCCGAGAACGAGTTCGTCCTCCGGGGTGACCCCGAGGACCTTCCAGAGAAGGTAAGCACTGGCCAGCGCATGCCGTTTTCCCTCCGGTCGTTTCAGAGCCTCTGCTTTTTTGAGGTAATGAGGGTGCAGGAGCGCGAGGTCTTCCCCGGTCAGCGCGTCGAGCTGCGCTTCTTCCAGTA
>ONJD01000108.1 GCA_900317985.1 uncultured Eubacteriales bacterium | reverse complement strand
GATACCGCGCTGGACCGCTTTGACCAATACGCGGAAGAACTGGTCTCCTGGAACGAGAAGATCAACCTCACCGCCATCACCGAGCCGGACGAGATCGTCATGAAACATTTCGTCGACAGCATCGTTGTCCTGAGCAAAGTGGATATCCCGAAAGGCGCATCGGTACTGGACATCGGGACCGGAGCCGGGTTCCCGGGGTTGGCGCTCAAAATCGCCCGCCCGGACCTCAACGTCACGCTTCTCGACAGCACCGAAAAGAAGCTCAAAGTCGTCAAAGACATCGCCGAGAAGCTGGGCTTTACGACCGACGAGCAGTGCCCTGCCGACGAGTTCGGCATCCCTTATTACGATATGGATAAGGAAGCGGTGCACATCATCCACGCCCGTGCCGAAGAAGCCGGCCAGCAGAAAGAGTTCCGGGAGCGCTTCGACTACGTCACTTCGAGAGCCGTTGCAAACCTCCAGGTCCTCTCAGAATTCTGTATTCCGTTCGTCAAAGTCAAAGGACATTTCATCGCCATGAAAGGGCCGGAAGGCCATGCGGAGCAGACCGCGGCGCTTGGTGCCATTCGAACACTGGGCGGCAGGCCTCAGGAACTCATGGAGTACGATCTCGTCAGTGCCTTCGACGAGGAGGCAGACGAATCTGCCAGACGCTCGATCGTCCTCATCAAGAAAAAGAAGAAAACTCCTCAGGCATTTCCACGCAGGGGAGACCGCATCAAAAAAGTCCCGCTCGTCTGAGCAGGGGAGGCCACGTTATGGACAAGACTCAACTGGAACAGCAGAACGCATTGCTCCAACAGCAGCTGGAGGTCTTCGCCGAGGCGATCCGCCAGCAGAAGCTTGCTATGGAGGAGTCCGACGCCAGGGTCGCCGAGCTGACCGACATTGTGAATCATCTTTCCGAGAAGCTCCGGGACCGCGATGAACTCATCCAAGAACAGGAAGCCCAACTGAATGCTCTGCGCTCTCAGCTTCTCACGAACGGAGCGCCGACAGGCGCTACCATCCAAAAAGTGTCAAACGGGGACCCTTCGAAAAGTAAAAACTGACTTTTCGGCTTAACTACGCCGTTTGTTGCATGTGTTCCATGTGAAACAATCGTCAAAAATTTAATTATTTCGTCAAAAAATGCCCTCAAACACAATCGTTTGGGGGCGTTTCATATCTATACCACAATAGATTGAGAAACCTTGTTTAAAATCGTTTCACGTGAAACAAAACGGCCGTTTTCTGACCTTTTCAAGACCTTTTTCTTGTGCTAAACTAGAGTCACATTTTCTATATATAGGTGATCAAATGGCTAAAACCATCGCGATCGTCAACCAGAAGGGCGGAGTGGGCAAAACGACCACTGCCGTCAATCTTGCTGCGGCTCTCGGGCTGCAGAAACAGAAAGTGCTCATGGTTGACATCGACCCGCAGGGCAACTGTACCAGCGGGTTCGGCATCGAGAAGCAGAACCTGGAGGTGTCGTCTTATGACCTCCTAATTGACCAGGAACCTGCAAAGAATGCCATCATCACAACCGAATTCAAAAATGTAGACCTGCTCCCGGCCAGTATGGACCTGGCAGGCGCCGAACTGGAACTCGTGGAGATCCCGGAGCGGCAGAACCGGCTCAAAGCCGCGCTCGCGGAAGTCAAAGAGGATTACGATTATATCCTCCTCGACTGCCCGCCGTCTCTCGGACTCATCACACTGAATGCCCTCACGGCATCCGATTCGTTCCTGGTGCCCATCCAGTGCGAGTACTATGCGCTCGAGGGCCTGTCCCAGCTTCTGAACACCGTCAAGACGATCAAACGGCTCTACAATCCCTCTATTGACCTCGAGGGGGTCGTCCTGACCATGTTCGACAATCGGCTGAACCTGACCCAGCAGGTCGTTGCGGAAGTCAAAAAGTACTTCCCGAATAAAGTCTTCGAGACCGCCATTCCCAGAAATGTCCGGCTGTCCGAAGCACCGAGTTTCGGGATGCCCGTCCTCTATTATGACCGCGGGTCCCGTGGCTCCATGGCGTATATCGCCCTTGCGAGAGAATTAATCAAGAAGAACACAAAAAGGTGAGTGAAAAATGGCAAAACAACGTGGTCTTGGAAGAGGTCTGGACGCATTGTTCACGGAGAGCGACATTGCTCGGGAGCCCACCAGCTCCGTCTCGGAACTGCGCCTGACCCAGATCGAACCGAATAAAGAACAGCCCCGTAAGACCTTCGACCAGAAGGCGTTACAGGAGCTTGCGAAGTCCATCGAAGCCAACGGCATCCTTCAGCCCATGCTGGTACGCCCCATGGAAGATGGCACCTATCAGTTGGTTGCAGGTGAACGCCGCTGGCGCGCGTCCCGTATGGCCGGGCTTACCACTGTTCCCGTCATCATCCGGGAAATGTCCGATGAGCAGGCGATGCAGATCTCCCTCATCGAAAACCTGCAGCGGGAAGACCTGAACCCCATTGAAGAGGCGGAAGGCCTGCAGCTGCTCATCACCCGGTACAGCCTGACGCAGGAAGAAGCTGCGTCCCGCGTCGGCCGGTCCCGTCCCGCCATCGCGAACTCCATCCGTCTCCTCGGCCTGCCCGAAGAGGTGAGAGAGCTTACCAGAAACGGCGACATCTCTGCCGGCCACGCCCGCGCACTGCTTGCCCTTGGCAACTCGGACGAAATGGTCGAGACAGCCCAGCAGATCAAGAAAGAAGAGCTGTCGGTCCGCGATGTCGAGCGTCTTGTCAAAGACAAACAGAACGAGAAGAGCGGCAAATCCCGCGCGAAGAAGTCCCGGGCCAGAGAGGCTTTCTACGACGAAGTCGAGATCGCCATGACGAAGGCCATCGGCCGGAAAGTCACGGTCAAGGTCCGTCCGAACGCAAAAGGGAAGGGCTCCCTGGAGTTCGACTTCTTCTCGAAGGACGACCTCACCAAGCTGGCGAACGCCCTCAGCGAAGCTCTCAGCGAAGAATAAATCAAGTTGATAACACCATTAGCATAAAGGAGAACAAACACCATGCTGGATATTAAAGTCATCCGCGAAAACCCTGAGCGAGTCAAAGCTGCGGTCAAGTCCCGCAACGGCAACCTCGACGCCGAAGTCGATGAACTCATCGCCATCGACCAGGAGCGCCGGAAGCTGCAGCAGGAGAACGATTCTCTGAAACAGCAGCAGAACGAAGCGTCCAAGCAGATCCCGCAGATCAAGAAAGCCGGGGGAGACGCCTCTGAGATCCTCGCCAAGATGACAGAGATCAAAGCAGAAGTCAAAGCCAACGACGACAAGCTCGCCGAACTGGCTGCCCGCCAGAGACAGATCGTCCTCGAGATCCCGAACATTCCGGACGAGTCCGTCCAGATCGGCAAAGATGACACCGAAAACGTCGAGATCCGCCGCTGGGGCGAGCCGAAAGACTTCGGCTTCGAACCGAAAGCCCACTGGGACATCGGCGCCGACCTCGGCATCCTCGACCCGGAGACCGCGGCGAAAGTCACCGGCACCCGCTTCCATTTCTACAGAGGCGCCGGCGCCAGACTCGAGCGCTCCGTCATCAACTACTACCTGAACACGCACACTGAAAACGGTTATACGGAGATCTTCCCGCCGTTCCTCGTCAATCGCGCATCCATGACCGGTACCGGCCAGCTGCCGAAGTTCGAGGAAGACGCCTTCAAGACCACCGACGACTACTTCCTCATCCCGACCGCGGAGGTCCCCGTCACCAACATGTTCCGTGAGGACATTCTCGACGGAAAAGAGCTGCCCTACAAGTTCGCCGCCTACTCGGCCTGCTTCCGTGCCGAAGCCGGTTCCGCCGGTCGCGATACACGCGGTCTCATCCGTCAGCACCAGTTCAACAAGGTCGAACTCGTCAAGTTCGCCCGCCCGGAGAACTCCTTCGAGGAACTCGAGTCTCTGACCAATGACGCCGAGCGCGTCCTGCAGGGCCTCGGCCTTCCGTACCGTGTCGTCTGCCTGAGCTCCGGCGACCTCGGTTTCTCCAGCGCCAAGACCTACGACATTGAAGTCTGGATGCCGAGCTACGGCCGCTACGTCGAGATCAGCTCCTGCTCCAACTTCGTCGACTTCCAGGCCCGCCGCATGAACATCCGCTTCATCCGCTTCAAGGACGACCCGAAAGACAAGGCCCAGCTCGTTCACACGCTGAACGGTTCCGGCGTTGCCATCGGCCGCACCGTCGCCGCCATCCTCGAGAACTACCAGAACGAAGACGGCAGCGTCACCGTCCCGGAAGCCCTCCGCCCGTACTTCGGGACCGACATCATCAAATAATCGGTTGGCGATATACTGACAAAAAAGAAACCCGGCAGACTCTGCAGTCTGCCGGGTTATTATTATGGTTTTATGCCTGTTTGCTCCATCCGAGGACCGTCTTCAACGCATTGAAGACGCCGTCCAGGACCTTGTTTCCGATCTTGGAACCGATGTCCGAGAAGAAGGAGCTGATCTTGTTCTGGATGCTCGTGACCTGGTCTTTGATCCGGTTGGTGGTGTCGATCTTGTCAGCGATCTTCTGGATCGTGGACTTGACCGCGGACGTGACCGGATGGTCTTCCGTGGTGTCGATGGCTTTCGCCACACCGTTCAGGATCTTCTGGGTCTTCAGAGCACTGTTGGTCCGAAGGCTCGTCGAGTAGTTGTAGAAGATCCAGTCCTTCGTGAGCTGGCCGGCAACGACGCTCTTCGAGCGGGTCGCCACCTGATCGCCGAACTGAAGCAGGTTCTGCGCGGACTTGCCGTACGCATAGAGGTGCTTCGTCATATCCTTCGCGAGGTCGAGCTCCGAATTGTATAGGAGACTGCCGCCCATGTAGTTGTAAAGGATATTCGAGAAGTACGTGATGGTGTACTTCGTGATATCGTTCTCACCGGTGAGCGTTTTGGCGATGAGGTCGCCCGTCTTATCGTCGGTGATGTAATTGAGGACCTTGTCCGCCTCGACTTTGAAGTCGTAGTTGCGCAGCCAATCGTAGAAGTCTTCCGCGAAGTACGGGGCGATGAGCCCGAGGTCCGCGACAGAAGCGTAGTACCAGTCTCTGGCATACTTGGCTTCCGGATGCCACTCGAGATCGACCGTGTAGAAGAACGGGCTGCGGAAGTATCCTTCCGGAACGCTGGTCTCGAGGAGGATGTACTTGCCGGCCGGCATCTTCTTCGTGAGAAGCGCGTGGTCGGGAAGGAGTTTCAGGAACTCTTTTTCCTCTTCGGTCAGGTTGTCACCCACGATCCAGTTCAGCTTATCCTGCGCAAACTCCATGATGTTGTCATTCTGAAGGAGCAGGTACATCGTACCGTTGATGAAGTCTTTCTTCAGGTTGCCGTCGGCGTCCCAAAGCATGTTATCCGAACCCAGATAACTCTTGCCGAGTTTGATGACAAACTTGATGATCGCGCCGGTCATGGGGTCGGGGAACAACTCATCGATCAGGCCGTACTCTTCGATTTTGCTGAAGGCGACGCCGCCCATCTTCTGGAGGATCTCCAGAGACCAGATCAGCGTGACGTTGTTGTCCGGACCGAAGTGGACGACACCGTTTTCATCGGCGGTGGCAGCCAGGATCGCCGGCACGCGGAGTTCCGTGTCATCTTTCAGGAAGTTGAGGAGAGGTTCTTTCGCGGATGCCTGCATCAGGCTCCAGTAGGTACCGAGAAGCTTGTACGCATTCTTGCCGTCGATGGAGATCTGCGCGTTCTCGCTGTCCCATTTCAGGACTTCGTTGTAAAGGATGCTGAGTTCTTTCCAGGTATAGCCTTCCGTGCCGATCAGGCTCATCGCGCTTTCAAATGTCTCCTTGCCGAGCCCATAGAAGGCTTTGATGAGTTTCTCGGTCTCGTCGCGATTCACCATGACGAACTCAGAACCGGGGACCGGCTGATCGCCCAGGTTGGCCGACGTGAACTCGATCCCGGGTTCAGAGCTTTGGAGAAAAACGCCAGGCATGGTCATGATAGCTTTATAAATAGTAGTATCGATAATGGGGGTCGTAAGATCCAGCATGCCGACCATGCTTTCAAAGCCAACATAACAGGTCTTTGTCGCGCTTTTCTCAACGGTGACCTTCAGTTCTCTG
>ONJD01000069.1 GCA_900317985.1 uncultured Eubacteriales bacterium | reverse complement strand
CTGCCAGCCTTCGATGTGGTTGAGGATGTAGTCCTGCCGGCCGGCGTCGAGTTCAGACATGACGTCGTCGAGCAGCGCAACGGGCTGTTTTCCGGTCAGCGCCCGGATGACGAACCCTTCGGACATCTTGAGGCTCAGCGCGCAGGAACGCTGCTGGCCCTGAGAGCCAAAGGACTTCGCGGACAGACCGTCGAGTTTGACGACGAGATCATCCCGGTGGGGGCCGACGGTCGTGAAGCCCGCAAATGCGTCTTCGCGGCGATGCACTTTCAGCAGCTCCGCCAGTTCTTCCTTGATGACCGCCGGGTCTTCCGACGAAAAGGTATGTGCCTCTTCCCCGGCACCGGCCGCGTATTCGACGGTGATCTGTTCCCGTCCGCCGGAAATGCCGCCGTAGAACTCTTCCAGGAACGGACGGAGTTCATCGAGGTATTTCATACGCTCGGAAATGACGTAAGACCCGAAGCTGCAGAACCGGTCGTCCCAGACGTCCAGCGTGTCATAGAGCTCCGAATGGTAGATGGCATCTTTCAGAAGCTGGTTGCGCTGCTGCATGGCCCGGTTGAACTGGGTCAGTGCTTTGGCGTAGTTCGGTTTCAGCTGACAGAGCGCCTGGTTCAGGAACTTCCGCCGCTCGGCCGGACCTCCTTTGATGAGGTCCAGATGCTGCGGCGCGAAGATGACAGCGAGGAATTCTCCGACGAGTTTCGTCGACGCTCCGTAGGGCAGACCGCCCAGAGAAGCCGTTTTCTTGTCGGTAATGAGAATATCTGCCGTCATGTCCCGAACGTCGTTGTGGAACGCCATGGACAATTTTGCGGCCTCTGTATCGAACCGTCGGAGCTCACGCTCCTTCGACCCGCGGAACGACCGCAGCCCTGTGAACAGCCAGATGGCCTCCAGCAGGTTCGTCTTCCCCTGGGCATTTTCGCCGAAAATGACATTCACACCCGGGGACGGCTGAAATTCGATTTCTTCTATATTTCTGTAGTTAGAAATATCAAGAGATTGAACGATCATAAATCATTAAAGAGAAATATCTTTCCTCTTACTTCTCGTTTCTCAGTCTGACCGGCAGGACGAGGAACAGGAAGCTGTCCCCTTCGACCGGTACGACGGTGATCGGCGAAAGCGGGCCGTTCAGCGTGACCTTGACGGTGTCGAGGTCGCAGGCGCGGAACGCGTCGAGCAGGAACCGGTTGTTGAAGCCGATCTCGACACGGTTGCCTTCGATCTTCGCCGGGACTTTGTCGTTGGCGGCACCGATGGTGGTGCTGGTGCTCATACGAATGACATTTTCATCGAAGACGCAGCGCAGCGGGCTCTTGACCCGGTCGCTGATCATGAGGGACATGCGGTCGATCGCCGAAATGATGGTCTTGGTGTCGACTTCGACTTCGGTGGAATGCGCTTTCGGGATGGCCGCGTTGTAGTCGAGGAACTCGCCGTCCAGGAGACGGGAGATGAGCGCGTAAGCGCCGACTTCAAACACGATGTGGCGGGCCGCGACCTTCAGGGCAACGACTTCGGCCTCATCGATGAGCTTGATGACCTCGGAGAGGGTCTTCGCCGGAACGACGAAAGACAGCGGCTCACCGGTGTAGTTGATGGCCTCGGTGCGGATGGCCAGACGGAAGCCGTCGACGGCGATCAGCTTGAGGGTGTTCTCAGAGACTTCGAACTTGATACCGGTGTGGACCACCTTGGTATCGTTGGTCGAGACGGCGAAGATGGTCTGTTTGACCATTTTCTCCAGGGTCTCGGAATCGATGAGAACGGGGACCTCTTCAGTGACGGTCGGAAGCTCCGGATACTCTTTGGCATCGATGCCGACGAGCTGATACTCGACTTCGCCGCAGCGGATGGTGCACAGCTGGCGGGGGTCCGCTTCAATGGAAACGGTCTCTCCGGGCAGGCGGCGCAGGATGTCGCAGAGCAGGCGGGCATTCAGGACGATGGCGCCGTCTTCTTCGACGCGGGCTTCCTGAACGGTGGTGATGCCCATGTCCATGTCATAACCGGTCAGCTGGACCTGGCCGGCTTCAGCCTTCATGAGGATGCCTTCGATGGCCGGCATGGTCGCCTTGCTGGAAACAGCGCGCTGAACGTTCTGGCAGGCTTCGTTGAGTCTTGCGGTGTTGCAGATGATCTTCATAGTGGTTTCTCCTTACGAAATGAGTATGGTTCTTAGTCTATAGTAGTAGAGGCGGCGGGAAATCCTGAAAACCGCGTTTCACGATTTTCCGTCGGTGTTTTCACGCTCCACAGAAACTCTCCGCAAAATGTCGTGTTATTTGCGGATTGCACAGGCGGTACACGGTCCCGTGCGGAATTTGTGGAAAGTTGCGGAGTGGATTGCGGACGAAACAGTCAATAATTCGTCTGCGCCTCGTTGATGTTGTTGATGATGCTCTGGATGGTCGAGCGGACCGCGGGGTCCTTCTTCATCTCTTTCTCCGCCTGTTCGTAGTTGTACATGACAGTGGAGTGGTGCTTGCCGCCGAAGGCTTTGCCGATCTCCTCGTAGCTGAGGCCGGTGATCTCCCGGACGATGTAGATGGCAGCCTTTCTGGCCTGGGTGATGTTCGAGTTTCGCTTCTCCGACGTGATGTTCTCGACGGTGGTGCCGTAGGTGCGGGCCACTTCGTTGAGGATCTTGTCGATGGTGACAGGCACCGGCTGGAAGTCGTTCATGAGGTCCGTGATAACTTTCGTGGCACTTTGGACCGTCGGCCGCTGGTGGTTGATGTTGTAGTAAGCGTGCAGCTTTTTGACGGTGCCCTCGAGCTGCCGGACGTTGTTCTTGATCTTTTCGGCGATGAACTGAACGACGTCATCGGGCAGGTCGAGCCGGTAGAAGTCCGCTTTGCGCTTGATGATGGCGATGCGCGTCTCGAGGTCCGGCGGCTGGATGTCCGCGAGCAGGCCCCATTCGAACCGGGTGCGGATACGGTCTTCCAGGTTGGCGATTTCCTTCGGAGGACGGTCGCTCGTCAGGACGATCTGTTTCTTGTCCTGGACCAGCGTGTTGAACGTGTGGAAGAACTCTTCCTGGGTCCGGTCTTTACCGGCGATGAACTGGACGTCGTCGACGAGCAGGACATCGACCGTGCGGTACTTGTTATGGAACTCTTCCGTCGTCTGCTTCTGGATGCTCGAGATGAGTTCGTTGGTGAAGTCTTCGCCGCGGGTATAGAGGATCTTGGCGTCGGGATTGTCCCGGGCGATGCGGTCGCAGATGGCGTAAAGCAGATGCGTTTTGCCGAGACCCGAGTTACCGTAGATGAACAGCGGGTTGTAGGCCTCCCCCGGCGCGTTGGCGACGGCGAGCGCTGCCGCGTGCGCGAAGGTGTTGGAGGAACCGACGACGAAGGTGTCGAAGGTCAGCTCGTCGTTCACCATGGGGTGGTTCGCGCTTTTCGGTTTTTCTTCCGCTTTCGGGGCCCGTTCGTCCGACCGGCCTTCCGACTGGATGACGACGTCGATCGGGAAACCCATGTAGTTCTCGAAGGCTTCGTCCAGCAGGTTCTTGAACTTGCTGCGGACGATGTTCGCCTTGAAGTCGGAGGCGGACAGGATGACCTGATCGTCCTCAAAAGACTTCAGTTCGAGCGGCTCCAGCCACAAGCTGTAGATGGTCTCGCTGACCTTCTCCCGGCAGTAGCTTCGGACCAGTTCCCAGATGTCATTGTAGGAGTCCATTGCGTCCCTCTTTTCCACTAATTACAACTTATATAAAAATACATAATTATATGTGCTCATCTGAGCAAAATATATAACTGATTCATTCTATCATAATAAGGGGTTTTCCACAATGAAAATCGGGCAAAAAATGCCCTTTTTCCGCAGGTTTTTCCTAGTGTTTTGGAAAAGTGTGCTCCGCTACATCTTGTGATTGACTTTTATTTATTATTTATATATAATTACAACCTGCAAGTCCAAATAGGAAACGGAGGGATAATCTGTGAAGAGAACCTATCAGCCGAAGAAGCGGCACAGAGCCAAAGAGCACGGCTTCCGTAAAAGAATGTCCGACCGCAACGGTCGCAAGGTCATTGCCCGTCGCAGAGCCAAGGGCAGAAAGAACCTGACTGCGTAAGTCACCTACGCTGACCTTCTATGACTACTTTAAAGCGTAATACAGATTTCAGACGTCTCTACACGAGAGGGACTTCATATGCAAATCCTGCACTGGTTACTTATTTCATGAAGAACCGTGCGGGAATTTGTCGTATAGGTATTACGACCAGCAAGAAGATCGGAAACGCTGTCGAGCGGAACAAGTCCCGCAGACTCATCCGCGCAGCGTTCCAGAACGTGTACAAAGAATATGGAGAGTACCTCGAGGGGTACGACTTCGTATTCGTTGCACGCGGGCGGACCAGGTACAAAAAAAGCTACGACCTGGAACAAGTGATGGTCCAGCACCTGAAGAAGGGGAACATCCTTCCCCGGTAACGAGAACACGAGGTGAATCGCCCATGAGTGCACCGCAGGAAGCCCTGAAAAAGAGCATCCGCTTTTACCAGAAGCACATCACTGTCCACACACCCGCCACCTGTAAATTCTACCCGACCTGTTCCCAGTACGGCTACGAGGCCATCGACCGCTACGGGGCAGTCAAAGGGACCGCTATGACCGCCTGGCGCATCGTCCGCTGCAGTCCGCTGACATCCGGCGGCTACGACCCGGTCCCCGAAGAAAAAGAGTACTATTAGGAGAAAACATATGGGTTTTTACAAGCTGATCTATAATATTTTCTCGTATCCGTTCGGATGGCTCATCTTCCTCTTCTACACCATTTTCCAGAAGAACTACCTGATGGCTGTCATCGTCCTTGCCATTCTCGTCAAGCTCGTCCTGCTCCCGACTTCCATCAACCAGCAGAAGAGCCAGGCAAAGACCAAGCGGATGCAGGCCCGCATCAACAAGATCAAAGCCAAATACACCGACCCCAATGAGCAGCAGCAGGCCATCCAGGACTTCTATGCAAAAGAAGGCTTCGGTTCCATGTCCACCGGCTGCGGCGCCCTTCTCATCCAGATGCCCGTCATCATGGGTCTGTACGGTGCCATCTATATGCCGCTGACCTACATCCTTCGCCTGAACCGCTATGGCGATGGACTGGTCGATACCCTCTCCACCGCCGTTGAGAAGTATGTGGAAAATTCCCGTTCTTCCCGCTGGATGGAGATCCCGATCCTCAATCACATCGATGAACTGAAAGCGGACCTCGGCGACAAGTTCCCGGACACCGCTTACAACGTCCTCACCGACTTCGCCGCACACTTCCGTGCCGGCCCCTTCAACTTCGGTGATATCCCCGGTCAGGTCTGGCACGACCAGAAGATGATCATCATCATCCCCGTTCTGGCGTTCGCTGCCGCAATGCTGACCTCCATCTATTCCCTGATCCGCTCCCGCCGGATGAACGCCGACATGTCCAACATGGCGACGATGGGCTGCATGCTCATGTTCATGCCCTTCATGTCCCTGTGGCTGTCCTGGAGTTTCCCGGTCGGTATCGGTATCTACTGGGCCGTCAACTCTGTCCTGAGTTTCATCCAGATGATCGTCCTCGACAAGCTCTACACGCCCGAGAAGGTCATTGCCCAGGTCCTTGTGGACGAGACCAACGACCGCCGCTCCAAGGAGCTCGTGGTCAAACAGTCTGTCCGCTAAAACTTCATTACGAAAAATCAGCCGCCGCTTCTACTACGACTCCTACTGCGGCGGCTCTTTTTAAAACCACATCCGGAGAAGCCGGATGTAAGGAGGAAGAAAACGCATGGTAAAAGATGCAATCGCGACCGGTGCGACCATTGAGGAAGCACAGCAGTCGGCCATCCGTTCTCTGAATGCCCCCGACGACGCGGACGTACAGTTCGAAGTCCTGCAGTTCCCCGAAAAGAAGAAGTTTGGTCTTTTCGGCGGCAAGCAGGCCGAAGTCCGCGCTTTCTATGAGGCTAAGGAAGAGAAACCGAAGAAGGTAGCCACTGTCAAGAAGAGCTCCGGCGCGAAGGCGAAGGCTCAGCAGAAGGCTGAGAAGCCCGCCAACCAGAAGAAGGAGAAGGCAGCCGCTCCGAAAAAGACTGCCGAAGAGAAGAAGGGTACATCGCCCAAAAAGGCCGAGAAGGCCGCTGAGAAACCTGCGGAACCCCGCGAAGCCGTTTCCATGGAGGAAGCTCCGGAGCAGGTCAAAAAGGCGTATGCGTACCTGAAAACCGTCATCGAAGGCCTCGGCATCGAGAAGTACGACATCGATGTGACGAAGGCAGGCAAAGAATACTTCTTTGAAGTGTCCTCCGAGGACAACTATTCTCTGCTCATCGGCCGCCGCGGCGAGACCCTGGATTCCATCCAGTACCTCACCCGCCTTGCTGCCAACCGCGGCAAGGAAGACGGCAAGTCCGTCCGCATTTCCATCAACGTCGGTGACTACCGCGAAAAGCGTGAGCGCACCCTCAAGGACATCGCCCGCAAGAACGGCCGCCGTGTCCGGAAATACGGCCGCAACATGACCCTGAACCCGATGAACCCGTCCGAGAGACGGATCATCCACACCACCATCGCCGAGATGGAGGGCCTCCAGTCCTACTCCATCGGCTCCGACGCCGACCGCCGCGTGGTCATCGCGCTGGCCGAAGGTGTCGAACCGCTCCAGCCGCGCAACAATGGCGGCCGTGGTCGCAACGACCGTGGACGCGGTGGTCGCGGAAACGATCGCGGTGGCCGTGGTCGCAATGACCGCGGTGGTCGCGGCAACGGCGGCAATCGTGGCCGCTCCGCTGCTTCCGACGCACCGGCAGCTCCCGCCCGCGCTCCCCGCTCCGACTCCGAGGGCACCCGCTACGGCATCATCGCCCCGAAGTTCGACGCCGAGGAGATCAAAGCGAAAGCAAAAGCCGAACAGGCCGCTGCCGAAGCTGAGGCTGTCGAAGCTCCCGTCGCGGAAGCCGCTGCCGAAGTCGCAGCTCCCGTCCTCTCCGACGCCGAGCCCGAGAACTTCGAAGTTCTCTACGACGCCCCGGCCGCTCCGACTGAGGAGTAAGCACTTGATTTAACACAAAAAGAACGAACCCCCACATTTGAGCGTTATTCAAGCTCAGATGTGGGGGTTTTTCTATCTTTTTAGTGGAGTCACCCCAACAAAACGCTTCTGACAGTCGGATACAGTGGGGTTTTTGCCTCTTTTTTAAGAGCGTTTTCCCACAAAACACTGCTCAAACTTCGATTCTGTAGGAAAAAGACGCCTCCATACATCGCCAAATTCCTACAAAACAACTGCTATGAAAACTACTTTGTGGGGTTTGGCACGCTTTCTCTTCGATGAAGCTTTCTCAGTCCAACCTACATTTGACTTTTCAAGTTGGAGATAGGTTATTTGATTAAAGGTAGGGAGTTTGCTGTAAGAAGCGCGTTACATAGATGTTAAGAACAAGGATAAAATGGCCTGTAAGCCAGTTTTCAGCTTTTTTCTGTTTTTCCAAATACCCTTTTCCAAAATAAGAAGTCCCCGGCTCTGAGGCAGAACCGGGGACATTTTGTGAAAAACTATTCTCTTCGTCTAAATG
>ONJD01000068.1 GCA_900317985.1 uncultured Eubacteriales bacterium | reverse complement strand
TCCCATTATCGACCTGATCCCGCTGGTAGAGATTGCCCGTTTTCTGGGCATCAAACCCCAGTCGCTGTCACGGATCCGTGCCGAACTGGCAGAGGAAGGGAGTGACCAGCTTTGTTGATCGATAAGTCATATGAACCGATCGATTTCTTTCGGGATTTTTTGATGACAGACGATGAGGAATTGATTTCCGAAGTTGCTTCTCACTGCAGTATCGTGACCAAAAAGAAAGGCGAAAAGATCTGGGCTCCCGGAACCAGAGAAGATTCCACGTCCGTTCTGCTGGATGGGGTCGTAAAGACCTATATCCTCAGCCCCGACGGGACCGAAAACACCCTGACCTTCTGGTTCAAACCCGGGACCTTCATCTGTCCGACAAAAGAGATGATCAACATCCCGGAGATCTGGTGTGCTGCACTGACCGATTGCACGTTGATCGAGATGATCGGCACAAGCGTATACAAACTTGCCGAAGATTATCCTGAATTATGGAAAGAGATCATGTGTGGTACTCTCCCCTTTGCCATTCGTATTCTCGATAAGGTCCGTGCCGGGTACACCCTGACTTCCAAAGAACGGTACCTATGGTTCCTGGAGAAGTACGGTCCCATAGCGGACAAGATCCCGAATGCCGAGATTGCCCTTTTCCTCGGCATCCATCCGCAGTCACTGTCCCACCGGGGTTGATTTTTTGATGTGTTTTGTTTAGAGAAGACGGATCATGGCTGCGCCGCCGAGCATGACGAGCACACCGAGGACGCGCTGCAGGGTGACCGGTTTCTTTGGCGATTCGAGCACTCCGGTCTTATCGACGAACATGCCTCCGGCCGTGAGACCGATGAGGTTCAGGATGACAGTGAGGCCGGTGCCGAGCAGGTGCTGCAGGTAGACGTTGAACATGACGAAGCCTCCGCCGAGGAAGCCGCCGACCCACATCCACCAGGGTCCTTTCGCGCTCGGCTTCGGCGCCTTGCGGTGGCCGAAGAGACAGAGGAGTCCGAGGGCCAGCGTCCCGACCAGGAAGTTCATCATGGAGGACTGGACCGGGGAGTCGAGGAACGCGCCGAGCTGTCCGTTGATGGCGGTCTGCACGGCACCGAGGGTGCCGAAGGACACGCCGAAGAGGCGGGCCGCCCAGAGTTGCGACTGCGTGCGGGTCTCGTCCGCTTTCTCTTCACTGCTGCCGCCGAGGGCGACGAGGACGACGCCCGCGAAGACGAGCGCGGCTCCCAGGACGCGCCAGAGAGTGAGGGGGACTACATCGCCACGGAACCACCCGAAGGTGTCGATGAGGATGCCCATGACGATCTGCCCGAAGAGCGGGAACACGATGGTCTGCGTGGCGCCGAGGATGGGAAACAGCAGAAGGTTTCCGGTGAGGACCGTGACGCCGCAGAAACCGCCGAGGAACATCCAGACGGGCTGGCCGGCGAGTTTGCGGAACGGGATGAGTCCATCGCCCAGGATGAACGAGAGGACGATGAGGAAGCAGAGGCCGACGAAGAAGTTCACACCGGACGCGCGGAACGGCGTGCCCAGCGAACGGCGCAGGCGCGTGTTGATGCTCGTCTGCAGCGGCATGACGAAACCGGCCAGGATGCCAAACAGAAAACTCACGGTCTCCCCTCCTTCCTCTCATGATTCCAAAGCATTATATCACATTCCTCGCAAAAATGGTCATCGGCCGGGACCCAGGAGGGAATCCCGACCGATGCCATTGGGAGTTGTGCATCATGAAAAAGAAAGGAAACTATGAAAGTTAGGAGTGATCAGAGTCAGTCGGCGTCTTCTTTGACGACCGGTTTCTTGGTGAGCTTCTTGTCGAGAAGCAGTCCGAGCACCGCGACAAGGATGTCATCGGCCGGACCCGGGATGGCGTCAGGAGCGATCACGTACAGGGCGATGAAGCCGATGATGAGCGCTTTGACGATGTTGGGGTTGTCGATCTTATTGACCAGTTCATTGATGATGTTGTTCATGTCTGACATCCTTTCTGTGTTCGGTCGATGTATTTCCATTGAAAGCTTGCTGTTTGAAGTCCACCCGGACGCCGAGGCGTTTTGCCAGGTCCGGATCTTTCTGGACTCTGTTCGAGAGGCGGATCGCCGTTTGCCTGGCGTTGGCTGTTGTCGTTGCCACTGGTGTCTCCCCCTCTCTGCGCCTTTAGTATATCGCCCCATGGCACACAAAAAAATAACTGCTTCCGCAAGTTAGAAGCAGTTATTTTTGTTTGTTTGGCGAAAAACGGATGTCTTCGCCGGAGAGGGCATTATTTCTGATAGTTTTCGAGGACTGTGTCGATGAGGAAGTCGACGAGTTCCGGGCTGTCGGTCTGCACGAGCGGCCCCAGCAGGTAGTCGGTGATCTGGCTGTTGGCCAGGGCCACATACCCGTGGACGGTGCAGAACCCGCTGAGGAGTTTCATGAGGACCCCTTCCCCGCCTTCGTCGTCGAGCAGGCCGGACTCCTCTGCGACTTCGACGAGGAAGTCCCGGAATCTCATAGCGGCGTCCAGTTCGCGCTTCGCGGCATCCTCGTTCTCTGTGCCCACATAGTCATAGTACTTGGGCACCGCGGAAATGAAGAGGATGTTGTACACGCCCGGGTGTTCCAGTCCGAACAGGATGACGTCCCGGATGACGAACCGCAGACGTTCCATGGGGTCCTTCCCCTCGTCGCGGGCCTTCTCCGCCACGTTGCACAGAGTCTCAAAGCCCTGTGTCAGAGCGGCCAGGTACAGCTCATCCTTGTTCTTGTAGTACTGGTAGATGGGCGTCGCGGTCATATTCAGCTTGTTCGCGAGCTTCCGCATAGTGAAGTTCTCATACCCGACCTCGTTGATGAGTTCGAGTGTCTTGTCCAGGATCTCCTCGCGGACTTTCTGGACTTCCTGTTCGCTGCGGGGTTTTTTCGGCACAGTGATTCTCCTGACTATCGGTTAGGTTTTATTTACGGGGAGGCGCGACCCTGTCCAGGAAGCCTGCCACGTACTGCATGCAGTTGTGAGAACTGGGCAGGAACGAGAGCAGGTGGAAGTCGTGCAGAGCGACGGGGCCGGTCTCTTCATAGTACTCGTAGTCTGCCCCGACCTCTTTCAGACGGTCCCGGAATTTGGGCGAATGGCCGTGCGTGATGGGGTCTTTGTTTCCGTAGATCACCAGAGTCTTCGGCTGCTCCGGGGTGACGAACGGGATGGGGTTGAAATACGGGTACGCGGGATGATTATGGATGTCTTCCGTGTTGAAGAGCGCTTTCGCGAGCTCCCGGAACCACGGGACTTTCATGATGTCGGCGCCCCAGAAGTACGTGAGGTCATAGAAGCCGCTGAACAGGACTCCGCCTTTGACCTTTACGGCCGGGTCCGCTACACCGAGACCCTTCCGGTACTCAGGGTTCGCGGAAGATGTGACGACGACCGAGGCGATATGCGAGCCGGCCGAGTCACCGGAGACGACGACACAGTCGGTGTCGAGGTTGTACTTCGCGGCGTTGTCGGCGATCCACTGCAGAGCTTTGTAGGCCATCTGGATCTGCGTCGGATAGTAATAGTCTCCATGGCTCTTCTTCGGGTCATGCTTTTCGAACATCGTGTACTCTTTCGGCGGGAGGCCGTAGTTCATGTTGACGACGAACCATCCGCTGTCTGCCATCTGGAGACACTGTCCGCGGCTGTTGCGTTTATCGCCGATGACCCAGCCGCCTCCGTGGATGTTCAGAATGACAGGGTATTTATCATACTTCGTACTGTGGGGATTGTAAAGCAGATCCGCGACACAGACGTCCGGGTTCGAGGAGTCGTAAACGACGTCGTTGATCTCCTGGATGCTCGGGTAATTCAGATTGTTGACTTCGATGTCTTTGGCCCAGTTGTCGATGTCGAAAACCAGAGCGATGACTTTTCCTCCAAATTTCATTTTCTTTTCCTCCCGTTATTACATGCCGTAGTCGGCGCGATTCACGAGTTCCAGCTGAAGGTCGCGGCACAGGTCGACGAAGTAGGCGTTGTAACCGGAGATACGGACCATGAGGTCACGGTACTCATCCGGGTTCGCCATGGCCGCCCGCATGGTGTCGGACGAGACGACGTTGAACTGCATCTGCATGCCGCCGAGGTTGGAGTACGCCTTCGCATAGGACGTGACGTTGTTGACCGTCTGCTCGTGCGTATCTTTCGGAGCCGGATTGACCTTGACGTTGAACGCGATGTTGTTGTTCATACTGACCGGGTCGAGCTTACTGACGTCCTTGATGTTGTCGAGCAGGCTCTTCGACGCGTTGGCTTCCGGAGTGAGGCCCGGGGTGAAGGGCTGGAACGCCAGACGGCCGGAGGGCAGGGCGCCCGTCAGGGAACCGAATGCCACGTGGTTGGACATGGACCAGAAGCCGGTGGTGTAGTGGCCGCCGCGGAAGTTCGTGTGCGCCCAGAAGGTGTCTTTCATGAACTTCGTGACGCGGTTCGCCATGGCGACGGCTTCCTCGTTGTCAGAACCGAAGCGCGGGGTCTCGGTCAGGATGATGCTGCGCATGACATCGTGGCCTTCGAAGTTGTCTTTCGTCGCCTGGACGATCTCTTCCAGAGTATATTTGTGCTGTTCGAAGACGAGATACTTGATCGCCATCAGGGAATCGACGATGTCGGCAAGGCCGATGCAGGCAGTACCGGAGGAGTTGTACTTGGCGCCGCCCTTCGTGCAGTCCAGACCCTTCTGGATGCAGCCGTCGATGACCGCCGACATGAACGGGGTCGGACGGATGACAGAGTGGGCTTCGCCGAGAAGGTTGTTGTATTCACAGGCAAGGTCCGCCTGGAAGGCAAGCTGAGTGAAGAATGCCTGCAGGAAGTCCTCGAACGTCTTGAAGCTCCCGACCTCCCCGGTCTTCGGGCCGAGGTGCCAGCGCATCAGCGGGTGGTAACCGTTGTACAGCGCCATTTCCAGGGCGGAGACCATGTTGAACATCATGCAGTTCGTGTGGCCGAGGTGCTTGCCGGAGATGGTGGGTTCCACACAGCCGGTGGCCGCCCAGTCGTACATGTCTCTCTGCTCGTAGTTGTGCTCCACGAGAGAGGCCATGACCGCTTCGTCGTTGTGGATGGACGGAGTGGCCGTCGTGTTGACGTTGACTTCGCAGAGACGCTTCAGGTACGTCATGCTGTTCTTCGACGCGTTGTACCGGGCGTTGACGTTCGGGTCTCTCATGCTCAGCATTTCCGTGACCTTCAGGAAGATGTAGGTCATGTCGTTGACCGCGTCTTCCCCGTCCGGAGTGATGCCGCCGAGGGTGATGGCCTGGTCGGAGGAGGAACCGCCGAACAGGTAGTTGCCGATGTCCGGGATGAGCGGCAGGTGATCCTGACAGCGCAGGTAGAAGCAGCCGAGCAGTTCGAGGACGTGGGACACATACGCGTCTTTTTCCTCTTTGGTCTTCAGCTTCGCCATGTCCGCTTCAAAGTACGGCTGGAGCCACTGGTCCATACGGCCGAGGGAGAAACCGGCGTTGGTGCTTTCCATGTGGACACCGACCCAGTGGACCCAGACCGCGTGGACGGCTTCGTCCATGTTGCGGGCGGGGAATTCCGGAGAATGTCCTACGGCGTCGGCGATGACCTGGAGTTCGGCCTTCCGTTTCGGGTCGGTCTCCGCGTCTGCTTCCTTCTGCGCCTGTTCGGCGAGATGGCGCGCGTAGGTGATCATGCCTTCGTAGCAGTGGATCATTGCTTCGAGGGTCAGTTTCTTCTCTTCGCTCGCGTCCTTGTCCGCTTCGAGCTCCGCTTTGACTTCGTCGATGATGCCGGTCAGACCGAGACGAAGGACTTTCGGATAGTCGAGGATGGTATGGGACAGAGCGACCGTCTTCCACATGAAGATGGCGGCCCAGCGCTCATCCAGCTGCTGGCAGATGGGTTCGTGATATTTCTCGCGGACATATTCGCGGAAATTGCGGTGGGTCCAATACGGGAAGACTTCGGAATTGAGCTTCTTGATCTCTTCCGGAGACAGTTCCCCGTAGGGATTCAGCATACGCTCGTGGACGGTCATGAGTTCCGCCCAGATCATGGTGCCCTGCGCATCGGGGTACAGCGGCACACCGATCTCTTTGGTGGTCGTGGTACCGGCGAGCAGGTCGCCCTTGCGGATGATGGGCTTGCGTTGCTCCATCAAGTGTTTGAAGGCCAGGCCCTGGCGCTCGACCGGGACCCAGGGAGTACCGTCGGGCTTCGTCTCGAAGCCGGTCTTGCGGAAATACTTCGTCAGGATCTCGGCACGTTCCGAGCAGAGTTCCGGAGTCCCACAGTGGTGGATGTCCAGATATTTCTGTAGTCTCGGATACTGTTCGATCGAGTAGGTGGACAGGTACGGGTCTTCGGTGAGGTACTTGACGCCGGGGTCCACGCTGTCAGCCTTCAGGTATTCCTTCGGCTTCTTCTCACGTTTCGCGTCGGCGGGGTCCGCGACCATTTCCTTGCCGGTCTCCAGCCGCTCTTCCCGCTGCTTTCTCATCTTCTTGATCTGACTGTTTTTCATCAGGACCGAGATGAGGAAGTCGAAGGTCTCAATGAACACCAGCGTACCGCTGGTCGTCATCTCATGTCTCAGGACCATGAGCAGGACTTCGTTCGGAGGCAGCATCGCCAGCCGTGCGAGCGCGCCGGTATCCTGGAGCGTGATCTTGCAGTCCGTGCCCTCGATCGAACTCTTCACGAAGCCCTTGCCGTCTTTGAACCACAGGCTCTGCTTGACGGCGCCGTCTTCCGTGGTGATGGCGATGGAGAAATCCAGCCATCCGTCGACGGTCTTCAGGTAGTCATTGTTCTTTTTGACGTAGGTGAACTGGAACGCGAAATACTGCAGCACCACATGCGTGATCTGATTCGCGACCGCCCCTACTGCTTTGTCCTTGTTTACCACTTTTGTCATAATAACCTCCCTTAAATACATTCAATTCCTTTATTGATAAAAATGTTTTTGCAATGCTGGATCTTTTCCGGAGACTGCCAGCTGTCGAGGCCTCTGAGTTCCTCGTTCAGCGTCAGTCCCAGTTTCGTGTTCTTGCTGTACCACGTGGGGTTGTACGGAAGCAGTTCCGTTTTCGTGACCCCGAGTTCGGTATAGAACGCGGCGATGGACGCAAGGTTCTCATCGGTGTCCGTGATGTTCGGGATGAGCGGCGTCCGCGGCAGCAGGTCGAAGCCCATCTCTTTGGAGTCCTGCAGGAGCCGCCGGAAGTTCTCGAGGATGGTATCGTTGTAGATGCCGCAGTATTTGCGATGCTTTTCGCGATCCATGATCTTGATATCCATATAGATGCTCGAGAGATGCGGCAGGATGTGTTCCCTGACCTTCTCATAGTCGAACATTCCGCTCGTCTCCATGTGGATGCGGATGCCGGCGTCGTTCAGTTTCTGACACAGTTCGCCGACCCATTCCGGGAAGAGCGTCGGCTCTCCCCCGCTGATGGTGACCCCGCCGCCGGACACGTCGTAGAAGACTTTGTCCGAGACACAGCGGGCCACGATCTCATCCATGGGCATCTCGATGCCCACGCGTTGAAGCCCCTTCGGAGGGCAGGTCTCTGTACAGAGGAAGCAGTTGTCACAGATGGACCGGTCCACGATACCGGGACGGTCCGGACCTGCCGCACCCAGGGGACAAACGTTTTTACAGGTAAAACAGCCAATACACTCATCCATCGAGACGGACAGTTCCGGTCCGGCTTTCTTGCTTTCCGGGTTATGGCACCAGATGCAGTCGAGCGGACAGCCCTTGAAGAAAATGGCAGTCCGGATGCCCGGTCCGTCGTCCAGCGAGTTGGCTTTCAGTTCCAGTACGAGCGGTCGTTCCACGTCATCACCCCACATTTTGGAACAATCGTTATCCTAACACTTGTTATTCTAACGCAGCGGGCCCTGCTTTTCTATTGGCAGAATATCCAAGTCTTCGGTCCTGTCTCTGTGCAAAACAGCAAAAACTGCTTCCGCATAGCAGAAGCAGTTTCTTCGGTGTTATATACTATTTGACCTTTTTGACTTTGGGTTCGACGTCTACGTTCGGGCGGCGGAAGCGGATCTTGCAGATGTCCGCGCCGTCGGCGATGGTCGACTGGAGGTCCAGTTCGCCTCCGAACTGACTGATGATACCGGCTACGCCGAACAATACCTCAAATAAGTTGCCATTCGACAAACTGAAAGTTGCTGGGGAGCCAAAAGACATATGGGACCCCCGTTTTTCGCCTTGACCATATGTCTTTTTCAAGCAGCTTTTTCTTCTCCTACTGCC
>ONJD01000067.1 GCA_900317985.1 uncultured Eubacteriales bacterium | reverse complement strand
AGCCTTCATGAAGGGGCTGCGGTAGGGGACACCGGGGTTCTTGACGCAGAGGTCGTAATCCTGGTCGAAGACCTCCATGTCCTGGCCGACGATCGTGACGCCGAGTTCTTTCAGAGTGGAGAGCTCTTTGAGCTCCTCCGCCGGCTTGCGCTCGGAGAGGACGATGTCCGCGCCCAGTTCGTGAAGGACTTTGATGGCTGCCATGCCGCTGCGGGCAAGGCCGACGACTAATACTTTCTTTCCGGTGAACTTCATGGAAAAACTCCCTTATATAGTGTATCTGTAAAATCTCCTATACAAGAGTACCCTTAACTTAAAACGCGGTCAAGTCTTTTTCGGCGAAACGACCGAAAACCGGGGGCGGATTATGGTGGAGAGTGCCAATTGTCTTTTGTTTTCGTGCCTTTTATAATGGAATCAGAGAATATTGAAATCGATACCAAAAACCATCTGAGGAGGCTATGACCATGCGTGAATGGACTTTGGAAGAGCGGTACCGCGTACTGCAGAGCGCCGATGAGATCGAAGGGCTCCACGAGGCTCTTCTCGGCAGCGTCTATCGCCAGAAATATCACATCCAGCCCATTACCGGCCTGTCCAGCGACCCGAACGGATTCGTCTGCCACGACGGTGTCTGGCACCTGTTCTATCAGTGGACGCCCTGGGGCGCCGTACATGGCCTCAAATACTGGTACCATGCCAAAAGCACCGACCTCGTACACTGGGAGAACGCCGGGATCGGCATGCGTCCCGACCGGGACTTCGACAACAAGGGATGCCACTCCGGCTCCGCCATCGCCGAGGGCGACTCCCTGTACTTCTTCTACACCGGCAACCACCGGGATGAGAACTGGGTCCGCACGCCCTATACCTGCGCCGCCAAACTCGACGAAAACGGCACGCCGGTCAAACTGGACGAGCCCCTCTTCGGACCCCGGGACGACTACAGCGAGCACCAGAGAGACCCGAAGGTCTTCTGGGTCGAGGAGAAGCAGGCATACTACATCTTCATCGGCGCGCAGACCCTCGACAAGAAGGGCACGGTCCTCGTCTACAAGTCCCCGAAACTCCTCGAGGGCTGGGAGTTCGCCGGCCAGCTGAACGTCCCCGGATATGAGGACTTCGGCGGCATGTGGGAATGCCCCTGCATCCAGAAGATCTCCGGCAAGGACGTCCTTCTGTTCTCCCCGCAGTACACGACGCTGCCGGGCCGCGGGAACAGCACGAACCACAACGTCTACTTCATCGGGTCGATGGACTATGACACCCTGACCTTCACGCCGGAGGGCGATTACCACCACCTCGACTACGGGTTCGACTTCTACGCCGCTCAGCTCGCGGCCAACGTCGGCGACCCCGACAAAGCCATCATCGTCGGCTGGATGGGCCTGCCCGACAACCACTACCCGACCGAGGAAGAGGACTGGGAAGGCAGCATGGGCATCATCCGTGAACTGCGGGTGAAAGACGGGAAACTCTTCAAGACGCCCCTTCCGGCGATGAACGAACTCCGGGACGGCACCGCTCCCGAAGACGGCAAGCTCCCGGCGTTCTGCGAACTGGAAGTCTCCTTCCCAAAGGGCGCGGAAGAGATGTCCGACCTGAACCTGTTCACGAAAGAGGACGGCACCGGCGGATTCACGATCCATTACTGCCCGCACTGCAAAAAGATGACCGTCAGCAAGGCGGGGCTCGACAAACGCTTCAACGAGAACGTGTTCGAGGAACTGGAAGTCCCCATGGAGACTCCTCTCCGCAACATGCGGGTCTTCATCGACCGCTGCTCCGTCGAGCTCTTCATCAATGACGGCGACAAGACCTTCACTGCCCACGTCTACCCGACGGAGCGGGAGCACTTCTACACGAAGAGCGACAACGTCGACATGACCATCTGGAACCTGAAACCCTCAGTAAAGGACGACTTTGTGGTATGAAAAAAGTATTTGCATCCGATTTTGACGGAACGTTGTATTTCTATAAAGCGGAGGACCCCGACAAGCTCCCGATGGAGTCGGTCGAGAAGATCCGCGAATACCAGGAGGCCGGCCACCTCTTCGGCCTCTGCACCGGCCGTCAGGTCGGCGGGCTGACCCCGTTCATCACGGGCTTCGTCGAGCCGGATTTCTTCATCACGAGTTCCGGCGCGAACATCGTCGATCGCCACTATGACGAGATCCGCAAACGCGGCGTCGACCCGGACGTCGCCTGGGCCATCACGAACGAGATGCGCGCCAAAGGCTTCCGGCTGACCCTCGACGTCGACGGCGACATCTGTGTCTTCGAGGAGATGGACTACCCCGGAAAGTACTATGTGGTCTCCGGCCCTGAGGACCTTCCCGAGGGGCTCATCCACCAGGTGAGTGTCCATACCGAGAGCCTGGAAGACGCCGCGGCGAACGCCGCTTACATCAACGAGCGCTTCGGCGATTCGATCCACGCGTTCCAGAACGTCATCGAGATCGACATCGCCCCGAAGGGCTGCTCCAAAGGCAAGGGCGTCGAGGCCCTCCGGGACTACTACCGGGAGGCTTACGGCGAAGTGAGACTCTACGGCATCGGAGACTCTCTGAACGATCTTCCGCTCATCGAGGCGGCGGACGTTTCCTACACGTTCCCCTACGCGCCGGAGGAAGTTCAGAAAAAAGTCACGAAAGTCGTAAAAAATATCGTAGAAGCTCTTGAAGACAGCATGGCAGACGATGTATAATGCCGCAAACTTCAAGGGGAGGTACCGAACATGAGTCAGGCACTTCGCGACGCCCGCCGCTATGAAGAGGGCATCGAAACATATATCAAACCGGAGGACCGCCCGGGGTTCCATCTGTCCGCCCGCGTGGGCTGGATGAACGATCCGAACGGCTTCTCCTTCTATATGGGTCAGTACCACATGTTTTACCAGTACCACCCGTACGACTCCCACTGGGGACCCATGCACTGGGGCCACGCGGTGAGTTCCGACCTGCTCCACTGGGACTACCTCCCGGCGGCTCTGGCGCCGGACCGCATCTATGACCGGGACGGCTGTTTCTCGGGCAACGCCATCACGCTCCCCGACGGCCGGCAGATGCTCATGTACACGGGCATCATCAACGAGATCGGCGAAGGCGGAAAGACCCTTCAGGTCCAGACCCAGAACCTCGCGTTCGGCGACGGACTGGACTACGACAAATACGAGGGCAATCCGGTCCTGACAGAAGCGGACCTTCCGGAGGGCGGCAGCAAATACGGGTTCCGAGACCCGAAACCCTGGCGCCTGCCCGACGGCTCCTACCGGGCGCTCATCGCCAACGACCGGGGAGAGGGCTTCGGCGGACAGATGCTCCTGTACCGCTCGGAAGACGCTCTGAACTGGGAGTTCGTGAAAGTCTTCGCGGAGAACCATTCCCGGCTCGGCCGCATGTGGGAGTGCCCCGATTTCTTCGAACTGGACGGGAAATATGTCCTGCTCGGCAGTTCCCAGGACATGCTGCCGAAGGGTCTCGAGTACCAGAACGGCAACGGGACGTTCTACTTCACCGGCACCTACGATGAGGAGACCGAGACGTTCTTCGAGGAAGCGGACCACACGGTGGATTACGGCATCGACTTCTACGCTCCTCAGACAGTCCTGGCTCCGGACGGCCGGCGCATCATGATCGGATGGATGCAGAACTGGGACACCTGCAATCTGCACACGGAGTCCACGCCCTGGTTCGGACAGATGAGCATCCCGCGCGAACTGTCCCTCAAGGACGGTATCCTGTACCAGACCCCCATCCGGGAACTCGAAGAGCTCCGGTGCGATGAAGTGGTCTATGACGAAGTCGTGCTCGACTCGGAGGAGAAAGAGCTCGACGGCATCGACGGCCGCATGCTCGACCTCACGGTGGAGATCGAACCGGTCGACCCGGAGGTCTCCTACCGCCGCTTCGGCATCCGCTTCGCAAAGGATGATGAATTCTACACGGAAGTCCGCTTCCGCCGCAAGGAGTCGACCCTCAAGATCGACCGCATGTATTCCGGCTCCCGCAGAGCGATCATCCATCAGCGGAAGGCGCTGGTCTCCCATGACAACGGCGCTCTGAAGCTCCGGCTCATCCTCGACCGGTTCAGCGCGGAAGTCTTTGTCAATGACGGGGAAAAGGTCATGAGCACGACTCTCGAGACCGACCTCGCGGCAGACCGCATCGCGTTCCTCGCGGACGGCGCGGTGAGGCTGAAGATCACGAAATACACTCTGGCTACGTGAACACGTGGCTCCGACATTTGTTAAGTGAAAAGTAAAGATAAGCGTACTATTTTTCGAAAAAATAGGGCGCTTATCTATTTTTTTGGAGTTTTTGCACATTTTTCTGCGGTTTGTTCTTGGTTCATTCATTATTCAGAACTATTATAAAAATGAACGGCACAATTCCGTATAAATGTGCCATTTGTTTTAGGCTAGGTATTTCTTAAAGAGAGAGGTGTGTCAATGAAGGATCTAAAACATCTGATCTATTTTGAAGGCCTGCTTGAGAACCAGGACAACGAACTGGTCAAACAGGCGCAGGCAGACGGTCAGATCTGCGTCGGCTACACCTGTTACCACATGCCGGAAGTACTTCTGAATGTGGGCAAGTGTTTCTCGACCCGTCTCAGAGCCCCCAACACGGGCTCGATCGACATCGCAACGTACTACATGTCGAACTACACCTGCGAATTCGCCCGCAGCGTGCTGGAACGCGCCATCGAAGGCGGTTACCAGTACCTCGACGTTTTGGCAGAAGTCGATGCCTGCTCGGCGATGAACCGCTGCGCTGAGCACATCGAAGTGTTGAACTGCAACACGAAACCGGACTTTTTCTGCACGCATTTGGACATCCCCTACAAAGTTGAAGAGCACAGCATCCAGCACATGGCCATCCAGGTCAAGCTTCGCCTGCTGGAAGAGTTCAAAAACGTTTACGGTGTGGACATCTCCGATGACGCCATCCGCGCAGCGGTCAAAGAGCACAATGAACTGTGCGACGTCATCACGGAACTCAGCGAACTGAGAAAACTGGAGAATGCTCCCATCACCGGGTATGAATTCGCCATCTGCACGCTGGTGTCCTATGTCTGCCCGACGGCGCTCATCCTTCCGTACCTGAAGGAGACCCTCGAAGAGGTCAAGGCCCGCAAACTCGATCCGAAACCCTGGTACCGTGCCAGAGTGGCCATCGTCGGCTCCGAGATCGACGACCCCGAGCTCATCAAACTCATCGAAGACTGCGGCGCTTTCATCGTGGCCGACCGTTACTGCTACGGCTCGACCCCCGGCAGAGAGCGCATCGAGCTCAACGACGACGAAGATCTCATCTATCAGATCTGCCGTCACTACATGCAGACCGCTCAGTGTGCCCGTTACATGAGTGAAGAAAAGATCCAGCAGCGCCGCGACACGGCGGACCAGCTGGCGAGAGACTTCCATGCAGACGGCATCATCTATGAACAGATGAAGTTCTGTGACTTCTGGGCATTCGAACGTCCGCTTGCAAGCCACATCCTGACCGATGAATACGGCTGGCCGGTCCTGTCCATCGACAGGCCGTACCGCGCCCGTTCCTCGGGTCAGCTCCGGACCCGTTTCCAGGCCTTTGTCGAGGCGTTGGAGATCAAACGGATCCAGTCCCGTAAGGAGGCGTCCGCATGAGTAACAATACCCCCAAATATCCGAACCCGAAATTCTTCAAGGCAAAGGACCAGATGAGCTGGGCCGATCAGAAGAAGAATCTGAAAGAAGTCGGCGGCATCATCGCCGATATGTTCAAACATACTGACTGGAACGACGTCAAGGAAGCGCGCATCGCCGATGCCGAAGCTCTCAAAGAGCGTCTGACACAGGAGTGCCAGGATGTCCTCGCCATGAGCTGGGCAGAGCGGAAAGACCTTGTCCTGAACGGTGAGAAACACCTCGGCAAACTGTACCGCAACGGCCAGATGGCCATGGTCCGCCGTGAATGGCGCGGCATCGAGTCCACCGCCATCGATTTCTATGAGTGGGCACGCCTATGGGGCATGATGCTCACGACGTTCAGCAAGGACCTGGTCCCGGCGATGAACGCGGTCTTCCACTATCGCTGGATGATCTCCTACTTCAACGCCCACGCGTTCGCGGACAAACTGGTCCTCGGCCTTCGCGGCAAAGCGCTCACCATGCACCACGAGCTCATCTTTGCCATCTTCCGTTTCGTCGCGGAGAACCTCGTCTTCCTCGCCAAGGGCGACACGAAGAACGGTAACTCCCTCGAACTGTCGAAGCAGACGGTCCTGCTCGATGAGATGACCATGGGTCAGATCATGGCCGGCTTCCCCGACCTGCTCGGCATCCCCTATCAGCTGCTGCCGGTCTTCCTTGTTTCCGAAGTCGACCAGCTGGTCTGTGAACCCTACATCGACGCGGTCGAAGCGTACGGCCTGCCGTCCGACACCTGCCCCGTTCCGACCTCGGAATGCGGCGCGGTCGTCCTCGACGCACTGCCGCACCTCGGCGCGTGCTTCATCTCGAGCTCCATGCCCTGCGACGGTTCCGTCATGGCTTCCGAGTACACGTCCCGCCGGTTCAAGGACCTCCCGACCTTCCACCTGACCTTCCCGGTCCGGTACGAGGACGAGTCCGTCATGGACCAGGCCGTCATCGAAGTCAAGAACTGTATCAAATTCATCGAAGAGCGTACCGGCGCCAAGTGGAGCTGGGAAAACTACTTCACCTGCATGGACCGCTTCAATCAGGAGACCGACTATGAGCTCCAGAAATGGGAAGTCAACCAGACTGACACCCCGCAGCTCATCGGTCCTGCCTATGAACTGTTCCGCAAATGGAACTATGAGATGGACGGCGGTATCGACCCGCGTGTCATGAAGACCTTCGAGAAGGTCAACAACCTCATGATGGCGGCGTACGAGAACCACGAAGAGGCCTGGGTCGGCAAGATGCGCCACCGCTCGATCGTCTGGTCCGTCCCGGCTCACTATTACGCAAACTTCTCTAACTGGCTCGCCAACTGCTGGGGCATCAATGTCCTGGTCGAGATGGAAGGCCTGAACTTCACGAAGCACCTCAACACCAGCGATCCCGAAGAAGCGCTTCGCGATATGTCGAGACTGTATGAGCGCATGGTCATGCGTCGTCATACCAACGGCGGCTATCAGCATGTCGTCGACGAACTGTGGCGCCAGGTCGACATCTGGAGACCCGAGATCGTCATCATGTATCAGCACGTTTCCTGCAAGAACATGTCTACCCTTCAGGGCCTGTTCGATGACCAGGCGAGAGAGCACGGTGTGCGCCTCATCTGGATCGAACACGACCTCATGGATCCGCGGACCGTTTCCCGTAAGGACATGCGCGCCCGTGTCAACAACTACATGTATACCGTTATGCAGGAAGAGCCCATTGATCCGTCGTTGGTCGAATTCAACGACGAGACCACGATGTAATTAAAGGAGAGTTTTTTATGAAGTATTATGGCGGATGCGACGTAGGTTCCACCTACACGAAAGCAGTTATTCTTGACGAGACCGGCAAGATCGTTGCCGACACCACCATCAAATCCAAGATCAACGCGGAAGAGTCCGCTCGCATTGCGATGAAGGAAGTCCTCGACAAGGTCGGC
>ONJD01000066.1 GCA_900317985.1 uncultured Eubacteriales bacterium | reverse complement strand
CGTTCATTGATGTTTAATTTTCAAGGTCCACCAACCACGTAGTTACGTGGTTTGAGCGATCGGGCTGATGCCGAACGCGAGATATATAATACTGCATCTATATCTTAAAGTCAACACCTTTTTTGTGAAAAGCCATATAGTTTTCGACACACCGCCGGGTGTTTGCGGAAAACGGAAAACGCCTCCTGTTTTTCCGCAAAAGAAAGGAGCGCCAAACGGCGCTCCTGCAGGAACTATTAAAAATGGTATATGGATCAGTGAAGTACTTTGTCGAGCCACTTGGCCACATACATCATCGCGTTGTGGGAACCGGGCGTGAACGACAGGATCTGGAAGTCGTGAAGGGACAGCGGGCCGGTCGCGATGTAGCGGTCGACATTGGCGCCGATCTCCTTGAGGCGCGCTTCGACCATATCGGACTGACCGTGGGTCATTGGGTCGAATCTGCCGGAGATGATCAGGGTATTTCCGTTGTCCTTGGGGAAGTAAGGGATGGGGTTGACCGTCTTATAGAGCGGCTCTGTGGTCGGGTCCTTCTTGTTGAAGAGATCCTGCATCATGGAACGGGCCACCGGGATCTTGTTCATGGGCAGGCCCCAGAAGACGTTCGTATCGTAGAAGCCGCAGAACAGAAGGCTGCCGGCGACTTTGATGGGAGCGGTGCCGACGCCCATTTCTTTTGCATAATCGGGGTTGTTCGAAGCAGTCTGTGTGACTGCCGCAATGTTGGAACCTGCAGAGTCGCCGGAAACGTAGACCTGGTCGATGTCCAGGTTGTACTTCTCCGCATTGTCCTTGATCCACTGCAGTCCCGCGAAGGCGCACTTGACAGGGTACGGCCACAGGTAGTCGTTGCTGTGGCAGATCTCCGGGTCATGGGAATCGAAGAACGGGTTGGCCTTTTTCGGCATACCGTAGTTCATGTTGACGACGAAGACGCCGCTGTCCGCGAACTGCAGGCACATGCCGCGGCTGTTTTTCTTGTCGCCGATGATCCATCCGCCGCCGTGGATGTTCAGGATGACAGGGTATTTGTCATACTTTTTGTTGTCCGGAGCCCAGAGCAGGTCCGCTTTCATGACTTCGGGGTTCTCGTCGCAGTAGACGATGTCGTTGACCTCTTTGACGGACGGGTAGTTCAGGTTGTTGACAAGGATGTCTTTGGCCCAGTTATCGAGATTGAACAGATAACCGAGAACGCCGGATTCGAGTGACATATTTCATTCCTCCAATATAAATAGTTTCATATGGTCTCAACATGCTCATTGTAGCGTTCACGGCTGTAAAAAGCAATAAGGGAAAGCGGTTTGTCCGCACAATCAAACACTCTGTGAATAAAATGTCTATTTTGTTTGCGCTTTTCTTATTTTCCCGTCCTGTTTTTTATGCTAAACTGTCCTTAGGGTGAAATGAAAAGTGATCGTTTGTGACTGAATGAATCGTATTCGCAGATCTGTTTCAAAAGGCCTATGGAACAGGTCTATCATTATTCCAATTCCAAGCAAGGGAGGAAATTATTATGAGCAGAGACTACAAATGGGAAGCCACCAAAGCCGCATGGCGTGGCATCGAATGTGTCTTCACGGCAGCGGAGTATGCCTGGGGCTGGTTCTTCCCGGATCCGAAGATCATCAAAGGTCCCGGAGCCATCAAACAGCTTCCCGCACAGATCAAAGCTGACGGCAAGAAAAAGGTCCTCGTTGTCACCGATAAGGTCCTTATGAGCCTCAACCTTCTCGATGGTCTGTTCGAAGCCATGAAGAAGGAAGGCGTCGACTATGTCGTCTATGACGAAGTCCAGCCGAACCCGAGCATCGAGAACGTCGAAGCGGCTCTGAAGCTCTACAAAGACAACGGCTGCGAAGCCCTTGTCGCTGTCGGCGGCGGCTCCCCCATGGACTGCGCGAAAGGCGTCGGCGCCCGCGTCTGCCGTCCGACCAGTACCGTCAAGAACCTCGGCGCGTTCGTCTTCCAGGTCGCACTGCCGGTCGCATCGCTTCCGCACCTGACCTTCAACGGCTACTTCCCGCCGAAACTCTATGCTGTCCCGACCACCGCCGGCACCGGTTCCGAAACCACCATCGCCGCGGTCATCACCGACATGCAGACCCACGACAAGTTCCCGATCACCGACCCGCTGATCCGTGCAAACGTCGCGGTCCTCGATCCCGAACTCACCACCGGTCTTCCGAAGAAGATCACCTCCACCACCGGTCTCGACGCTCTGACCCACGCAGTGGAAGGCTACACCAACATCTGGTACAACGACAAGAAGTTCAACGAACTGGGCAAAGACGCGGTCGTCCGGATCTTCAAATGGCTCGAAGTCGCCTATAACGAACCGACCAACATCAAAGCCCGCGAAGAGATGCTGCAGGCATCCTACAACGCCGGCATGTGCTTCACCAGAGGCGGCGTCGGTTACGTCCACGGCATCGGTCACCGTCTCGGCGGCCTCTATGGCATCCCGCACGGTCTGGCCATGTCCACCATCCTGACCCATGTCTTCTCCGACGACTTCCTGTTCCCGTACACCTATGAGAAGCTCTCCGAACTGGCTGACGCAGTCGGCATCACCGGCGCTTCCAAGAGAGAAAAGGCCAAGAAGTTCATCGCAGAGATCCGCGCGATGGAAGACCGTATGGAGATCCCCAACGGCTTCGACTGCATCCGTGACGAGGACATTCCGCTCATCGCCGAGCGCTGCATGAAAGAAACCAACCCGACTTACCCGGTCCCGCACATCTTCACGAAGGAAGATCTCGAAGTCTTCATCAAAGATCATCTTCAGATCAAGAACTGACCGGTCTGTCAGGCAGATCCATAAGCCATTGAAAGGTCCTGCAAGTCCTGCTTGCAGGGCCTTTTCTATGTGCATTTTTACTGGAAAAGATGTCAAATCCTCATGCAACTTGTCCTATGTGATTCTTGTATTGGTACACTATTTGTAGTATAATTCCACGGTATAATTCCTATAATTAAAGGTATTAAATAAACGAAACCATGTATAAAGGATGATTCACCACATGGCAAACAAAATGACAAAAGCAGAGTTCAAGGAAGACATCGTCTCCAAACTCACCCACATTTTCGGTGTCACGCCGGAAGAGGCGACTTATGAGCAGTACTACAAGGCCATTGCCATCATGTGCAAGGACCAGCTCGCTCACGAGTGGTACGACTTCCGCCACGAGCTCCACCGCTCGGAAGACACAAAGACGGTCTATTACCTCTGCATGGAATTCCTGCTCGGGCGTTCCCTCAAAAACAATCTTTACAATATGAACCTCACCGAGGTTGCCGAAGAGGCCCTCAAAGATTTCGGCCTCACCCTCGACAAACTCTATGAATGCGAGCCGGACGCGGGTCTCGGCAACGGCGGTCTCGGCCGTCTTGCGGCCTGCTATCTGGACGGCCTTGCCACCGGAGGATATTCCTCCATGGGCTACGGCATCCTTTATGAGTACGGCATCTTCAAGCAGAAGATCATCGACGGCTGGCAGACCGAACTGCCGGACTTCTGGCTTCCCGGCGGCGATGTATGGCTCACCGCGAAACCGGACGAGTCCTTCAACATCCAGTTCGGCGGCACCATCGAGAGCGGCTGGCAGGACGGCTATTACACGTCCAACGTCACCGACGCCACCTCGGTCATCGCTGTCCCCTACGACATGTACATCTCCGGCAAAGACGGCAAGGGCATTTCCGTCCTTCGTCTCTGGAAAGCGGACGCCCCCGGTTTCGACATGAGTCTCTTCAACCAGGGCGACTACATCCGTGCGGTCGAGAAGCAGGCCATGGCTGAGGCCATCTGCAAGGTCCTCTACCCCTCGGACAACCATCCGGAAGGCAAGATGCTGAGACTTCGTCAGCAGTACTTCCTGGTCTCCGCCTCTCTGCAGGATATTGTCCAGCGCCACCTGCGCCATCACAAGACCCTCGACAGCATCCCGCAGAAGATGGCCATCCACATCAACGACACGCACCCGACCCTCGGCATCCCCGAACTCATGCGGATCTGCCTCGACGAGTGCGGTTACGGCTGGGACGACGCCTGGAAGATCGTCACCCAGACCTTCGCTTACACCAACCACACGGTCATGAAAGAAGCTCTCGAGTGCTGGCCGGCAGACATCTTCCGTCTGCTCCTCCCCCGCATCTACCAGATCGTCGAGGAGATCGACCGCCGCTACAGAGAGTTCGTCTGGGACGTCACCCATGACGCCCGCAAGGTCGAAGACATGGCCATCATCTCGAACGGCATCGTGCGCATGGCCAACCTCTGCGTTGCCACCTGCCACAGTGTCAACGGCGTTTCCGCCCTGCATTCCGAGATCCTGAAAGAGACGGTCTTCTCTGATTTCTATCAGCTGACCCCGTCCAAGTTCAAGAACGTCACGAACGGCATTGCCCACAGACGCTGGCTCTGTCAGTCCAACCCCGAGCTCACGAAGTACATCGCCGAACTCATCGGGGACGGATTCATCTCCGACGCGAAGGAACTTGCCAAACTCCGCGAATTCGCGAACGACAAGCAGGTCCTCGACACCTTTGGCGAGATCAAACGCCGGAACAAAGAGGCCTTTGCCGCTTACATCAAGGAGAAACAGGGTCTCGTCATCGACCCCGACTCCCTCTTCGACGTCCAGGTCAAGCGTCTCCACGAGTACAAGAGACAGCACCTCAACGTCTATGAGATCATCAACAACTACCTGATGCTGAAGGCGAACCCGGACATGGACTTCACGCCGCGCACCTACATCTTCGGTGCCAAGGCCGCTTCCGGATATTACATGGCGAAGAAAATCATCAGCCTCATCGTCAACCTGGCCCACGTCATCAACAACGACCCCGACATCAAGGGCCGCATCAAGGTCATCTACATCGAAGACTACTGTGTTTCCATGGCGGAGCACCTCATGCCGGCCGCGGACATCTCCGAGCAGATCTCTCTGGCAGGCACAGAAGCTTCGGGTACCGGCAACATGAAGCTCATGATCAACGGCGCGGTCACCCTCGGCACGATGGACGGCGCGAACGTCGAGATCTTCGAGCAGGTCGGGGAAGACAACATCTTCATCTTCGGCATGTCCTCGGATGAAGTCGCCACCCTGCAGCCGCGCTATGAACCGGGCAATTACTTCATGAACAATGACGACATCAAGAGCGTCATCGAGTTCATCAACCGCGGCATCAACGGGAACGAGTTCCCCGAGCTGTCCACCAACATGATCCACCACGACCCGTACATGGTCCTCGCCGACTATGCGGACTACCACAAAGTCCGCCAGGAGATGGTCGAGGCCTATGCCGACAAGGAAACCTGGAACCGCATGTCCCTCATGAACGTCGCCGGCGCCGGCAAATTCGCCGCGGACCGCGCCATCGAGGACTATGCGCGTGATATCTGGCACTGCAAGCCGATGAGATAAATGATCTACAACTCTAGAGACCCCAAATACAAGAGCATATATGGAGCCGTGGAGGCCGGTCAGAAGATGACCATCCGCCTCCTGCTCCCCTACGACTCGGGTGCTGTTTGCTACAGCGCCCGTATGCTCGTTACGGAGGACTCTACCGGAGAAGAGACCGCTTACGAACTGGTCGGGACCAACTCGTATGAAGATGGCAGCCGCTGGTGGGAGCTCACTCTGTCTCTGGACGAGCCGGGTCTCTACTGGTACTACTTTGAATTCAACACGCCCTGGTCCCAGGAGCAGGTCTACAAAGGAGCGTTCTCGAACGGCTACATCCGCATCGACCCGTCCTTCTGGCAGCTGACCGTCTATGAGAAGGGCTACCGGACCCCGGACAGCCTCAAAGGCGCCACCATGTACCAGATCTTCCCGGACCGGTTCTTCAATTCCCGCATCCCGAAATACCATGTCCCGAGCGACCGCGATTACGTCGGCTGGTTCTCCGAACCCCGCTGGCGTCCCGATGAACACGGCCGCGTCTGGAACAACGACTATTTCTGCGGCGATCTGAAGGGCATCGAGCGGAAACTCCCGTACATCCGGAACCTCGGCGTCACGGTCATCTATCTGAACCCCATCTTCGAGTCCCACACGAACCACCGTTACAGCACGGCGGACTACTCAAAGATCGACCCGCTGCTGGGCACGGAAGAAGACTTCCGGGAACTCTGCATCCACGCTCACAAGCTCGGGATCAAGATCATCCTGGACGGCGTCTTCAGCCACACCGGCGACGACAGCGTCTACTTCAACAAAAAGGGACGTTACAAGACTCTGGGCGCCTACAACTCGAAAGAGTCGCCCTACTACTCCTGGTACAACTTCTCCGAGTGGCCGGACCACTACGACTCCTGGTGGGGCTTCGACATCCTGCCGAACGTCAACGAGACGGAACCCGCCTACATGGAGTACATCACCGGTGAAGGCGGCATCATCGAGAAATGGCTGAAACTCGGCGCGGACGGCTGGCGGCTGGACGTCGCGGACGAACTGCCGGACGAGTTCATCGAAGCCATCCATACCCGGGCCAAAGCCACCAAGAAGGACGCCATCGTCCTCGGCGAAGTCTGGGAAGATGCCTCCAACAAGGTCGCTTACAGCCAGCGCCGGAAGTACCTGCTCGGGCATGAGCTCGACAGCGTCATGAACTACCCGTTCGCGAACGCCATCATCGACTTCGTGGCGGACAATGACGCCGCGTTCTTCCTCGACAAGATCCTCTCCATCACGGAGAACTACCCGAAGGAGATCGTCGACCTCCTCATGAACATGCTGGGGACCCACGACACCGAGCGGATCATCACCCGCCTCGCCGGCGAAGACTGCACCGGGAAAGACCGGGAATGGCAGTCCTCTCACGAGCTCTCCACCGCGCAGTATGAACTGGGCGTCAAGCTCGAGAAGATCGCCGCCACCATCCAGTTCACTCTCCCCGGCATCCCCTCCATCTACTACGGAGACGAGGCCGGCATGCAGGGTTACAAGGACCCCTTCAACCGCAGGAGCTTCCCCTGGAACCACATCGACACGAATCTCAGTGCCTGGTACACCTGGCTCGGGTTCCTGCGCAAGACGTGCCCCGTCATCCCGACCGGCCAGTTCATCCCCATCTCCGGGGCGTCCGGCTGTGTCTGCTACGCCCGCATGAACGAGACCCATCCGGTCCTCTCCCCCGTGGGCGATGCACTGGTGGTCATCGCGAACCGCAATCCGCACGAGATCGACTACTGGCTCCCGGAAGAACTGAGCGATGTGACCCCGGTCATGAACGTCGTCTACCATGAAGGCCGCAAAGTCACGGTCGGCCCCTGTTCCGCTGCCCTCCTCGGGCGCGGCGACTGGTGCCAGATCTGACCAGCGTCTGAATCAAACAAAGAAAACCCCTGAGAACGGGAACCCGTTCTCAGGGGTCTTTTTATAGGGTCAGGTTAGGGAAACTTACCGGTCGGTGACCTTCGCGACAGCGTCCTTGACCGCGCGAGTCGAGATGGATGGCGTCGAAGGAGCACTTCGTGGTGCAGATACCGCAGCCGATGCAGGCGACCGGGTCGACGACGGAGGCGCCGCAGCTCAGGCAGCGGGAGGTCTCGATCTTGACCTGCTCTTCGGTGAAGCACTGTTTGTACTCTTCGAAGGTCTTGGCGGTGTCGACACCGGTGACCAGTGCGGGTTTCTGTCTCTTGGAGTTGTCATAGGAATCAACAGCGATGTTGTTCTTGTCGAACTCGAAGAAGTGTCTGTGCTCACGGGACAGAGTCAGGGAGCTGCAGGTCGGGCGGACGAAGCGGTGCAGGGACTCTGCGGCCTCATGGCCTTCACCGATGGCGTTGACAACGAAGGACGGGCCGTCTGATAGGTGAACGGGTCAGCCTTCGGGTAGTTGCCGTGGACGAATTCCATGTTCTCGCCTTCGAGGAGGCCGCCCCAGTCGATGCACTGACCGATGGAGGTGATGACATAGTCCGCTTCGACTTCCATCGTGTCATTCTCGTCATACTTCGGAGCGAACTTGCCGGAAGCATCGAAGACGGAGAGGCACTTCTTGAAGACGACGCCGGTGACTTTGCCGTTCTTGTCTTTCAGGAATTCCTTCGGGCCCCAGCCATTGTTGATGGCGATGTTTTCGGGCCCCAGCCATTGTTGATGGCGATGTTCTCAGCGAGGGTCTCTTCGACTTCTTCGTCGGAAGCAGGCATGGTCTCGCGGGACTCGAGGCAGAACATCTGGACGTCTTCGCCGCCCAGTCTTGCGGAAGTGCGGGCTGCGTCGACCGCAACGTTACCGCCGCCGACAACGACGACTTTCTTGCCGACTTTCATCTTGTCGCCAAGAGCGTGGACGTTGTAAAGATGATCGACTGCGGAGATGACGCCTTCCGCGTCCTCACCCTCGACGCCGGCTTTTCTGGAGCCCTGGCAGCCGATGGCGATGTAGAAGGCTTTGTAGCCCTGATCTCTCAGTTCCTGGATGGTGACGTCCTTACCGACTTCGACGCCGCAGCGGATCTCGACACCGAGTTCCTTGATGACGTCGATCTCAGCAGCAACGACGTCCTTCTGGAGTTTGTAGGACGGAATGCCGTAGACCATCATACCGCCGGGCTCGTCATGTTTCTCGAAGACGGTGGGTTTGTAACCCTTCTGAGCGAGATAGTTGGCAGCGGACAGACCGGCAGGACCGGCGCCGATGATGGCAACTTTCTCGTTCCACTGGGTCAGCTGGTTGGACTCGACGACGATCTCGGGGATGAAGCGGGTCTCTTCGAAGAGGTCGCGCTGGGCGATGAACTTCTTGACTTCATCGATGGCGACGGCTTCGTCGATGGTGCCGCGGGTACAGGCTTCTTCGCACTTGCGGTTACAGACACGACCGCAGACTGCCGGGAACGGGTTCTCTCTCTTGAT
>ONJD01000063.1 GCA_900317985.1 uncultured Eubacteriales bacterium | reverse complement strand
GCTGGGCTTCACGCATTACCAGCCGGCGCAGCCGACCACCGTCGGCAAGCGCGCCACCCTGTGGCTCCAGGACGTCCTCCTCGACTACTACGAAGTCGAGCACCGTCTCGAGACCATGAGACTCCTCGGCTCCAAGGGCACTACCGGTACCCAGGCCTCCTTCATGGAACTCTTTGAAGGGGATGAGGAGAAGATCCGCCAGCTCGACCAGAAGATCGCCGACAAGATGGGCTTCGCGGCCTGCTATCCGGTCTCCGGTCAGACCTATTCCCGGAAGCTCGACTACCAGGTGGTCAGCGTCCTTTCCGGCATCGCCCAGTCCGCGTCGAAGTTCGCGAACGACATGCGCCTTCTCCAGCACATGAAGGAGATCGAAGAGCCCTTCGAAAAGACCCAGATCGGCTCCTCGGCCATGGCCTACAAGCGCAATCCCATGCGGTCTGAACGCATCTGCTCCCTGGCCCGCTATGTGGCCGCCGACGCCCTGAACCCGGCGCTCACCGCGTCCACCCAGTGGCTCGAGAGAACGCTCGACGACTCCGCCAACAAGCGGATCTCCGTCGCCGAGGCCTTCCTCGCCACCGACGCCATCCTGGAACTCTACATCAACGTGGTCTCCGGCCTCGTCGTCTACCCGAAGATGATCGAAAAGCACCTCCTCGAGGAGCTGCCGTTCATGGCCACCGAGAACATCATGATGGAAGCTGTCAAGAAGGGCGGCGACCGCCAGGAACTGCACGAGCGCATCCGCGTCCACTCGATGGACGCCGGCAAAGTCGTCAAGGTCGACGGCGGCGCCAACGACCTGCTTCAGCGGATCGCCGCGGACCCGGCCTTCGGCATGACCCTCGAAGAACTCGAGGCCGTCATGGAGCCGAAGAACTTCGTCGGCCGCGCGCCGAGCCAGACGCAGGAGTTCGTCGACGGGTACATCAAACCGGTCCTTGAGGAGAAGAAAGACCTCCTCGGCATCGATGTCGAGATCAACGTCTGACGCTCCGTACATCGCCAAAACATAGTAAAAAAGAAAGATCCCCGTTCCGAAGAACGGGGATCTTTTTTCTGTGTTTTTTGCTGCCGTCAGGTCAGCGGAATGAAGCGGCTGATGAACGGATGCGCTTCAAACCATTCGGGGTAGTTCCGCTTTAAGATCTGCGGAATGTACCACGGGTTGACCATGTAAAGCACTGCGCCAAGCACCACAACAAGGGCAATGCCGATGACGGCCAGAGTTCCCATCAGTGCGAGGAACCCTTTGGAATGTTTCTTTTCTTCCGGAGCGGCGGTCTGAGCCGCTTCGACTTTGTTCTTTTTGGCCATTATTTGTCCTCCCTGATAACACCGTTAGTATGGTCTTCTTTTTCATAGCCCTGGCGGTACCAGACATTGTCTGTGTAAGCCCAGAGTTTTTTGAGAAGCGTGTTCAGGACGGGACCAAGCACATTGGTCAGTGCGACGAGGCCTTTGGTCAGAACTTCTACGATCTTGTTTACCATTTCGCTCAACCTCCCTTGTAGTTGGTATCACCCACGATTATTATACACAGTCAGATAACCTTTGGAAAGCAAAAAATCTGTATTGTGAATAACTTATCATAAATGGAGGGGCGATTAAGTATTGTGTTTGACAAACAACCTCTATATAATTAAAGTGTATAATACTGTACACAGTTAGAAAACTGATTTGCGGAAGGAGGAAGCCCCCATGCGCATCGAGTTCCATGGCCCGAGCATCTGCGACTTTTCCAAGTTCGACAAAGACGGGACCATCGAAGTACCGGACGGCATCACGCTCAAGCAGTTCCTGAAGATCGTGAAGCTGCCGAAACTCTGGGCAAAGACCCTGCCGCTGCTTGTCAACTATGAGAAAGCAGACATGAAGCAGGTCCTCAAAGACGGCGATATCGTCAGCTCGTACACCCCGCTGGGCAGCGGCTGATCGTGTCAAATAAACCAAGGATATTTTTATGGGTGATAAATACATCAAAGGGAGATGAAGCAAGTCTATGAAAGGCTACACTGGCCAGATCCTCCAGGTCGACCTTACGACCAAAACGAGTAAGGTCATCAAGATCAAGGATGAGATCTACGAAAAGCTCCTGTCCGGAGCAGGTTTAGGCGCGTGGTGGTGCTACAACCACATTCCGGCAGGCGCAGACCCCATGAGTCCCGAAAATGTTTTGTGCTTCACGACAGGCATCATGACCTGTACGGGCGCGACCATCATGGGACGCTGGATGGTCATCACGAAGTCTCCGTCCACCGGCGGTATCGGTGAGGCGAATGCGGGCGGCTCCTTTGCTTCCGGCATCAAACACTGCGGCTTCGACATGATCGCCGTCCACGGCAAGGCCGACAAACCGGTCTACCTCTACATCGACAACAAAGGCTGTCAGATCCTCGACGCAGACGGCGTCTGGGGCCTCGACTGCCACGACGCGGAAGAGGAACTCTGGAAGCGTCATTCGGCACCCGGAAAGAAACGTCCGGTCGTTGCCACCATCGGCCCCGGCGGCGAAAAGCTCGGCTGGATGGCCGGTGTCTGCAACGAAAACGGCCGTATCGCAGCCCGTCAGGGCGTCGGCGGCGTCATGGGTTCCAAGAACCTGAAGGCCATCGTCTGCCACGGCACGAAACCCGTTTCCGGTGTCCACACCGAAGAGATCAAAGCACTGGCCAAACAGTGCGCCGGCCGTCTCAACATGGCATTCCTGCCGCCTGAGATCCCGACCGGTCTTCTCAACATCACGAAAGTCCTCCCGGAACTTCAGCTGTCTCCCGACGGACTGCTCACCGCAGTTCTGATGGGTACCTGGGGTACCGCGGGCGCGTCTCAGTTCACCGGCCAGACCGGTGAAGGTCCCATCCGTAACTGGGGCGGCACACAGAAAGAGCACTTCTCCGTCCGTCAGCTGAACAAGACCGACGCGCACCAGATGCTGAAACATCAGGTCACCCGGTATTACTGCTATTCCTGCTCCTACGGCTGCGGCGGCGAGCTCGATATCTCCAAGATCAAACACAACGATGCCGGTTACAGCATCGTCCATAAACCGGAGTATGAGTCTCAGTGGGACTACACCGCGTTCCTGCTCAATGAAGACAACGACGCCATGCTCTACATCAACGAGTACCTGAACCGTCAGGGCATCGACGCCATCTCCTGCGGCGGCTGTGTCGGCATGGCCATCGAGTGTGTCGAGCACGGCATCCTCACCCGCGAAGATGTCGGCGGTCTGAACCTCACCTGGGGCAACGCGGACGCCATCATCGAATTCGTCAAGATGATCTGCGAACAGCGCGGCATCGGTGAAGTCTTCTCCCACGGCACCCGTTACGCGGCCAATGTCATCGGCAAGGGCTCTGACAAGTTCGCCGTCCAGGGCGGCGGCATGGAACCCCCGATGCACGACTCCCGTCTCGACCCGCAGCAGGCCACCCTGTATGCCATCGACCCGACTCCGGCGAGACATACCTCCGGCGGTTCGCTGTACTACGGCTGCATGCATATCTGGAAGAAAGTCTCCTGGGCTCCGGCAGCCGCCATCGTCGGCGACAAGTCCGGTGAGTCCCTCGCTTCCGAGGAAGAGGCTCTGAAGGTCCTTGCGTGCGCATACTACAAGCGTCTCATCGACGGCGCGGGCGGATGCTACTTCGGCATGATCACCGGCGTCGGTAACTACCCGGTCTTCGAGTGGCTGAATGCGGCCACCGGCTGGACCCTGACTCCGGACGAGTACATGTTCATCGGCAAACGTATCTTCACGCTCCGCCAGATGTTCAACATCAAACACGGCAAGATGCCGCTCGACAACCGTCCCCATGACCGTATGGTGGGCGATACACCTCACAAAGTCGGTAAGACCGCCGGCAAGACCGTCCCGATCGACGCCATGATGCGCAAGACCTGGGAGACCTGCGGCTATGACCCCGACACAGGCGTTCCGCTTGACTCCACTCTGGAGGAACTCGGCTTGCCTGCATTGATGAATATGGCAGAGGAGGTGTCTTACGTTGGGTAACCCGAAAAAGATCCCTTATCTCGACCATACGAAGTGCTACGGCTGTAAGTGCTGTCTGTTCGACTGCCCCGTAAACGCCTTCGACCTCATCCATCCCATCACCAAACGTGGTATGAGACGGACCCTTCCGGAATTCGTCCGCAAAGAAGACTGCATCGGCTGCGGCGTCTGCGCGAAAGCCTGCCCGTTCGATGTCATCGAAATGGTCGACAATCCGGATTACAAAGCTCCGGCCAAAAAGGCTGCCCCGGCTGCTGCCGAAGGCGCCGCCGTTGCCGCGACTGCCGCTACGGCAGACTTCGACGGCGACAAAGAAGTCAAGATCTATGCCGACAACTGCCGAGGCTGTACCATGTGCGCCAAGGCGTGCCCGGTCGGCGCCATCAAGGGCGAAGTCAAGAAACCGCATGAGATCGCTCAGGACGAGTGTATCCGCTGCGGCGCCTGCTTCGAGACCTGTAAGTTCAACGCCATCTACCAGGGCGATGTCCTTCCCGAAAAACCGGCTCCCAAGAAAGCCGCTCCCGCAAAAGCTGCCGCTCCTGCCGCAGCCGCTGCCGGCGCCGCTGCTGCCGGTGTGGAACTTCGGACTTCCGCGAACTCCGAGTTCGATCCCGACCTTGCGGTCCGCATCTTCGCCGAGAAGTGCAAAGGCTGTACCATGTGCGCGAAGCAGTGCCCGGCCGGCGCCATCAACGGCGAAGTCAAGAAGCCGCATGAGATCGACCAGGATGCCTGCGTCCGCTGCGGCGCCTGCTTCGACACCTGTAAGTTCGGCGCCATCTATCAGGGCGATGAGGTCAAGGGTGCCGGTGCTCCGGCTGCCGATGCCGCCAAGGCCGCTGCTCCCGCAGCCGCTGCCGGCGCTGCTGCAGCTGCACCGAAGAAGAAACCCGCTCCGAAGAAGGTCGAACACGCTCCGCTGAACCGCGACTTCCCGCTCCGCATCGACCCGAACGCCTGTAAGGCCTGCACCATGTGTGCCCGCAACTGCCCTGAGCAGTGCATCACCGGCGCACCGAAGACTCCTCATGTCATCAACGAGGAACTCTGTTCCCGCTGCGGCACCTGCTGGGACGTCTGCAAGTTCAACGCCATCTACAACAGCGACGATCCGGTCCCTGCGTACACCGGTGCGTAAATCAAATCCAAACAGAGCACCCGCCGAAAGCCTTCGGCGGGCGCTTTTTTATATTGAAATGCAGGGGGCGCTCTAGTATAATATACGCGGTAAAAATACATTGTATAGCACTTGGAGGTGCTTTGACCCATGGTAAAAGCAATCGTAGGCGGCAACTGGGGCGACGAAGGAAAAGGTAAGATCACCGACATGTTCGCCGCCGAGTCCGACATCGTCATCCGTTTCCAGGGCGGTGCCAACGCCGGCCACACCATCATCAACGATTACGGCCGTTTTTCGCTGCACACCCTTCCGAGCGGTGTCTGTAACCCGAACACCGTCAACATCATCGGCAACGGCATGGCCTTCGATGTCGAGAAATTCATCAGGGAAGTCAAAGAAGTCGAGGCAGCCGGTGTCCCGGAGCCGAAAATCTTTGTCTCCGAGCGTGCCAACATCGTCATGCCCTATCATGTCGACTTCGACTGCTATGAAGAAGAGCGTCTCGGCAAAGACGCGTTCGGCTCGACCCATTCCGGCATCGCACCGTTCTTCTCCGACAAAGTCGCGAAGATCGGCTTCCAGGTCTGCGAACTCTATGACGACGAATACCTGAAGGAAAAGATCCACCGCATCGTGGAAGTCAAGAACCTCCAGCTCGAGCATGTCTATCACAAGCCCCTCATCGATGAGGAAGAGCTTTTCAACAAACTGGTCGAATGGCGCGAAGCCATCAAGGGCCATGTCATCGATACCAATAAATATCTGAGAGAGGCACAGAAGGCCGGCAAAAAGATCCTCCTCGAGGGTCAGCTCGGCACGCTCAAAGATACCGACTCCGGCATCTACCCGATGGTCACGTCCTCCTCGACGCTGGCCGGCTACGGCACCGTCGGTGCCGCGGGCATCCCGCCCTATGCCATCAAAGATATCATCTGTGTCACCAAGGCCTACTCCAGCGCTGTCGGTGCCGGTGAGTTCACGTCCGAGATCCTCGATGAGGAAGAGGCGAACGAACTCCGCATGCACGGCGGTGACAAGGGCGAATTCGGCGCCACCACCGGCCGTCCGAGACGTGTCGGCTGGTTCGACGCTGTTGCTACCCGTTATGGTGTCCTGACCCAGGGAGCCACCGAAGTGGTCGTCACCGCGCTCGACTGCCTGTCCTACCTCGAAGAGCTGAAAATCTGCGTCGCCTATGACATCGACGGCGAGATCACGAAGGACTTCCCGGTCACCCCGCGCCTCAAGAAGGCCAAACCGGTCTACAAGACCTTCAAGGGCTGGCACTGCGACATCCGCGGCATCCGCAACTATGAAGACCTGCCGCAGGAGACCAAAGACTACATCGATTTCATCGAGCAGGAGATCGAGACGCCCATCACCATGGTGTCGAACGGTCCGGCGCGCGAGGAGATCATCTACCGCAAGAAATAAATCGCCGCATGGCGGCTTCGCCCCGGAGAGCCACCGCTCTTCGGGGTACTCTATATGACAATGAGGTGTCCTTTTTGCAACTATCACTCGCGTTGATGGAGAACATCGCGTCGATGCTCATCTGGGTCGTGCTGGGTGCCATCGTCGTGAAGACGGGACTCGTCAAAGGGGAGAGCAGTAAGGTGCTGTCGTCCCTCACAGTCTTCGTCTTCTGCCCGTGCATGATCTTCAACGCTTTTCAGATCGAACTGACCCGGGAGCGCATCTACGGCTTCCTCAGCTGTGTCGCGTTCGCGTTCGTCGCCTACTTCCTCTGGATCGCCCTGTCCCGGCTGCTTCGAAAGCCCCTGAAGCTGAGCCCGGTCGATGAGACCTCGCTCGTCTACGGCAACGTCGGGAACCTGGTGCTGCCCCTCGTCCAGCTGACCCTGGGCGATGAAATGGTGTTCTATGCCAGCGCTCTGCAGATCCCCTTCAACCTGCTCTTCTGGACTCACGGCATCTCGACGATGCAGGGCAGCGCGAAGTTCGAGTGGAAAAAGATCGTCTCGAACGCCAACATCTGGGCCGTTCTGCTCGGCCTCGTGTTCCTCGCGTTCCAGTGGCACCTGCCGTCGGTCCTGGAAACCAGTGTGACCGGGCTCGCCCACATGGTGGCGCCCGCCTCCATGATGGTCATCGGCATGGTCCTGGCCGGGACATCGCTGAAGAGCATCTTCACGATGCCGCGGGCCTATGCCGTCGCCGCCGGCAAACTGATCCTGTTCCCACTGCTGCCGGTCCTGCTGCTCTGGGCCAGCGGCCTCCTGCGCCACTACCCGGACCTCGTCCCAGTTCTCATGGTCACCGCCATCGCCTTCGCGGCCCCGGCGGCCTCCAATGTTTCGCAGCTCGCGGTCGTCTTTGACCAGGAGCCGGAGAAGGCCAGCATCTACAACATCCTGACGCTGTTCTTCTGCGTCGTCACCATCCCGCTGTTCATCGGCCTGTACCAGGTGCTCTTTTCCTGAGCGCCTGTTGCGCGACCGGCTGTTTCCATAGTATAATTTTTCATATTTTTAAAGAGGAGCGAAACACTGAATGAATGAAACCATCCTCGTCCTCGACTTCGGTGGGCAGTACAACCAGCTCATCGCCCGCCGTGTGCGCGAACAGAACGTGTACGCGGAAGTCCTGAATTACACGACGCCCATCGAAGAGATCAAGGCGAAAGGCTACAAGGGCATCATCTTCACCGGCGGTCCGAACTCGGTCTACGACCCCGCGTCGCCGACCTATGACAAAGAGATCCTCGAGCTCGGCATCCCGGTGCTCGGCATCTGCTACGGCGCCCAGCTGATGGCCCATCTCCTCGGCGCGCCGGTCAAAACGGCGCCGGTCTCCGAATACGGAAAAACCGAAGTTCTCGTGGACGACCACGAGGGCATCCTGAAATATGTCGCCCTGCCGGAGTACGGCAAGGACGTCACGGGCTGTGATAAACCCGGCCGCACCATCATGTGGATGAGCCACACGGACTACATCGCCGAAGCGCCCGAAGGGTTCCACATCTCGGCCCACACGAAAGACTGTCCGGTCGCCGCCATGGAGAACATCGAGAAGGGCCTCTATGCCGTGCAGTTCCACCCGGATCGAAAGAGGGCTCCAAGGTCATCCGCTCCTTCGTCCGCGACGCCTGCGGCTGCAAGGGCGACTGGGTCATGGACTCCTTCATCGAGACCCAGGTGGCTGCCATCCGTGAGAAGGTCGGGGACGGCAAAGTGCTCCTCGCGCTCTCCGGCGGCGTCGACTCCTCGGTCGCCGCGGTCCTCCTGTCCAAAGCGGTCGGCAAACAGCTGACCTGCGTCTTCGTCGACCACGGTCTCCTTCGCAAGAACGAGGGCGATGAAGTGGAAGCGGTCTTCGGCCCGGACGGCCCTTACGACCTCAACTTCATCCGCGTCAATGCTCAGCAGCGTTACTATGAAAAACTCGCCGGCGTCACCGAGCCGGAACAGAAACGGAAGATCATCGGTGAAGAGTTCATCCGCGTCTTTGAGGAAGAGGCAAAGAAGATCGGCGCCGTGGACTTCCTCGTCCAGGGCACCATCTATCCGGACGTCATCGAATCCGGCCTCGGCAAGGCGGACGTCATCAAGTCCCACCACAACGTCGGCGGTCTGCCGGACTATGTCGACTTCAAAGAGATCATCGAGCCCCTCCGGCTCCTGTTCAAGGACGAAGTCCGTCAGGTCGGCCTGAAACTCGGTCTGCCCGACTACCTCGTCTTCCGGCAGCCGTTCCCGGGTCCGGGTCTCGGTATCCGCATCGTCGGAGAAGTCACCGAGGAAAAGGTCAAAATGGTCCAGGACGCCGACGCCATTTACCGCGAGGAAGTCGCGAAGGCCGGTGTCGACAAGGATATCAACCAGTATTTCGCCGCGCTGACCAACATGCGTTCCGTCGGTGTCATGGGCGACCACCGCACCTATGACTATGCCATCGCGCTGCGCGCCGTCACCACCGACGACTTCATGACGGCCGAGTCCGCGAAGCTTCCCTGGGACCTGCTCGAGAAAGTCACGTCCCGCATCGTCAACGAGGTGGACCACGTCAACCGCGTCGTCTACGACCTCACGGGAAAACCGCCCGGAACCATCGAATTTGAATAAAAAGCCGGACGGCTAAACAATTCTGCTTGCTTTACATTGTCGCCCGGGAGTATACTACTTATTACACACAACCTTATTCATGATCAGGAGGAGTATAAAATGAAACAACGCATCTCGAAGATTCTGGCTGTTGTTCTGGCTATGGTCATGCTCGCGACGGTCGGCTCTCTTTTTGCCTTTGCAGTGGGAGAGAATGGACAGCCGAAAAAGAAGGGGCTCAACTATCTCATCATCGGTGACAGCATCGCGGCAGGTTACGGCATGCATCCGAATAACGGGAATCCCGATGACATCGGAAACCAGATGACCCTGCATCACGGCGATCTCGTCGACGGCACTGATCCGAGGATCGTCAGTGAAGCCATCGGCGCCACGACGACGATCAACACCGCCCGCGAGTCCTTTACGACGGCGAACTATCTGCGGATGATCGACCATGAGTATGATGTCGAACTGACCTATCCGCAGAATT
>ONJD01000062.1 GCA_900317985.1 uncultured Eubacteriales bacterium | reverse complement strand
ACTCCGAACCTGCGGCGTTCACCCGCCCGCCTGCTGAACTTTTCTCGTTGGAAAAGAATTAATCACGCTAAACTTGAGATAATCCAGTTTGGCGTGATTTTTCGTATGTTCAAACAGGTGGTTTTCGCAATATAGTCACGTCAAATCGCGTCATTCCAGTTTTAGCGTGATAATTTTTCGGGTTTTCATCTTGATTTGCTCTTTTTGAGTCCATCTTTTTCACGCTAAAACGTCAAAAATCGGGTTTTAGCGTGAAAAAAGTCCTCGATGGAGATCCTTGACCGGAGAAAAACGCCACATTTTCCATGCTAAACGGTAAAAACCAAGGGTTTAGCATGGAAAAAGGCTTCGAATCAGATGCTCGGCAGGCGAAAAGCGCAAGGTTTTCCATGCTAAACGGTAAAAACCAAGGGTTTAGCATGGAAAAAGGCTTCGAATCAGATGCTCGGCAGGCGAAAAACGCAAGGTTTTCCATGCTAAATGGTAAAATACAGGAGTATGGCATGGAAAAAAGAGTAAAGCCCCCGATCGATCACATTGATTTGCAGGCCGAAGGGCCGGAGTGCCCCTTTGGCCTGTTGTTTGCCCCATTCCGGCGGGTGGAAGTGCGGTCAAGGGCAGGCAACGTGGTGGTTAGTTGCCTGTCGCGGAGCGAGCAAGCCCCTTGACGGCGCTGCAAGCCGCCGGCACCCGCGCCCGCAGGGCGGAAAAGAGAAACCCGCCGGCCGGGAGGGTCAGCGGGCTGTTGAGCAAGGGATCGAATGTGTTGTCCCGTTTAGAAAATGATGCCGGTGATGATCTTGAACGGAAGTTGAACGAAGAAGAAAAACAGAGGTTCAACAATAAGGCTCCAAGCTAACATGGCGATTCTCCTTTCGTGGACTCAAATGGTTTTCCTGTGGTGTTCTGATCAGAGGATCAGGCCCAGAAGGAAGCCGAGGATGGCGAAGGGGCCGGAGACAAATGCAAAGAACAGAGGCTCAACTACGAGGTTCCAGAATAACATGGTGGTTCTCCTTTCTCTTTTATCCATTCTGATTTGAGACGTAACGTCCCTGTGTACATTTTCAATATAAAGAACAATGGGTGTACATTTCTAACGCATATGTTAAAAAACGGGACGATTCAGGAAATAAAATTTACACATGTCAAAGTTGTTCGGTCGTCTTAAAATAACAGGATAAGTGGAAGGTCAGGGTTAATAGAGGGCATAAAAAACCTCCGGCTCGAAAGAACCGGAGGCTTTGTTGGTTAGAAGTTTTAGGCTACGGCGAGCCTGAGTTCGCGTCAGTCTCTGTACGTGGTCAGGGTGTGGTAGTGCTTCGTGAAGGGGAAGAGGATGGGGACTGTGTCGGAGTACTTCTGGTACTCGGGGTCCAGACCGTAGGTCTTCTCGTGGCGAAGCTCCAGACGCTGAGCGGAGTTGTACATGACATAGACGATGATGATGAGGGCGAGGATGGTGATGATCCACTGCTTGCCCTGGACCGCGCCGATGCCGGAGACCGTGACGCCGATCCAGAACATGATCTCGGAGAAGTAGTTCGGGCAGCGGACGATCTTGTAGAGACCGGTGTCGCAGAAGCGGTGCGGGTTCTCTTTCTTGGCGGCGGATTTCTGCCGGTCCGCGAGCGCCTCGCCGAGGATGGCGCAGGCCATGATGGCGATGCCGACCCATGCCCAGACGTTGTCGGGGGCACGGTTGATGATGCGGTACGAAACAGCAGAGGTCTGAGCGGCATACAGGAACATGGACATGATCCACATCATCAGGGAAACGAAGATGGGGGTCCGCTTGAAGGCGCCGCCGCCGACTTTGTTCTTGTAGTTCTGGTTGGTGAGCTCTCTCTTCAGGATGTAGCCGCCGAGGCGCCAGCCGTAGATGATGAAGAGGATGGACAGCACGACGCTCGCAGCCGTGAAGGTGTGAGCGGCGAAGCCGAAGATGAGGTGGAACAGACCGATGCACATGACGGCGAAGCCGTAACCAACGGACATGAACCAGACGAACTCATAGAAGCCCATGATGCAGCCGATGGCCGCGACAAGGGTGATGGTCCACATGAAGGTCGGCCAAACATGACCGATGTAAGCAGGATCGAGATGGAACATTAATTGTCACCTCCGAAATAGTTGGTGATGTATTCCTTGAAGGATGCATCGCCCGTGACGTCTTTGCCGACGAGGCTGTGGGTCATGGTCCAGGCGCCGAACTTCATGATGTCGGCCTTGCCTTCCTTCTTGACTTTCGGAAGTTTGCCGAGCAGGGTGAACATCCAGGGAGCCGCGTCCTTGATGATGACGGGCTTGCCGGCGGCGCGGAAGCACATCTTGGTGATCTCTTCGTAGTCGTAGGTCTCTTTTCCGCCGACTTCGTACATGGCGTTCTCATCGAGCATATGGTCGACGATGTAGTTCGCGAAGTCCGGGCAGTCGACGACGTTGCACTGAACGTTGTGGTAACCCTTCAGGAGCTGCATCTCACCCTTTTCGATGTAGGGCTTGAAGACTTTGGCGATGTCATAGAAGTACCCGGTCGGGCGATGGATGACATAGGGGATGGGGCCTTTCAGGACTTCGTCTTCGAACATGGCCTTCGCGTGGAGCAGCGGGACTTCTTCCGCGCCGGGCTCCTTGCAGGCGATGACGGAGATGTAGGTGAAGTGCGGGACTTTGGCAGCGACCGCCTCGTTGTAGAGGTTCAGGTTGCCCTGGTAATCGACGTCATAAGCGGTAACGACGGTGGACGCAGAGGTCAGACCCATGGTCGTGATGACGACATCGACGCCGTCACAGATGCCTTTGAGAGTCTCCGGGTCGGTGGCGTTGATCGCCTTGAAGGTGTACTTGCCTTCGAGCCCGTTGTCTTCTTTCTCTTTCAGGTCCGCGGCTACGACATCGTAGCCCCGTTCGACGAGGACTTTCAGGATCTCGAAACCGAGGTTACCGAAAGCGCCAGCCAGTAATACTTTCATACAATTTTCCTCCCTTTAACACAATTGTTGCTTTTCATAAGTATTTCGTTTCAAAAAGCAACGCTTTACTCTTTTATCATAGCACAAGTTTTGTTAAAATAAAGACATCAAGGGGGAATTTTCATGAGCATCGATTTCAATCATTTCCAAAACTTCTGGATCGAACAGCAGAAGACCGCGAAACATATGGAGCGGGGCGATGCACTGGCGCACATCGTGGACTTCATCAAGGCGCACAACACGTGCGGCTTTGCCACGGGGTACGGCGACTACATCCGCTGCACGCCCATTGAGTATACCTACATGGACGACGAGTTCTGGTTCGTCTCCGAGGGCGGCAACAAGTTCATCGGCCTCGAGAAGAACCGCAACGTCTCCATGGCCATCTTCGAGTACTACGGCGATGTGAGAGACTCCCACGGACTCCAGGTCATGGGCACTGTCGAGTTCTACGACAACCAGTCCGACGAGTTCAAGAAGCTCCTCGCGTTCAAGGGCATCCCGTACGATGTCATGAAAGCGGCAGCGGTCGAAGTCGCCGTCATCCGCGTGAAGCCGTACCTCTACGAGATGTACGACACCGACTTCGTCAAGGAGGGCTATGACGTTCGGCAGATCGTCCGGCTCGACGAGGAGTAAATCGCCAATAAGACAAAAAAAGCCGCCGGCTCTTGCGAGTCGGCGGTCATTTTGTTGGCGATTCAGCTTTCCGAGTTGCCCAGGGTCAGCGTGTTGGACTTGAGGGTGTCCCAGTTGTCCCAGGCGCCGGCCTGTTTGGCAAGCTTTTCGAAATCGGCTTTGACGCCCGCGTCTTCGAGCTGGCCCGCGACACTGGCGGGGTCTTCCTGCGCGGCGTCCATGAAGGTGACGACGTCCATGAAGTTCTCGTCAAAGTTGGCGCGCTCCTCTTCGTCGAGGACCTTCTCCCAGGCGTTCAGCATGTTGTCTCTGAGAGCGGAGATGTCACAGCCGGCGAGGTTGTAGTCCTGCGCGAACTGGAAGACCGCGACCGCGGCTTCGGCCAGTTTCAGGGACGCGCCGGCGGTGCCCTTCGGGACGTTGCCGACGATATTGAAGTACCCCTTCACGAGGTCCTGTGTGGACGGGGTGCTGAAGATCTTGTTCGTGGCGGAGGCTTTCGTGGTGGATTTCGTTTTCGGCTCGGTACTCTTGACCGCGGCGGCCACAGTGGTGAGCTGCTCCCTTCCGTCGTTGACTTCCTTGTTGAACGGGCGGTCGCAACCGGCGAGAACGCTAAGGGTCATGAGGGAAACGAGCAATGCAGCAATCAACCGTTTCATGAGAATGATCTCCTTTCTTTTTAACCACCATATATTGTACTCGGTCGACCGTGCTTCGTCAATGAGCTACTTTATCTATTCTTTTCTTTGTTTATGGTATAATACCGTCAGAACAATACTGACAGGAGGCATATCATGAAAGTTTTGATCTTGAACGGGTCGCCCCGTATGAAAGGGAATACCACGCTGGCCGTCGACGAGATGGTCAGAGTGTTTGAAGAGGAAGGTGTGGAGACGGAAGTCGTCCGCATCGGGAACCAGGCCGTCCGCGGATGCATCGCCTGCGGCGGCTGCGCGAAGAAGGGGAAGTGCGTCTTCGATGACGTCGTCAATGAGATCGCGCCCAAATTCGAGGAGGCCGACGGCCTTGTCGTGGCGACGCCCGTCTACTACGCGTCCGCCAACGCGACGACCATCGCGGTCCTCGACCGGCTCTTCTACAGCGCGCCGTTCGACAAGAGCTTCAAGGTCGGCGCCGGTGTGGCAGTCGCCCGCCGCGGCGGCACCTCGGCCACCTTCGACGAACTCAACAAGTACTTTACCATCTCCAACATGGTCGTCGCCGGAAGCCAGTACTGGAACAACGTCTTCGGACGCGCGGAAGGGGAGGCGGCGCAGGACGCCGAAGGCCTCCAGACCGTGCGCGTGCTGGCGCGGAACATGAGCTTCCTCATGAAGTCGATCGCCCTCGGGAAAGAGCAGATCGGACTGCCGAAGACGGAGGAGCACGAGTGGACCCACTTCATCCGGTAAGGGACCTCACCTGACACAAAGAAAAACGCCGACCCTGCGGTCGGCGTTTTTGTGTTTGATGATTGACCTGTCGATGATGTCTCTTAGAAAAGCAGGGCCAGCGGGCCGAAGAGAAGCATCAGGGGCCATTTGATGAGAAGGTCAAAAATGAGGCTGAGGCTAAGAAGCATGGTTATTCTCCTTTCGTTTTTTGGCGCTCTCCTATTTAAGGTTCCGTTTTCAGTCAATTCCATTTTATCGTACTTTTTTAGGGGCAGACAATTGTCAACAGTGAACAAAATAAGTTACTTGGATTTGACGAAGAAGAAAGACCTTTGTGCAAATAGTACATCCCCCGTCGTTTTTTCGACGGGGGATGTCTTGTGAAGTTATCAAATGTTCATTACTCGAGCGTCATCAGCATATCGAGATGGTTGCGCCAGTAGGTGCGGTAGATGTCCGGTTTGCCGGGCCCGATGTAGGAGAGGGAGCCGCCGATGACGGTGCCGTGGTCGGCGATGTAGTCGGGCAGGACATGCCAGACGCCCTTCTTCAGGGGCTGGTTTTTCACGTCCTCATACATGACGTGGGGCTCCTTGTGCGGGTAGCGGCCGGACTCGGTCGGGACGAGGCCGTCGTTCGCGTGCCAGGACGCGTCGATGTAGTAGTCGCCGATCTTCTGTGCCGGGAACTTGCCCATGACTTTCGCGAACGGGATGAATGCGAAGATCATGATGGGCGCGCGGACCTGGTTCTCGGGGTTGTCCTTCGCGGGCTTCGTGCCGTTGCCGGAGACAGAGAAGTAATAGATGTCCGGAGAGCAGTGGATGAAGTCGTTGATCTTGGACGCCTCATCGATGCGCAGGTCGTGGAACACGTGGTCGCCCGTCTTGATGACGTCGCGGATGCGCAGGAGCTGCTTCGGGTCGAGGATGTTTTTGTAGTTCGTCTGGCCGGCCGGGACCGTCAGGTGATACTGCTCCATGTAGTTGTCATAGAACTTGTTCGCCGGAGTGTTGCCGAGGACCGCGAACATGCCGAGGACACCGGCGGTCAGGACTTTCATCATCGGCTCGAACGCGTGGACGAACGTGGTGCCGTCATGGGGTGCCGAGATGGCCGTGATGGTGGCGATCATGTCGCCGTGGCCGCCCTCGAACAGAGGCGATAAGCTGCCGTCCTTCGTCGCTTTCCGCTCTTCTTCGGAACCATTGGTCAGGAGCTCCGCCAGCATACGCATGGTCGCGCCGCCGAAACTGTGGCCGAGCAGGTGGACCTTTTTGATGCCGCCGTCCGCCATGGGTTTGCCCCAGCCTTCGAAGAGGGGCTTTTCATAGGTGCGGCCGTACCGGTCGTGCTTGTGCGCCTTGGCGTGGGCGACACCGTAGTCGACCGTCGTGCCGGTCATCATGGCGTAGAGGTTGCAGGCTCTGTCCCAGGCGCTGTTCGCGGGACCGACCTGGACGCCGTACGCCTCGATGTCCGTCTCACGAAGCTGGCGGCACAGGTTGCCGGCGACCATGCCCCAGTAGGGCCAGCCCTTGTACATGATGTTCTCTTCGCCCCAGCTCAGCATGCCGCCGATGAACACGAAGGGGTACTTGTTCTTGTAGCTCATTGGAAAACACTCCTTTTTCTATTGTCCAACTCTCGCAAGTTGTCCGAACTAATTACCTGTTCCATTGTAGCACGAGTTCCACGGCGGAAGAAGAACGCTTCTGCGGGCGAACGTCCAATAACCATGCGAAAAGCAGCGATTTGCGGATTCGTGAAAAAGATAACATATAGTTTACTGGTCGAATATTGGAAAACGTGGAGAGTTTCGCTATAATGAAACTGACAACTGTCAGTATGTGACAAAACAGAATGAAAGGGAGAAAAGACTATGTTCAAGAAAAAGAATCAGGTACGCAGCGACGCCTTCGTATTCTGCCACGGCATGCTCGGCTTCGGTGAGGATGAACTCGTCAACAAGTTTATGCCTTACTGGGGCGGCTTCTCCGGCAGTTTCGTAAAACGGCTGCAGAAGCAGGGCTACGAAGCCACCGCACCCAGCTTCAGCTCCATCGGCAGCGCCTGGGACCGCGCCTGTGAAGTCTACGCGTCTCTGACCGGCACGCAGGTCGACTACGGCATTGCCCATTCGAAGAAATACGGCCACGCCCGTTTCGGCAAGGTCTACACCGAGGCCAAGCTCCCGAACTGGGGCAAGATCGCGGATGACGGCGAGATCCAGCGCATCCACCTCCTCGGCCATTCCTTCGGCGGCGCGACGGTCCGCATGCTGTCCCACCTCATGGCGTACGGCTCGGTAGAAGAGCGCGCGGTCACTCCGCCCGACGAACTCTCTCCGCTGTTTGCCGGCGGCAAAGGCGACTGGCTGAAGTCGGTCACCGCCATCGCGGGTCCGTTCGAGGGCACCACCGTCATCGACGCCATCGGCATCCTGGTCCCGACCCTGAAGGTCATCTCCTTCGTCGGTCTTGCGAACGTCATGGGCAACACCCCGTTCCGCAAGATCTACGACATGCAGCTGACCCAGTGGAAGATCACGTCCGACCGTGACAAGAGAGCGCATCCGCTGTACATCGGCCACCTCGGCAGAGTCCGCAAGTTCTGGAAGTCCCACGATGACTGTTTCTGGGACCTGTGCCTCGCCGGCGCCAAGGACCTCAATGAGTTCCTCGAGTCCAACCCGGACGCGTACCAATTCTCCATCTCCACCGACGCCTCCAAGCGGAAGAAGAACGGGAACTACCGGATGAAATGGACCTCCTTCCCGCCGTTCATCATCACCGGTGACATGATGGGTGTCTACGACTACGACCGCACCCTCGGCCAGCCTCTCGCGGAAGAGTGGAAGGCCTCCGACGGCTGCTCCAACACCATCTCGGCGCTCTTCCCGCTGGACGAGCCGCACGCCTATTACGAAGACGTCAAGAACGACCTGAAGAAGGGCGTCTGGACCGCCATGCCCGTCTGGCAGGGCGACCACATGGACGTTGTCGGCGTCGGTGGCGGCGCCGTTTTCAATCCCTTCAAGTACAGAAGCTACTACAAGAAGTACTTCAACATGCTGCTGTCTCTTGACTGATCCACAAACGATCGCTCGCGCAGCCCGACACCCGCCGGGCTGCGTTCTGCTTTTCGTGACACCATACAGAAACCAAGCATCGTTTTGAAATGTGTATACTTTTCAGAATTCTTTAAGAATACATTTAAACGAAGTCCGCAGCGACGCATTCGCGTTCTGCCACGGCATGCTCGGCTTTGGCGAAGACGAGCTGGTCAACAAGGTGATGCCCTATTTCGGCGGCGCCGCCGGCAGCATCCCCAAACGGCTCAAAAAGCAGGGCTATGAGGCCTGCGCTCCGAGCTTCAGTTCCCTGGGCTCCGCCTGGGACCGCGCCTGTGAAGTCTACGCGTCCCTGACCGGCACCCGGGTCGACTACGGCAAAGCTCATTCGAAGAAGTACGGTCATGACCGGTACGGAAAAGTCTATACCGAGGCCAAGCTCCCGAACTGGGGCAAAGTCGCCGACGACGGCGAGATCCAGCGCCTCCACATCCTCGGCCACAGCTTCGGCGGCGCCACGGTCCGTATGTTCGCGCACCTCATGGAGTTCGGCTCCGCGGAAGAGCGCGCGGTCACTGACCCGGACGATCTGTCTCCGTTGTTCGCCGGCGGACACGGCGACCTTGTGAAATCAGTCACCACCATCGCCGGCCCCCATGACGGCACCGTCGTCATCGACGCGCTCCGGCCCGTCATCCTGCCTGTCGGCCGGTTCATCTGCTACTATGGCTTCGGCAACCTCCTCGGCAACACGCCGTTCCGGAGGATCTACGATATGCAGCTGATCCAGTGGAAGATGACGTCTGAC
>ONJD01000077.1 GCA_900317985.1 uncultured Eubacteriales bacterium | reverse complement strand
CAATATCCTGAGTGAATAACATGTTTGAGAGACTCCTTTCGAGGGTCATATTTGGAGAAGATGGGAGCCGTATCCCGACGGGTTTCGAGACTGCTCCACTATACTTTAGTATTATATAACAGAGGCCACGGGGATTCTATTGTAAAAAACGCTAAAGGTTTTGCACACTTTTTCAACACTTTTTCTACAATCCGCGACTGCCGATTTTTCGCGTATCTACATGTTGTGGTGGGCGATTTACCGCGCCACAATGTCGTGCTTCCGGAGCGCCCGGTACACCCGTGCCGCCGGCAGCCCGACGACCCGAGGCCCTGGATGCCGTACGCGCCGGCCTTGTCCATCGGCTCTCCGGTCCCGACATACCAGTCGATCTCTTCCTCAGAGAGTTTGAAGAACGTGACCTCCGTCGCCTCGACGAACGTCTCGGTGTTTTCCACCGACCCGTCTTCACCGACGGTCACCAGAGCAACGCCGGTGCAAACTTCATGTGTCCGCCCGGAGAGGCTGCGAAGCATCGTTTTCGCATCTTCCGGATCGGTCGGTTTTCCCATCACTACGTTGTTCAGAACCACTACGGTATCAGAGCCCAGGTACAGTCCCGGACGGTCAACTGCGGCCAAAGCTTTTCCGAGTGCGAGCCTCTGGACACCCTCTTTCGGGTCATCCATGGACACGGTCGACTCATCAAAATCGCCGGTTTTTATCTCGAATTGATAGCCCAGTTCTTCAAGTATTTCTTTTCTTCTGGGAGAACCGGAAGCAAGGATAAAATGCATTGTAATGTCCTTCTTTACAGGATATTCAGGGCGGCCTCTTTCGACGGAACCGATCGAAAGCCCGACCTGACTTTAGATCTTCTTTTCGTCGAGTTTTCCGAGGTTCAGGAGGTCCTTGTACTTGAGGACCGCCATAGCGGTCTTGGAGTCGCGGATCTCGTTGTCGTAGATCATCTCGAGCGCGCTCGTGAAGGACACTTTCTTCACGTTGAGGAACTCGTCGTCGTCGAGTTCCTGTCCGACGTCGGACAGGCCCCGGGCGGCGTACAGCCGGATGATCTCGTTGGTGTAGCCGGGGCTCGGGTAGTCCCAGCCGAGCTCGAACCACTCGGTGGCGACCATGCCGGTCTCCTCCCGCAGCTCGCGCTTCGCGGCCTCGAAGGGGTCCTCCCCCGGTTCGAGCTTGCCGGCGGGCGCCTCGAGCACGTCCTCCATGTAGGGGTACCGGAACTGCTCGACGAGCAGGACGGACCCGTCCGACTGGATGGGCAGGACGCACACGCCGCCCGGGTGCTCGACGACTTCACGGCCCCGTACATCGCCGTTCGGCATGAGGGCGTCATCGTTGCGGACCGTCAGGATGCGACCGCGGAACACATAGACTTTTCGAATGGTTTTTTCTTTCGTTTCCATACTGTGACTCCGTTGGAAAAAAGGGGCACCGACTGAGCCGGTACCCCTCTGTTTATTTGGTTTGAGCGTAACGCCTCAGTCCTCGTACTCGACTTCGAACTCGAGTTTCTCGTGGCACTTCGGGCATTCGATGCCGCCCTGAGCAAGGATGCTGTCATCGATGAACATGACGTGGCCGCAGGACGGGCACTCGACTTCGTAGGTGTCCTCTTCCGGCTCCGCTTCGCGCTCGACGACTTCTTCGACGGGCTCTTCGACGACGGGCTCTTCTTCCGGCCATGCGACTGCGGCGGCAGCGGCGGCAGGAGCGGCTTCTTCGAAGATGGACTCTTCGGCGGCGGCAGCTTCCGCGGCCTCGGCCTCAGCAACGACTTCGTCCGCAGCGGCGAAGATGGCGTCGTCATCGAGCTCTTCTTCCTCGACGGGGGCTTCCTCTTCGACGGGAGCTTCTTCGATGATCTCCTCAACGGGAGCTTCTTCCTCAACGGGAGCTTCTTCCTCGACAGCCGGCTCTTCGATGACGTCTTCTTCGACTTCCTCTTCGACCGTGTCTTCTGCCGGAGCATCGGCGAACAGCTCGTCCGCGGCTTCCTCAGCCTCTTCTTCCGGAGCTTCGTCAGACGTGTAGACGACTTCGAAAGCCTCGTCTTCGGCGTCCAGATCGTCGAACTCCTCTTCGGTGAGCTCTTCGATTTCAAAGCCTTCGAACAGGATGGCTTCGAGGTCCCCAAGGTCCATGTCGATCTCATCGACGCGGTCGGTCATCTCTTTGAGATCGCTCGCGTTCTGATCGATGGCGGCAACGATCTCATCAAACGTCTCGATGATGCCTTTGAGCAGTTTGTTCTCTGCGTTGGCAGCGTCGAGGTCGAGGCCTTCTTCCAGGCCTTTCAGGTAAGCAACTTTTTCGGACAGTTTCATGTTGGGGTCCTCTCTTTCTCAGAATATGTTTGTTTTGTTTGTGTGGGGAATGTGCGTTTATGCGCGGCCCATGTACTCGCCGGTACGGGTGTCGATCTGAATGACTTCGCCCTCGTTGATGAACAGCGGGACGCGGACTTCAGCACCGGTTTCGACGGTAGCGGGTTTGAGCGTGTTGGTAGCGGTGTTGCCGGCAAGACCGGGCTCCGTGTGGGTGACTTCCAGTTCGACGAAGTTCGGGCAGTTCAGACCGAAGACTTTGCCTTTGTAGGAGAGGACCTGGCAGGTCATGTTCTCCTTGACGAACTTGAAGGCGTCCGGAAGGTCGGACTCATTGATGGGGACCATGTCGAAGGTCTCGGGGTCCATGAAGTAGTAAAGGTCTCCGTCCGCATAAGAGAAGTCCATGTCTTTTCTCTCGATGAACGCGGTGGGGAACTTTGCGCTCGGGTTGTAGGATTTTTCCGTAATGGAACCGGTGATGACGTTCTTGGTCTTGGTGCGGACGAACGCCGCGCCCTTACCGGGTTTGACGTGCTGGAATTCGACGACCTGAAGGACCTGGCCGTCCTCTTCAAAAGTGACACCGTTTCTGAAATCACCTGCAGAAATCATAGTGGTAAACCTCCAAATAGATGCTGTTTAGATAACAAGATTATTATTTATTTTACAGTACCACAAGGTCTTTGGTCAAGTGGCAGAAGTTCTTGTGTCCGTCGGCCGTGACGAGCACCATATCTTCGATGCGGACACCGAATTTCCCGGGCAGATAGATGCCCGGTTCGACCGTGACGACCGCGTTTTCGCGGATGGTCTCTTCGGACTTCGGGCCCGCGAACGGATGCTCGTGGATCTCGACGCCGACCCCGTGGCCGGTGCTGTGTCCGAAGTACGCTCCGTAGCCCGCCTCCGCGATGACGTCGCGGCAGGCCTTGTCGAGGTAGAATGCCCCGATGCCCGGTCTCACATAGTCGAGACCTGCCTGCTGTGCCCGTTTGACGGTCTCGTAGACGTTGACCATCTCCTCCGTCGGCCGGCCGACGGCAAACGTGCGGGTGCAGTCCGAATGGTAGTGGTCGTAGATCGCCCCGAAATCGATCGTGACGAAGTCGCCGGTCTCGACGAGTTTCTCGCCGGGGACGCCGTGGGGCTTCGACGAGTTGGCGCCGCTGACCACGATGGTGTCGAACGAGATGCCGTCCGCGCCGAACTTGCGCATGAGGTACTCGAGTTCGTTCGCCAGGTCCCGCTCCGCCACGCCGGGTTTCAGGATGTGGAGGAGTTCCTCGAGCGCTTTTTCGGCGATGTCCTGCGCTCTCTGCATCTTTTCGACTTCCGCCTCACACTTGACCTCCCGAAGTTCGTTCGCCAGCGTGTCGAGCCGGTTCGAAACGTTGAAGGAGTAAGTCGGGAGCATCTTGCGCCACTTGTTCAGTTCGGACAGGGTCATGCGTTCGGACTCGACGAGGATCTCCGTGCAGCTGTGCTTCTGGAGCAGGTCGAAGACCTGCTGATAGACCTGGTCCTGAAGGAGGACCTGCGCCTCCGTGACGGTATTGGATGCAGCCTCAAAGTACCGGCTGTCCGTGACGAACGCGCTCTCCTCCGGCATGACCAGAAGGGTGCCGTTCGAGGACGGGAACCCGGTGAAATAGAGGCGGTTCTCCTCGCTCAAAATGAGCGCCGCCTGTGTCGATTTCAACTGAGAAGCGAGTTGTGCGATGTTCATGATATGGTTTGTTCCTTTCGTTGCTCTGCGGTCTCCATGGTCATTCCCAGCGTTTCGAGACCCATTGCTCGAGCTTGCGTTTGATGAGGAAGTACTTGTCGCGCTTGTCCTCCTCATAGGGTTCGACCCAGATGCTTCTGCACCCCGCGAGGTTCGCCCCGAGGATGTCCGTGAAGAGCTGGTCTCCGAGCATGACCGCTTTTTTTGGCGATGTACGGAGTTTGAGCGCCGCGCGGAAGTACCCGAAGGGAAACGGCTTCGCCGCCATCCCGACGACGGGGATGGCATACCGGTCCGCGAGGACCTTCGCCCGTTCCGTCTTCGCGTTCGAGAGGAGCAGGACTTTGAGACCTGCCGCTTTCATGGCGCGGACCCAGTCCTCCGTGCCCGGAAGCGGGTCGGTGGTGAGGTCGTGGGAGGAGGTGTTGTCGGCGTCGATGAGGACGGCTTTGCAGCCGAGCGCCTTCACCGTGGCCGGTGTGACATCCGTCAGGTAACGGCATTTCGCGTCGGGTTTCAACTGTTTCATGGGGAGTCACCTCAAAAAGAAACCGGCCGCAGGGGCTCCCTGCAGCCGGTATAAGTTCAAAACTTATTTGTATTTGCGCTTGCGAGCTGCCTCTGATTTTTTCTTGCGCTTGACAGACGGCTTCTCGTAGTGCTCTCTTTTGCGAACCTCTTTGATGACACCGTCTCTGGAAGTCTGTCTCTTGAAACGTCTCAGTGCGCTGTCGATGGATTCGTTCTCTCTGACTTTGATCTCGCTCATTGTATGTTGTCCCTCCCTTCAACTGTAGCAGGGTTACTAGCCATTAGTACGACCCATTATACAACCCGCTCGAAGGGTTGTCAAACAGAAAAGCCCCGCCCGGAGGACCGGGCGGGACAGGAAATCGTGGTTATTCCACTTTCAGGAATTCTTTGCACTCTTTGTAGCTCTTCAGTTTGAAGTTGCTGCTTCTCTCTTTGTACTCTTCAACAGCGGCGAAGGTCCTGGCAGCGAGTTCTTCCTTGCCCTTGAGGGGCTTGCGGGTGAACGCGTTGATGCCGAACCGGGCAAAACGCTTGACGAGAAGATAGATGTACATGAAGTCGAAGACGGCGCAGATGAAGCCGAGGCAGTACACGAACCACTCGATCTCGTTTCCGCGGAAGATGGTCCAATAGGTACCGAGCGCGGTCGGAGCGAGTGTGCCGATGCACTTGAGAACGGCGACCCAGACGCTGAGGCCTTCGATGGTCTCTCTCGAGAAGATATGGATGCAGAAGACCATGGACATGATCGCGTTCATCAGATAGGCGGCGAACATCGGGGAATCCGGAAGATTCGGCCACTGCGGGTTCATCAGAAGGATGGACACGAAGATGATCGCGAAGGTGCAGAGCTTGACGAAGTAATAGGACCAGTCATAGCCCGGGAAGCGTTTCGCGTAGAACATCTTGGCATACCGAAGGTCAAGAACGAACATGATGAAGTCGAACGCGACCCAGAGATAGATGCCCCAGCGGGTGACAGGTTCCGGATACGGGACCATGAACGAGAACTGGAACTCCCAGGAGAAGTTCATGCACAGGCAGACCCACGGCATGGACGGCGCGTGGTCTTTGTGAAGGCGCCAGATGATGATCAGGTAGACGCCGGTCCAGGTGAGGGCGGACAGTGCGATCAGGAAAATGGAACCCCAACCCATGTTGGCGAACATATCCTGGATCCACATGCGCCAGCCTTCATACGGAGTTTCCATGACGGTGTTGCCCCACTGCACACCGGGGTGCTGGGTAAGACCCGCAAGGATCCCCTTAATGAAATCGAGAATCATTTGTACTATTCCTCCTTTTCTCAATCACAAATGTAGCGCATTTCTTTATACGCGTACAAATTCATCTTTAATATACTATGCAGTTTCACAAACGTCAATGATTTTCTCCCCAAAATCGGCAAATTCCGGGTTATTCGGTCAAATTTATTTGTACGTGTACGAAATTTTGTCCGAGTACAAAAATTTGTACGGTAACATTTTTCAAAATGTGTTATACTACCGCCGTAATCTGAAAATGCGCCGTTTTCCGGCCATGAGCGTAAAAGGAGCATATTATGAAACAGACCCAGAAATACCTGGCAGAGCAGGAGCGGATCGCCCGCATCGCATTCAAACTGTTTGCTGAGACCGGCTATGCCAAGACCCCGCTGTCCGTCATCGGCAAGGAAGCCGGCGTGCAGAAGAGCCTGCTTCAGTACTACTTCCCGAAAAAATCCAAATTCATCGAGCTCTTCATCGAGACGTCCTTCTCCCTGGTCATCGACCAGGTCATCGAGTCTATCCGTGCCCGCGAGGCCGAAGAGGCCGCCGCGGCGATCGACGACGATCTTGTCGCCGTCGACCCCTTCGACGATGACGACGAAGACGAGTTCACCGGCGTCGAGCTCGTCGAGCTCCTCTATGATATCGCCTACTTCGAATTCTGGTATATCACCAGCTGCCCGTCGACCGAGGCGCTCCGCATGGACGTCATGGAAAACTACAACACCGCGCAGCTCGTCGTCCAGTGCATCTGCGACTGGATCTTCGAGCATCTCTCCGACCTCGATGACGAAATGAAAGACCGCCTCTA
>ONJD01000075.1 GCA_900317985.1 uncultured Eubacteriales bacterium | reverse complement strand
GTGCTCGGACTCGGGTTCCTCGGCTTCTTCGTCTATGAATTCCTCTACTACTTCGGCATTGCGCAGCTGCCGGCTTCGACCGCATGCATCCTCAACTATCTATGGCCGATCATGCTCGTGCTGTTCTCCTGCCTCATCCTGAAAGAACCTTTCACGACACTGAAAGTCCTCGCGATGGTCGCGTCGTTCCTCGGCGTCGTGGTGCTTTTGGCCGGCGGCAACGACCAGTACGGCGCGCACCCGGTGCTCGGCATCGTCGGATGCATCGTCGCCGCGGTGTCCTACGGCCTGTTCTCGGTCCTGAACAAGAGGGAAGACCTCGACCAGGACCTGTGCATGCCGATCTACTGGGGTGTGACGATGGTCAGCGGCCTCATCGCCGGGTTCGTCGAAGGCGGCTGGACCATGCCGGACCTCAAGACCTGGCTCATCCTCGCATGGCTCGGTGTCATGGCCAACGCGGTCGGGTACCTCATCTGGGCCATCGCGCTGAACGATTCGAAGAACTCGGCGCGCATCGCGAACTTCGCGTTCCTCGTGCCGGTCCTGTCCATGCTGCTGTCTGCGCTGATCCTCCGGGAGCAGATCCACTGGAACGGCATCGTCGCGCTGGCGCTGATCCTCGGCGGCATCCTGTACCAGAGCTATGAAAAGAAAACCGAATGAACAGAAATAAACGACCCCCGAAGCGACCGCTTCGGGGGTTTGTCTATGTCATGTATGTTGTTTACAGTAAGAATGAGCAGCCGAAGACAATGGAGCAGCAGATGGCGGCGACGGGGAAGAGGCCTGCGCCGAACCAGGCGGCGACCGCGCCTGCGATGAGGGCGAGCGCGCCGACCCACCAGGCGCCCGAGGCGTCGACGATGGCGGGGAACGTCATGACCGCGAGGGTCACGTACGGGACGTAGTAGAGGAACGACTTCACAAAGCGGTTCTCGATGGGTTTGCGGATGAGGGTCATCGGCACGACGCGGATGGCGTAGGTGACCGCAAACATGATGAGAATGTAGAGGTAGTTGTTATGCATGGCTGCCCTCGCTTTCTTTGGCTTCTTCCGCCACACTGAGGTCAGCATCTTCGTCCTTCACAGGGAACAGCAACGACGCCACACCCGCGATAGCCACCGTCAGGATGATGATCCGGTTGCCGGAGGACAGGTGGGAGAGAGGCGCCACTTTGGTGAAGACCCAGCTCAGCGCGAAGGACACGAGGACGAGCCCCGCAATGATCTTGCTCTTTCGCGCGGGCGGGATGAACACGGCGATGAACATACCGTAAAGCGCGACGCCCAGAGCGAGGACCACGCGGTCCGGCAGAACGTTACCAAGCAGGATGCCGGTGGCGTCGCCCGCGGCCCAGCCGAGGGCGGCCGGTGTGGCGCAGCAGAAACTGTACCAGACCGAGACCGGTTTGTTGCGCAGGATGGTGGCACCGAAGATCTCATCGGTGATGCCGAATGCCATGATGCACCGCTGCCACAACGGCGTCCCTGCCGGGATGCGCTGGCTCAGGGCGGCGCTCATGAGGATGTAGCGGGCGTTGACGATGAGGGTCATGACGAACATGGCGATGTACGGCGCCTGCTCGAGGACCAGCCGGTAGCCGGCGAATTCGCCGGTGGACGTCCGGTTGAGGAAGGAGGACAGGAACCCCTGGAACGGCGTGATGCCCGCCTGGCGGGCAGTGATGCCGAGGGCAAGCGCGACGGCGAAGTAGCCGATGGCGATGGGGACGGAGTCGCGCAGACCGTCCCGGATGTCCAGCTTGTGTTCAGCGGTCATTACATCGCCCTCCTCTCTAAAAACGTTGCCCAAAAAATATACCACTCTGTTATAATGAATGCAAGGGAGGAATGTATCTATGGGAAGAGCATCGACGAAAGAAAACAAAAGCATCTACCAGCTCAAACGGGAGGAACTTGGACTGACCCGGGAAAAGGCGGCTGACATCCTCGTCGGCATGTCCCCGGACCGTATCGAGAAGATCGAGAACGGCAAGACCCAGGCGCACCCCGAAGACGTGCTCCTAATGGCCGAAGGCTACGCGGCGCCCCAGCTCAACAACTGGTACTGCAGCCACGAATGCCCCATCGGGCAGAAGTACGTGCCGGAGCTCGACCTCAAGGACCTCTCGCAGATCGTCCTCGAGATGCTCGCCTCGCTCAACTCCCTGCAGAGGGACCAGGAGCGGCTCATCGACATCTCGGCCGACGGCGAGATCCAGTCCGACGAACTCGAGGATTTCGTGCACATCCAGGAGAACCTCGAACGCATGGCCATGACGGTCGACACCCTCCAGCTCTGGTCCGAGGAGATGCTCTCCTCCGGACGCATCGACCGGGAAGCCTACGACAAACTGAGAGCCAGATAAAACAACTGACAAAACCTTCAGCAGGAGCCACAAAGCGTGGCTCCTTTTTTTGTATGCTTTCTATAATTCTTTTTTATAAGGCGATATGCTAGAATGGAGTTGGTGGTAATACCACGGTAGTAATACCACCACATATTTACTGAGCGAGTATTCACTGCAGACAGAAAGGCAAGACCCATGAAAAAAAGTCTGACGGAAACCATCATCGAAGAACTGAAGATCTCGATCCTCTCCGGAGAGTACAAACCGGGGGAGAAGCTCCCGACGCTGCGGGAACTGGCCGAGCTGTACAACGTCAGCCGGTCGGTCATCAACGCGGTCGTCGTGGACCTCGAGACGAACGGGTACATCAAGATCGTCCCCACGAAATGGATCGAAGTCGCGGACTGGGAGAACGAGGGCAACCTCTCCATCCTGTCGGACCTCGTCCAGTACGGCATGCTGAACGCAAAGCAGCTGCAGGACCTGCTCGAAGCCCGGAAGTTCCTCGAACTCGAATGTGTCCGCAAAGCGGCGGAGAACGCGACAAAGGAACAGCTCGGCCGGCTCCGCGCCCTCCTCATCGAAGAGGAGACGGAGGACGACCCGAAAAAGCGCGCCCGCTACGACCTCTTATTCCACTACGCCATCTGCAAGCTCAGCGGCAACATGGTCTACGGGTTCATCATGAAGGCGTTCGAGGCGAGCGCCATCCCGCTTATCGAGACGTTCTACTCGGACCATGAAGTGTACGCGTTCGTGCTGGAGAAGCACCAGTGCATCGCCAACGCCATAGCGGACAAAGACGGAACCAAAGCCGAACAAGAGATGCGGCTTTTATTAGAACACGGAGAAACCATCATTCGGAAACTGACCGAGAAAAAGGAGGAGATTTAATGGCGATCAAGTATGAAAACGCGATCAAAAAGCCCGGCGATCTCAGTCCGCGGACCAAATGGCTGCGCGACTATTACTTCGAGGGCGTGAATCGCAAATGGAACAACGAGTACACGGGTTACACCACCGGGACTCCGTGGGACTGCCAGTTCGATGAGATGACATACTACATCGTGCCGGAGAACCACACGTTCCTGTCTACCTTCACCAGCGCGTTCAAACAGCTGTCCCAGGAGGTCCCGATGCCGGAGGACTTCTGGAAGAAGAGCCTCGTCGAGCGGAAGGCGGACTTCCTCAAGGAAGTCGTCGTGAACCAGGTCCCCATGGAGATCATCCCGAGCGACCTGCTCTGCGGCTGCCGCTTCAACATCATGACGTCCATGTGTCTGACCGAGTCAGAACAGAAGGAACGCGACCGGCTCGTCAAGGAAGCGCGCAAGAGCATGACCTTCCTGTTCAAACACGGCTACGGCAACTCCGGCGCCACGTCCGGCCACCTCATCCCCGACTACAAGAAGATCGTCGACAACGGCTTCAAGGCGGAGTACGAGTACCTCGAAGACCTGTACACCAAACTGAGCGAAGACGAGAAGAAGGGCCAGAAGGGCGCCCAGCTGCGCGCCATGATGACGTCCTGCACCATCCCGAAGGAACTGGCGGAGAAGTTCTCCATGTACTGCAAGCAGTGCGCGGACAAGGTCGACGACCCGGTCCGGAAAGAAGAACTCCTTCAGATGGCGGAGAACACCGCGAAGGTCCCCTGGAACGGCGCCACCAATTTCTGGGAAGCGGTCCAGTCCCTCTGGATGACCCACATGCTGGTCATGTCCGATGAGAACTACCCGGGCCCCGGCGTCTCCTTCGGCCGCATCGACCAGTACCTCTATCCTTACTACAAAAAGTCCATCGAAGACGGCATGACCGAAGACTTCATGAAAGACATCCTCGGCTGCTTCTGGTTCCACTGCAACACGGCGTATGACGGCTTCATCAAAGTCGGCGGCAACCAGGGCATCACCGCCGGGTTCGGTCAGCTGCTGACGCTCTCCGGCATGGGCCGGGGCGGCATGGACATGACCAACGACCTGACCTACCTCATCCTCGATGTCATCGACGACTGGAGCCCCATCCTCGAGCCGAAGCCGAACGTCCGTCTGCACAAGGGCTCTCCCGAGAAACTCCTCGACAAGGTCGTCGACATGATCTCGAAGTCCCAGGGCGCTCCGTTCCTGCTCAACTTCGATGAACGCTCCATGGCCGGCATGATGAGAGAGTCCAAATACTATGGCGATTTGATCAATGAAGACAACGTCTGCGAATACGCTCCCGTCGGCTGTCTCGAGAACACCATGGTCGGCAACGACCGTTCCGGCACCGTCGACAACAACATCAACCTCCTGAAGGCGCTCGAACTCGTCTATGCCAACGGCAAGGACATGGAGCCCTATGAAGACATCATGGGCGGCAAACCCACGAAACTCACCCAGGACGGCCCGAGGACCGGTGAACTGAAAGACCTCGACACCTGGGAGAAGTTCTTCGACGCCTACAAGAAACAGACCGAGTATCTCATCAAAAAGTTCGTCGACAACTATGAGATCTCCGAGTCCATCCGCGCGAAGTACAACCCGACCCCGTACCTGTCCTGTCTCGTCGGCGGCTGCGCCGAGAAAGGCCTGGACGTCACGCAGGGCGGCGCCGAGATCGGCTTCGTCACCATGGAAGGCGTCACCTTCGCCTCCACGGTCGACAGCCTCCTTGCGGTGAAGTACCTCGTCTACGACAAGAAAGAATGCACCCTCGAGGAACTCGTACAGGCCCTCTACGACAACTGGGAAGGCCACGAAGTCCTTCAGGCGAAAGCCAAGAACCGCGCGCCGAAGTATGGCCGTGACGACGACGAAGCCGATGAGCTTGCCCGTGAAGTCATGGAATTCTGGTCGAACGAGGCCTGGAAGTATGAGACGAAGTCCACCCACAGACGGTTCCGTCCGGGCATGCTGTCCTGGAACTACTGGGTCGGCTCCTCCTACGTCATGAAGGCGTCCGCCAACGGCCGCGCGAACCCGCAGTTCCTGAGCAACGCGATCTGCCCGTCCAACGGCGCGGACATCAACGGCCCGACCTCGAACGTCAACTCCGTCGGCAAAGCCCTCGGCGGCAAGGTCCCCGGACGCGGCGACTGGACCGAGTATGTCAACTACCTGCCGAACGGCGCGTCGCACACCATCACCTTCAATACATCGCTGATCCGCGATCCCACCCACAAAGAGAAATTCAAGTCCTTCATTCTCGGTTACATCGAGAACGGCGGCACGGCCCTGCAGATCAACATCCTCGACCCGGATGTCCTGAGAGAAGCGCAGGCCCATCCGCAGGACTACCGCCACCTGCTCGTCCGCATCACCGGCTACAACGCGTACTTCGTGTCCATCGGCCGCGAACTGCAGGATGAAGTCATTGCCAGAGAAAGCCACATGGGGTACTAACATGAAAGTATTGGACATCCAGCGCATGTCGACGGAAGACGGCCCGGGTCTTCGGACCACGGTGTTCCTGAAGGGCTGCCCTCTGGCGTGCACCTGGTGCCATAACCCGGAAAGCATCGACCCGCGCTCGCACGTCGAGTGGAAGGGCGTCCTGTGCATCGGCTGCGGCATCTGCGGAACGGCCTGCCCGCAAAACGGCATCACGTATGACGAGAATGGCGTCCACACGGCAGACTTCTGCAACGCCTGCGGCACCTGCACAAGGGAGTGCCCGACCCAGGCACTCGAACTCAAAGGCGTCAACTACACGATCGACGACCTCTACGACGTGGTCATCCGGGACCGCGCGTTCTGGGGCAAAGACGGAGGCGTCACGGTGTCCGGCGGCGAGGCGACCCTGCAGTGGCAGGACGTGCTCGCGCTCTTCCGGAAACTGAAAGAGGCCGGCATCCACACCGCGCTCGACACCTGCGGGTTCAACAAGCGCGAAGTCTTCGAAGCGCTCCTGCCGTACACGGACATCTTCCTGTACGACCTCAAACTCTTCGATGACGACGAGCACATCAAGTACACGAACCAGTCCAACAAACTCATCTTCGAGAACTTCGACTGGCTCGCCGGCACAGATGCCCGCATCTGGGTCCGGACCCCCATCATCCCCGGCGCCACGGACACCGACGAGAACATCAAAGGGCTCGCCGGCATCGTCCGCGACCGGGTCGAGAAGTGGGAACTCTGCGCATTCAACAACCTCTGTCAGGACAAGTATGACCGCCTCGGCAAAGAGTGGGACTTCAAAGGCGTCGGCCTCATGCGCAAGGAGCGTATGGAGGAACTGACGCGAATCGCCCAGGAGAATGGGTCCCCGGTTGCCGTATGGAGCGGCGCTACCGCCCTGACTGACTAACGTATTGAAGGAGGTAACCTCTATGAGGAAATATACCGATGAGGAATTGAAATATTTCGACAACCCGTATAAAGTTGCCGTCATCGCGACC
>ONJD01000147.1 GCA_900317985.1 uncultured Eubacteriales bacterium | reverse complement strand
CCGAAAGGGGTAGGGGTCCGGGGACAGGGGAAGGTGGCTTTCTCCGACGCTCTTTGGCTTCCCCTTCCCCGGAAAAAACATAGACAAATACAAGTTTGTAGGCATATGAAAAGACCTGCAGAGGATTCTGCAGGTCTTTGAGTTTTATGTTTCTCTCTATGAACTATTGAGGTTTTCGTTTGCTTGCGATAGAAGTGGTCAGATGACGTAGTCCTGGTTGTCGGTCTGCGTGACGTCCTGGACTTCCGGTGTGTCGACGTCGGTGGCGAAGTGGAGTTCCTGCGCCTTGGCGTAGACCTTGGTGCCGGCCGGGATGGACCGGGTCAGGAAGACGTTACCGCCGACGATGGAGTCGTGGCCGATGATAGTCTCACCGCCGAGGATGGACGCGTTCGAGTAGATGGTGACGTTGTCCTCGATGGTCGGGTGACGGCGGACGTCGAGGAGCCCGCGGCCTTCTTTCAGCGACAGAGCGCCGAGCGTGACGCCCTGGTACAGCTTGACGTTGTTGCCGATGACGGTCGTCTCGCCGATGACGATACCGGTGCCGTGGTCGATGAAGAAGTACTTGCCGATCTTCGCGCCGGGGTTGATGTCGATGCCCGTCTTGGAATGGGCGTACTCCGTCATGATGCGGGGAATGATCGGGACGTTCAACTCATAGAACTCGTGGGCGAGGCGATATACGGTAATAGCATAGAGACCGGGGTAGCAGATAATGATGGCGTCCGGGCTCTCCGAAGCGGGGTCGCCGTCGAAGAGGGCGTGGACGTCCGTGTCGAGGTACTCGCGGATGCGGGGAAGGGCCTCGAGGAACTTCACGGTCACTTCCTGGGCGCGCTCCTGGATGACGGTGTCGCACTTGTTGGCGTACTCTTCGTCGAACTTGAGCGCGAGGGCGATCTGCTTACACAGGCGGTATGCGACATCTTCCGCGACCGTCGCGATGGTGGTGCGGATGTTGTAAGTCTTATAGGTCCGGTCGATATGGTAACCGGGGTAGAGGATGCGCAGCAGCTTGTCGATGATCTCGATGATGGCATCGGTGCTGGGGATGCTGTGCACGTCGAGGTTGTCGACGATACGGCCGTGGTCATAGTCGGCCACGACGTCGTCTACGATCTTGACGATGCTCTCTTCGATGAGGTTTTTCATGGCTTTACCGCCTTTTCTCTAATGGATTACTTGTAATTGTATCTTTTTAAGGGAATTATTGTCAACTGAAAAGGGCTTTCCGCAAAAAACGTATCCCCCCGGGGGGCTTGTTGTACCTCTGTTGTCTGGACTATCATAAGTGTGTTCATATTATGATTTCAAAGGGGAGTACAGTATGCATATTCCTGAAAATTATCTGAGTCCTGAGACCTGTGCGGTCATGGCGGCAGCCATGGTGCCCGTCTGGTACAAATCTGTCAAAAAGGTCCGGGAGACCGTCCCGAAAGATAAGATGCCTCTGCTCGGCATCTTCGCGGCGTTCTCCTTCCTCAGCATGATGTTCAATATCCCTCTGCCCGGAGGCACAACGGGTCACGCGGTCGGAGGTACGCTCATCGCACACTTGCTAGGGCCGGAAGCGGCCTGCATCGCGGTAACCATCGCCCTGTTGTTACAGGCGCTGCTCTTTGGCGATGGAGGCATCCTCGCCTTCGGTGCCAACTGTTTCAACATGGCGTTCGTCCTGCCCTTTGTCGGCCACGCGGTCTACCATGCCGTGAACAAGGCGATCAAGGCTCCTTCGGGCAAGTACATCGCCGCCGGTGTCGGTGCCTATGTCGGCATCAACGCGGCTGCCCTGTGCGCGGCCATCGAGTTCGGCATCCAGCCGTATCTCTTCCATGACGCCGCCGGGAACGCGCTCTACTGCCCCTACGGCCTGACCGTTTCCATCCCGGCCATGGCGCTCGGTCATCTGACCATCGCCGGTCTCGCTGAAGTCATCTTCACGGTCGCGCTCTACGCGTTTGTCCATAAGACGACGCCGGGTCTTGTCTATGCCGACAGCAAACAGGCGGCGACGAAGAAGTACCTGCCGATCTACATCCTGCTGGCCGTCCTCATCGTCGCGGTCCCGCTGGGACTCCTTGCCGAAGGCACTGCCTGGGGCGAGTGGGGCGCCGATGAGATCGCCGAAGTCGTGACCGCCGGTTCTGCCCTCGGCTACACGCCGTACTTCCTCGAGAACGGGTTCGAACTCTCGGTCCTGTTCCCGGACTACACGATGGGAGGCATCCCGGACTGGTTTGCGTACATCCTTTCTGCTATAATAGGAGTCGCGCTGTCGATCGTCCTCTTCCGCGTCATCGGAGCGGGCATGAAGTCCAAGACCGATTTCGGACAGGGAGAAGACCAG
>ONJD01000080.1 GCA_900317985.1 uncultured Eubacteriales bacterium | reverse complement strand
TGGAGAAAACTCCATCTAAACTGGTTGATTCGCTGTCTCAGATGGAGAAAAGTTCAGCCCTGCTGTTGCGGCCAAAACGGAGAAGTGCTGTTAACCAGATCGTAAAAGCATGTGCCGCACAGCAGGGCGTCAGTCGGTGTGCGCACGCGCACGAACACATCGATGAATTTCAGGTTGGCGAAGAGAAACGGCTGTCCGGGGACAGCCGTTGTATGTCTTTCAAGTGCGATCTTATTGGAACAGGCTCCTTGGGAGGTTAGTTCGCTTTAGAGCTCATGCTTCTTTGGTGGTGGGGTCTTCTGTCGTTGCAGGGGTGTCGGTTTTGACGAACTTTTTGAGGTAGAACCAGATGCAGGCGGTGCCGACGAGGAGTGCGCCGATGAGGACGACGGGCAGAGTCCACATCGGGGAGACGGCGTCGAGGGTCTCGGCATAGCCGGCCGGCATCTCTTTGACGGCTTCGCTGATGGTGAAGTCGTGCATGAACCAGATCGGGAATGCCCAGGCGAAGGTCGAGAAGGACATGATGAAGGCGCTGATACCGAGGCCCTTCTTCGAGTCGTAGCCGAACAGGGCGCGGGCACCTTCAGCGAGCAGGATCATCGGGATGAACACGAACCAGCGGTAAGACGCCATCTCCCCGACCGCGAATACGATGAGCGCGAACACGAGGGTCATGACCGTCGGTACACCGAAGGCCTTCACGCGCTTCGCCGCCATCAGGTACTGGATCGGCAGGACGATGGCGGACACCACCGGGTACAGGACGAAAAAGACCGGGTGGATGGATCCAAGTTCCATGACGAGGATGCTGAGGACGGCATAGGCCAGCGTCCAGAGCAGCACTTTGATGATGTTGTTTTTGTTCCATTCTTTCTTCATTTTGGTTTCGTCTCCTTCATAGTGAATTCTTCTGCGTAAAATTAACTAACCCCTGTAAACGACAAAATCTGGAACCGAAGTTCCAGATTCTTAACGTTGTATTTGGTGGAAGACCCGCTCCCACCCGGGGTACAGGAGTTCCCGCAGGAAGTGGACATGTTCGACGGCTTCCGGCTTCGTCATCTGCTCCTCGATGGGCAGGACCAGCATGCGGATGAACAGTTCCGCGATGACGCGGCTCTTCTGCACATCCAGCCCGGGGTACAGGCTCATGGCGGACTCGTGTTCCATGCGGACCAGTTCATCGCGAAAGTGCTCGTACCGGGAGCCGTGGGAACAGCAGATGAGCAGCCGCCACTCGTCGAAGTACTCATAGAAGAAGTCGACCCACTGAAAGAGTCCTTCTTCGTCGAAGGGGTCGTAGTCGGCCGTGTCCATGAGGGCCATGTCTTCCCTGCAGCGGTCATCGAGTTCGGTGAGGACCGGCCGCACCAGTGCATCGAACAGGTCGTCTTTGCTGCGGAAGTGCCGGTAGAACCCCGCCGGCGTGATGCCCGCCTGTTCGGCGATGACATTCAGCGCAGCTTTCTCGAAGCCCTTGGTCAGGAATTCCCGTCGCGCGGCCGTCAGCAGTGCGGCATGGGTCTTCGTCTTGTCTTTTGGCATGGGGACCACCTTGGTTAGTTAATTCAATTCACTATAACCCGGCTATTCTCCCCTCGTCAAGGAAAAGTTAGCAATTGCTAACAGCATTGCAACAAAAAGGACAGGACCGCGTGGTCCTGCCCCTCGTTGGCGATTCAAAACTGAAGTTTGAAGACGACCTGGGTGCCTTCGTCGACGAGTTTCGCGAAGGTCTCGCCGTCCGTCTGGTTGCCGACGATCGAGCCGTAATGCGTCGGGATGACGATCTCCGGCGCCATCTCGTTCGTGAGGTCGGCGGCCTCTTCAGGCGTCATCGTGTAGGTGCCGCCGATGGGGATCATCGCGATGTCCGCGGAGACGTCGCGGGCGTCGTCGGTGTCGTCGGTGTCACCCGCCACATAGAGGCGTAGATCGCCCAGGTGGAAGACATAGCCGCACCAGCCGGCGTCCTCGGGGTGGAAGTCCTTGTCGATGTTGTAAGACGGGATGGTGTCGACCTCCATGGGGCCGTCCTCGTAGAATTCGTTCGGGACGACGGGCAGGATGTCATGGTCTCCGACGACCGCCTTCACCTTCCCCTCCATGGGAGCCGGGCACACGAACAGCGTGTACTCGTTCATGATGTTCATGAGGGACTCCGGGTCGAAGTGGTCAAAGTGGTCATGGGTCAGCAGAACGAAGCCCGCGTCGTGGGTCTCGTCGGTGATCTGGAACGGGTCCACATAGTAGACTTCGCCGTCCCATTCAAAACGGACACTGCTCTGAGTGTTCACGGTGATGCTGTCTAACAGTTGCTGGATATCGGTCATTTCGAGTTCCTCCTTCAGTGCGGGATCCTTACATCAATATTGTACAGGGAAAACTTAGTTGCGGTCAATCGCCCATTTATGGTAATATTGTAGGCCAAACCACCAGAAAGGGTCTGGAGAAATGTATGAAATCATGAGTGCAGACGAAGCCATCCGCCTCATTCGGGACGGCGACTGCATCTGCGTCAACTCCTTTGTCGGCATCGAGAGCCCCGTGGAACTGCACGAGGCGATCTTCCGCCGCTATCAGAAAATGCAATCTCCGAGCCATCTCACCATGGTCTCGAGCGCCGGCTTCGGCGTCTGGGACGAGGAGAGATGCGCGGAAGGGTATATCAAAGCCGGCGCGGTCGACCGCATCATCTGCGGCCACTTCGGCGCCATGCTGAGCACCAAGAAACTGGTCCTGCAGGACCGGTTCGAAGCCTATAACCTGCCGCTCGGCTGCATCTCGCATGCCATTCGTGCGCAGGCCAGCGGTCTGCCCGGTGCGCTCTCCAAAGTTGGCCTCGACGTCTTCGTCGACCCGCGCAACGAGGGGCCCGGCATCAACCAGCTGTCCATCGACGACTCGTTTGTCAGCGTCGTCGAAGTGGAAGGCGAAGAATACCTCTACTACAAGCTTCCGAAACTGACGGTCGCCCTCATCAAGGGCACCTCGGCAGACCGGAAGGGCAACATCACGTTTGACGACCAGTATATGTCCGGAGACGCACTCTCCATCTGTCAGGCCGTCAAGTCCAACAACGGCAAGGTCATCGTTCAGGTCGACCGCCTCTCCGATGTCCCCTCCCGTCCCCGAAACGCCGTTATTCCCGGCTGTCTCGTCGACGCCATCGTCGTCTGCGAGCCGGAGGAACGTCCGGACTCCTATGTCGCCCTGACCGGTTCTTTTGAGATCCCCTACAAAGACTGGGCCGACTGGAACGACAAGATCGACGCCTCTTCCGAAACCACCAAAGCCGACAACGCTGCCGCTAAGATCATCGGCCGCCGCGCGTGCAAGGAACTGCGGGTCGATGACATCGTGAACATCGGCATCGGCATGCCGGAAGCGGTCTCCCGCTATGCGCGAAAGACCGGTATCCTCGACAAGATCACCCTGACGGTCGAGTCCGGCGGCATCGGCGGCTTCCCGGTCTCCGGCGAAGCGTTCGGCGCCATGATCGGCGCGGCCTCCGTCTACGACATGGCCAACCAGTTCGACCTCTACGACAACGGCGGCCTCGACATCTGCTTCATGGGCGCCTATGAAGTCGACAAGGAAGGCAACGTCAACGCCCACCGCGGCCCCGGCGCATATGCCGGCATCGGCGGGTTCTGCAACATCGCCTCCAACACGCCGACCGTCGTCTTCTGCATGACCTTCAACACGAAGGGACTGAAGGTCGGTTACAACAAGGGCACCGTCTCCATCGAAAGGGAAGGTTCCATCCCGAAGTTCGTCGACAAGGTCCGCAGCGTCAGCTTCTCCGCGAAGCGAGCCATCCAGAACGGCCAGAAAGTCCTGTACGTCACGGAGCGCGGCGTCTTCCGTCTGACCCCGAACGGACTTCGACTCATCGAAGTCTACCCGGGCATCGACCGGGACAAGGACATCCTCGAACAGCTGCCCTTCCCCGTCATCTACAAGCAGTAAGGCTTGGAACAAAAGCATCACAAAACACAACAGGCTGACTCGAAAATGAGTCAGCCTGTTTGCTATTGCCAGACTTGTTAAAAACTTACTGTTCACTTCCAAAAAACAGTTCCAGATCCTCGTCAACAGTACCGATACCGGCTATGCCGAAGTTATCCATGAGAACCGAGGTCACATTTGGCGACAGAAATGCCGGGAGGGTCGGTCCGAGGTGGATGTTTTTCACACCAAGATACAACAGCGCCAGCAGGACGATAACGGCTTTTTGCTCATACCATGCGATGTTGAAGCACAAGGGCAAATCGTTGATATCCTGCAGTCCAAAGATCTCTTTGAGTTTCAGGGCGATCAGCACCAGAGAGTAGGAGTCGTTGCATTGTCCGGCATCCAGAATGCGCGGGATGCCGCAGATTTCTCCGAGGTCCAGTTTGTTGTACTTGTACTTTGCGCAACCTGCCGTCAGGATAACGACATCCTTCGGGAGCTTTTCAGCGAATTCTTTATAGTATTCTCTGGTTTTGTGGCGCCCATCACAGCCCGCCATGACAACAAATTTCCGGATAGCACCGGATTTAATGGCGTCGACGACCGGGCCCGCCAGAGCAAAGACCTGCTCGTGGGCAAAACCACCGGTGATCGTCCCAGTTTCCAGTTCTGTCGGAGAGGCACAGTGCTTCGCCTGTTCAATGATGGGAGAGAAGTCCTTTGTCTCTCCATAGGCGCCGTCGATGTGTCCGCAGCCGGGAAAACCAGTAGCACCGGTCGTCCAAAGACGGTCTTTATAGCTGTCTGCGGGAGGGACCACACAATTGGTCGTCATAAGGATGGGACCATTGAACGCTTCAAACTCTTCTTTTTGTTTCCACCAGGCGTTGCCGTAGTTGCCGGCAAAATGAGGATACTTCTTGAAAGCCGGATAATAGTGCGCTGGGAGCATTTCGGAGTGCGTGTACACATCTACACCGGTACCGGCGGTCTGCTCCAGCAGCATCTCGAGGTCCCTCAGATCGTGTCCGGAAATCAGAATCCCGGGGTTTTGGCGAACACCGAGGTCGACAGACGTGATTTCCGGATTACCATAAGCCTCTGTATTGGCTTTGTCCAGCAGTGCCATGCCGGAAACACCATACTTTCCGGTTTCCAGAGTCAGGGCGATGAGGTCATCGAGAGAAAGAGAATCGTCCAGAGTTTTTGCAAGGGCGCTCTGCAGGAATGCATCGACCTCCTCATCATCCTGAAGTAGTGCATTCGCATGTTTCATGTACGCCGCAAGGCCTTTCAAGCCATACGTGATGAGTTCCCGCAGAGAACGGATATCTTCGTCTTCCGTGGCAAGAACCCCAACCAAAGCAGCTTTTGTATCGAATTCTGCCTCTTCTCCGTTCCAGTATGCCGCTTCCGGAAGGCCCGATTTGTTATCCAGTTGCATCAAAAGGTCGTTCTTCGTGTCGAGTGTTTTCCGAATGGAATGAAAAATCGCCTCCTGATCGAAATTCGCGTTTGTAATGGTGGTGAAAAGGTTCATCGTGATCTGATGATTCACGTCGCGGCTGACATCCTTTCCTTCTATACGCAGCGCAGTCGTAATAGCAGAAAGGCCTTTGGTCACATAGATGAGCAGATCCTGCATGGCCGCGACTTCCGGTTTCTTTCCACAGACGCCGGACACCGTGCAACCTTTGCATCCGGCTGTTTCCTGACATTGAAAGCAAAACATTTTATGGTCCATTAGATAACCTCCTATATGGGTCTATCGGGTTTCAGGCGGTCATTCAAGAATGCTCCCATCACGTCCGATGGTCACTTCCTGCCAGGGCAGGAACTTGCCGCTGTTTTTCAGGGCGTTCTCCGCCGCACGCTGCAGGCCGCCGCAGCAGGGCACGTCCATACGGACGATGGTCACACTCTTAATGTCGTTGTACGTGATGATCTGCGTTAGTTTTTCGGTGTAGTCGATGTCATCGAGTTTCGGGCAGCCGCGATGAGCAGTTTCGCGCCTTCAAAGAACGGCGCCTGCGGCGGCAGGAGTTTGATCTGGCAGGGCCACTGGTTCAGCTGAGAGACCGGTCTTGCGGACGGCGCCGCCGGTGAGGCTTCTTCCGCGCTCCGGTCGAACTGCGCCATTTTGGCTCCGGGGCAGCCGCCACCCTCATGGTCATGGGGCAGTTCCGCCGCGAACTCTTTGCGCAGTTTCTCCGCGCGGACCGCCGCCTCATTGTACGCGGGTGCTTCCCGCTCCTCAAAGGTAATGGCGCCCGTTGGGCACTCCGGCAGACAATCGCCAAAGCCGTCACAAAAGTCTTCGCGGGTCAGTTTCGCCTTCCCGTCCACCATTTCGATGGCGCCTTCGTGGCACGCCTCTGCGCACAGCCCGCAGCCGTTGCATTTTTCTTCGTCTATGTGGATGATTTTTCGGATCATGTTCCTTCCCGTCCTTTCGTCTGACTTGTTTTACTGCCTTCAGTATAGTATGATGGCAACGGCAAGTATGTGGTTATAACCACATTTCAGAAACTTTTTCGGAGGATATCATGGACATTACACAAATACAAACCACAGTCCTTTTCCGAGGCATGAGCACTGCAGAAACCAATGACGCTCTGAACGCTTTAAGCGCTCGGGAGAAATCATATCGCAAAGGCGATGTACTCCTCCTCGCCGGCGATACCACTGACGAGATGGGTCTCATTCTCGAAGGAAGCGTGACCGTAGAAAGCAACGATATTTGGGGAAACCGCACCATTCTAAGTCTTGTTGAGCCAGGCGGGTTCTTTGCAGAGACGTATGCGTACCTTTCAAACGAACCGCTGCTTGTCGACGTCACGGCAAATGAAAACTGCCGGATCCTGTTTCTCCGGATCGGCAGTATTCAAACCCAGTCTGCGAAGGACACCGCCTCCTGGCAGAAAAAACTCATCTATAATTTGCTGACGATTTCCTTTCACAAAAATCTCGTTCTATCAGGCCGGAGCTTCCATACCGCACCCAAGACTGTCCGAGGCCGTCTCATGTCCTATCTGAACTCAGTCTCCTTGAAACAGGGGAGCACGGAATTTGACATTTCCTTTAAGCGCCAGCAGCTTGCGGACTACCTGAACGTCGAGCGCACCGCCCTGTCCAAAGAACTGGGCAAAATGCAGAAAGACGGCATTCTTATCACTAAGAAAAACCACTTTAAGCTTCTGACGTCAGATTTTTAAAACAACTATCCTTATGTCAAGGTGACGTTTTTGGTGACACAGTTCCCGGCGCTTTCAGCTTCAGCGTTTTTACCAGCCCCAGAGTCAGGATGAACTTCACGGAAAACGAAAAGACCACGGAGTAAAGCGCGCCGAACACAGAGGTGACGACGGCAGGCACCGCGCACTTGAAGAAGAGCTTCGTCGGCGGCAGAGTGGCGAACATTTCAGATTGCATAAGAATTGAGGACCCCTTTCCAAAAAAGAAAAAAGCCCGGTTATTGCGTAAAACGTAATAACCGAGCGCACTCGACACCTTATCTGGCAGGCGGCCTGCAGACGTTTCCGTCTACGATCCCCTGTACTACGGCACACTGCCCTCCGGTGACTGTATTTCTTTTTCAACGAGGAAACGATAACACTATCTTTTCAAAATTTCAACACATTTACAGGCTCTCCACCCAGGCTTTCAGCTCCGCTTCGGAGACCGGGCCGTTGAAGACTTTCGCACCGGAGATCGTCGTGCCAGCGTTCAGATACGGCTCCAGTTTTTCGGCGGTCCTGCCGATGTCGCTGCCGCCTGAGGTGGCAAACAGACCGATCGTCTTTCCGGCCAGGTCGTACTGCTTCACGAAGGTCTTGATGATCATCGGTGCGTTGTAGTACCAGATCGGGAAGCCGATGAGGACCGTGTCGTAGTCCGCCATGTTGGAGACGGTGCCGGCGATGGGCACGTCCTTTTTGGCGATCTGTTCACGGTTGCACCGGGACACCGGGTTGTTCCAGTTGAGGTCCGCTTTGCTGTAGGGCTTCTTCGGCGCGATCTCAAACAGATCCGCACCGGCGGCTGCCGCCAGTTCTTCGGCGAGTGCCGCAGTCGTTCCGCGCTCCGCGCTGAAATAGGTCACCAATGTTTTGCTCATAAAGGTCTTCCTTTCTATCACACCTGCGGGTGAGCCTTCAGCCAGTCGATGATGTCGAGGCTCTCATACATGGGCTTGCCGTCGATGAACAGGCACGGGACCTGCTCATAGCCGCCCACTTCGATGAGCCGCCGGCGGTCCTCTGCGTTCTTGTGGATGTTGTGCAGCTCGACGTCCGTTCTGCCGCTCTCTGCAATGTAGTTCAGCACCCGTCTGCAGTACGGGCAGGTGTCGAACATATAGAGTTCCAGTTTCATAGCCGTTTCCTTTCTTTTGCTTTGGCGATTTATTTCGAGCCGATCTGTGCCAGATCATACTCAAATAGCATCTCGTTGACCATCATCACATTGTAGATCTTGTTCTCGATGCAGTACATGATGATGACGTCGGACAACGAACTTTTACTCAGTGTGAACCCGGCTCGAGCCAGCAGTTCCTGGGCTTCCTCGAGATCCAACTCCAGCGCGAGGCAGAACGCAATAGCGGTCGCCTTCAACGGCTGGTAATGGGAATTGCTGTTGATCTTCGAGAACACCTGCTTGGAGACACAGGCTTTGTGGTAGATGGTCGACGGCTTCTCCCCGGTCGCGTCGATCAGCGCCATCAGCGTATCCGAGAAGCTGGCGTCCATTTTATCCATCATGTCTGACAGCGACTCTTTGCCTGCCGATGGCGCAGGTTTTACAGGAGACGGCGCGCCGAGAACAGCAGCGTCTTCTTCGATCGCTTCTGCCAGATACTCCGCCGCGTACTCCCGCTGCTCTTTGCGACGGGCTTTCATCCGCGGGCTCAGGTTGGTGGAACCGACATGGTAAGCTGCCTCGTCCACGCCGTACTCTTCCGCCGTCTTCTCCGAGACATAGTTCTCGTCGATGTAAGCCTGGACGGAGCGGAACAGGGTATTCGAGAGTTTGAACGCCTCTTCCCCGAAGACCGTCAGGTAGATCTGCATCTCGTGTTCCATCAGGAACTTGCTGAAGACATCGAGGGCGATCCGCATCGACAGCTTCTTCGGGAACCCGTAGTTGCCGGTGGACAAGAGCGGGAAGGCGATGGACTTGCACTTCTCCTTCGCGGCCACATCCAGAGCGGCCCGGTAGCTGCGCGCGAGCATCTCCTCTTCCACCGTGTTCTCGTCGACCCAGGCCGGGCCGACCACGTGGATAACATACCTTGCGGGCAGGTCGAAGGCCGGCGTAGCGACGGCCTCACAGACCTTCAGTTCGCCGATTTTTTCCCGGGCTTTCAGGAGCTCCGGGCCGGCGGCTTTGTGGATGGCAGTGTCCACACCGGTGCCCACGACGGGCTTCGGGTTGGCGGTATTGACTATGGCGTCGACCTCCATTTTCACGATGTCGTTTCGTACGATCTCAAACGGCATGAACACTCATCCTTTCCTGTGTTTATTTGCGGTTTTTGTAGTCTTCGTCGATGCGGTCTTTCCATTTCGGGGAAAGTTTACCGGTGGAGCGGAACGTCTTCACGGTCTCGCTCAGGACTTCATAGTTCAGAGCGGTCCCTTCAGGGTCACAGTGGTAGTCCACCGCGTGGTCGGCGTCGATGCCGAACCGGCGCGCTTCCGCCGCCGCGTCGATGTTCGCGCCGAGGAACAGGAACTCCCAGCCGTACTTCTTCTCCTGGCGTTCGATCATGCTGCGAACGCGCTCGTAGGTGTACTCGCGGCTGGCGTTCTCCATGCCGTCGGTCGTGATGATGAATAGGGTCTTTTCCGGTACGTCCTCTTTGCGGGCGTACTTGTGGATGTTCCCGATGTGGTGGATCGCCCCGCCCACTGCGTCCAGCAGCGCAGTGCAGCCGCGGACATAATACTCTTTGTCCGTCAGGGCCGGGACCTCGTCGAGCGGCACACGGTCGTGGATGACATCCACCGTGGTGTCGAAGAGAAGCGTGGAGACGTAGGCTTCGCCCTCTTCTTTTTTCTGCTTCTCGATCATGGCGTTGAACCCGCCGATGGTGTCGGCTTCGAGTCCACCCATGGATCCGCTTCGGTCTAAGATAAATACTAATTCTGTCATGTGGCATGACCTCCTTTGTTTGATTGCACCCTCATTGTAGAGGAATCCAAACCAAAAAAGGTCAACTGCCGGGGGACATTTTCATTGTACCATTCCGGAGCTTCTTTTTATTCTTCTCCGAACTTCGCGCTGAACTCGCCGAGGAGTTCGGTCAGGACGTCGAGCTGCCGGCAGAGTTCCTTCATGATGGTCTGGTTCTCCTGAAGGAGTCCGACGAGCGTCTCAGGCGGTCACACATGCCTTCCATGTATTCAGTGAACGTGTTGGCATGTTCATCCACCGCTTCCTGAAGACCGGCGAGTGAACCCGCTTGCTCTTCCAGCGTCTCCTGAAGGCGGGCGAAGTCCGCGGAGTACTCGACGCCCTCCATGGCGCCGTTGCCGTCCGCGAAGTAACCCATCGAATATTTTCTTGCCATATCAGTTCCTCCTTATGAAGGTTTATTCTTCCGATTTCATTCTCCGGAACAGTCGCCATGGCGAGGTTCGGGGCGATTCACGTCACACTTTCTTGATGACGTGCGACAGCGTCGAGGGCACCAGAGCCTTCGAGCCGTGCAGTTTCAGAAGCGCCAGGCACTTCACAGATTTGATCGGGTTGATGGGCGCGAACTCGAGCGGGTTGACGTGCATGAGGTACGCCATGCCGGCGAACGTGTCCGCGAGACGGTTGCAGGTGTGGCTTAGGAAGACGTTCTTCTTCCCGAGGCGCTTGATGAGCCTGTCGCCGACTTCGTCGATGGCGCAGTCTCCGCAGATGAGGACCTGGCCTTCGATGGCGTCGATCTCTTCGGGGTCGAAGCCGATGATGAGCAG
>ONJD01000117.1 GCA_900317985.1 uncultured Eubacteriales bacterium | reverse complement strand
TCACCCAGCTTGATGTCGAACATCGCGTTGTTGAAGAAGTCGTACCGGCCGCAGACCGAGTGGCTGAGCTTCGCCACGTCGTAGTACGGGTTGGTCCAGAAGTCCTCTTCGGTCAGGGCGCCCTTCGGGTCGACGAACTTCAGAGTCCGCGTGGACTTGTTGTACAGGGCGTTCGCGAAGCACGGGTCGCCGTGGCCGATGCACAGCTTGTTCTCATACTTGGCCTTCTTCTCGACGCGCGCCTTCAGGTCGAGGTACTTCGCCACCAGCGTGTCGAGGTCGTCCTCGCCGGAGACCGACAGCAGCCGCTCGATGTCCGCGTACTGCGGCAGACTCTTGAGGTCCGCCACACGCTTGTTGACCTTGTCAACATACAGGTCGTTCGCCACGGCCGCGTACTCCTCCGCGGAGCAGTCCTTCGCGTGGCGGCAGGAGAAGAAGTAGAAGTACTTGTCCATGAGCTCCGAGAACTCGGTCTCGTCCATGGAACCGTGCACCCACTTGATGGCGAGGTCCGTCATGTGGAGCCGCTCCATCATGTAGCTGGCTTCCGACTCGTCCTCCGCGTAGTTGAACGGCATGACGAACCAGTATTTCATATCCTCCGGCAGGAGGTGGTAGAAGTTGTATTCGGCGCGGATCTTCTCCTTGTTCGGCGAGCGCTTCACGAGCGTGAAGTCGTTGCCCTCGAGGGAGTTGAAGTACCGCGAGTCGAAATTGCCGGTGATGACCTGGATGAAGTTCCCGATGAGCCCGATGTCCACGAGCCCTTCCATCTCGAAGGACTCCGGCAGCGTGCGCACCTGGTCCCAGGCTTTGGTGCCGCCGAGGATGGCCTCGACGAAGGCGATATACGTCTCCAGGTCCGGGAACATGGCGCCGATGGTCCGGCCCGCGTCATCGTAGATGGCGTAGGGGTCGTCGACGTATTCGACCTTGCGGAACGAGAGGTCCGCAAGCTTCCTGTCCGTGATGAAGTAGTTCGCGAAGCAGTGGAACACCTTCACTTCGGAGGCGCTCAGGTTCTGCAGTTCCTTGACCAGGTCCTCATACTCGAAGGGGACATGGACCTTCCGCCAGACGAGGTCCGGATAACGGGCCTCTAACGCCTCCCGGTAGTAGTCCTCCAGGTGGCGTTTCTTCACGACCACATCGGCAAACCCTTTTCTGCCGATGATGTCTGTAATGACTTCGCTTTTCCGACCGGTGTCGTCGTAGATGACAATCAGTTTCATGACTTACCCCTTTTTCTTCGAGAATGCCCGGACCGTCTGGATGACACAGAACAGGACGAGCAGCAGGATGACGCTGATGAAGATGAACTGCCGCAGCGGTACCGACGGGTCGCCGCTCATCGCCGAAGCGAGATAGGCGGACATGGTGTCTGCCACGGCCCCGCCGAAGAACAGTTTCGTCTGCAGCACGATGCTCCCGATCTCCACGCCCCAGGCGAGGATGGAGAGCACGTAGAGCAGGATGCCCCGGCCGCTGGTGACCACGGACACTTCCTCGTAGATGCGGTGGAAGCCCTCGAGCGCTTTCAGCGCGCCCATGCGCCGCGGTGTCGCCTTCTTCGTGAGGAAGTAGTGCTTCCAGAACGCGCGGGCACTCGGGAAGGCCCGGTACAGGAGCACCACCAGCACGAGGAAGATGAGCAGGACCATGAGCAGGGACGACATCCCTCCGCCGTAGAAGAAGGCGGCGAGGAGGATCATGGTGACGAGAGCCGCCGTGTCCATGAACCGGTCGAGCAGGATGATGACGATGCCCTTGAGCCCGCTGTGCAGGTGCGTGCCGTAGGCGTACATGCGGTAGAACTCACCGACCTTGTACGGCAGGACCATGGACACCGGAGTCACCTTGCAGTAGAGGGCGAGGTGCTCCGAGATGCTGATCTTCTGCCCGTAGAGGGCCAGGAACAGGCGGGTGGCTTTGAGCGTGTGCACGAGGAGCGCGGTCACGACGATGACCGCCACCTGCGCCACCGTCACGCCGGCAAAGAGCGCGGGGACGTTCCGGTACACAGCCAGGAACACCCCGAGGGCGATGCACAGCGTGAGGATGTCCACCACGCGGTATTTCAACAGAAACGCTTTCACTTCGAAACTTCCTTTCGTCAGTTTTCGTAGACGACTTGTGCGGTGTAGGCGTCCACGACCTTGTCTCTGTGCTCGGCTTCCACGAACTTTTTGCGGTTCATCGCGAACGAGGCGAGGAGCTGCAGCACGGTGATGGCCTGGGAGACCATCTTGACGTTGGACACCTGGTCCTCTTCCCGCCAGATGATGGGGAAGAACTTCACTTTGTGTTTATAGTAGGCAGACCCCATGACCATGCAGTAGTTGAAGATGAGGTTGTCCTTGTACTTGAGGTAGAACTGGTCCCGCAGGATGTCCGTCTTGTACATGTTGAGGCCGGACCCGAGGTCGTAGACCATGTACCGGCAGACCGCGGAGAACAGGAGGTCGTACACCCGGTTGCCGAACGTGCGGAACGCGGAGTAGCCCTGGAGCTGCGAGCCCTTCATGAAGCGGGCGCCGAGGAAGCAGTCGTACTTCTCGTACTCGCGGTTCTTCAGGTAGGGCAGGATGTTCGAGATGTCGCCCTGGTCGTCCCCGTGGAGCACGATGACGTAGTCGAACCCGTGGTCCATGGCATACTGGAACGCCACTTTGTGGGACCCGCCGAGGCCGTAGTTGTCGTCGTTGCGCAGGACCTTCGCCTTGATGGGCAGGTTCCGCTGCTTCAGGTAGTCCGCCGCGACCTGCTCGCCGCCGTCCGTGGACCGGTTGTTGACGACGATGACCTCGGAGAGGTACGAACAGACCTCGTCGGTCAGCTGCCCGAGCACGCGGGGGATCTGCTTCTCGCAGTTGTACATGGGGATGAACAGAAGGATCTTACTCATTGTTCAAAGTCTCCTTTTTGGCATTTCGTTTGGCGATGCACCACTCCACCCCTCGCAGCACTCCGTACAGGAGGCCGAAGGCCCACCACTTGCGCCGGACGAGGCAGAAGAGCCACGCCAGGATGAGGACCGCTTCGGGGATGAACGCGTTCCAGAGCAGTTTGTTGGACTTCTGCTTGAGCGTGCCGTTCATCTTGCGGAGCGCTAAGAAGTGGATGGTCCGTTCACGGACTTCTCTCGAGATGGGCGTGTTGCCCGGCCACTGGTGCTTCTGCAGGATGAGGGCCGAGTCGATCTCGCTGCCCGGACGGTATGCCTCCATGGAGTAGGGGAGACAGCGGACCGTGTCCGCGTCCCAGCCGGAGCCCTTGACGAAGAGCTGCCAGCGCTCGTTCAGGACGACGTTCGGGTACTTCTTCGCGAGTTCCACCATGGCACTGCTCATGGCGCTGTATTCGTCGGCGGTGAAGCCTTCGCGGAGGACGTCGTCCTCCCAGAAGAGCTGTTCGCCGTTCAGGTCGTCTTTGGCGCGGATGGCCTCGACCGAGACCACCTTGTCGATGGTGGCGAGGGCGTCTTTGTCCGCCTCAGGGTCCGCTGCGCGAACGAGTACTGCCGTCGGCCGCATAAGGGACATGACCTGGTAACTGTCGTTCCCGATGAGCCGGCTCTGGAACCCGTAGATGCCGACGAAGCACACGACGACGAGGACCATGGAGACGATCTTCTTGAGTTTCGGCAGGACATCCTTCCGGGTGCACAGGAGCAGCAGAAGGATGAAGGGGACGTACACGAGGGACTCGGTCCGCCACAGACAGGTGACGACCGCGAGGAACGTGAAGAGGAAGGTGTACTTCCAGGACCATTCTTTCTTGTCCTTCCAGGCGCACAGCAGCATGACGAGCATGGTGAGCTCGACGTAGATGTACATGCCGAGGCGGTAGCCGGAGAACTGGTACGTGAGCACCGGCGGCAGCAGGAAGGGCAGGACCTTGACGAGCGTGTCGACGGGCCACAGCGGGATCTTCGGCAGCCGGAACGTGCTCTCGAGTTTCGTGACGACGAACGCCACGCAGATGGAGACGAGGATGTTCTGTAAGAAGATGAGCCCGCCGGGGAAGGGGAGGACATTCAGCAGGACCGTGTCATAGGCGCCGGTCAGGATGTGCTGCCAGGGGTCCCAGCTCTCGTACGTCGAGATGCGCTCGAGCGTGAAGATGTCGTCCCAGGACCAGGTGCCCGGCCACAGGAGGATCTGGAAGATGAGCGTGATGGGCCAGTACAGGGCAAAGACCTGCGCGCCGCGGCGCCAGCCGGCTTTGTTGTCCCGGATGTTTCGCAACGCCGCAAACAAAAAACACCACGCGACCGCCAGGAACAGGAAGTACAGCACTTTCGTGGCGATCATCCAGGGGGTCACATGGTCATATGTGAAGAATACCCGGTCCACCCGCAGCAGAGTGGTCGCGATCCACTGGACAGCTGCAAGCGACAACGGGAGCACATAGGGTTTGAGGTCTTTCATGGCGGGGCCTTTCGCGTGATTTCACAGTATATAGTACTTAATATCATTACTTATAACAATATATTCCCATATATCATACTATTTTAGCTATATGTTTGGCAAGCACAAGACGAAAGCGGACGGGGAGAGGGCTCCCTGTCCGCTATTTGTTCGCGACCAGTTTTTTGTACTCATATGAAAAATGAAACAAACTTTGCAAATCAATAATTTGCTCAATGATTCAGTTATGCAACGAAAAGTTTGTACAATTCGTTAACGCAGCTCAGCTCCAAATCGAAGCATTTACCTAACATAATACGCGGATTTGTTCGGCTAATCCCAAGAAACCGAACGACTGGCTGGAATCTTAAGGGATCCTTAAAGTTTTTGGTGCTTTCGGCGATTTGCACAACGCATTGTGCAATATGCACAAAACAGGCACGTTCAAATTTCCATATACGCGTATAAAGTGGGAGAAGGCGGTATAGTATACAAAATAATCTTTAGGAAGTCTGAAAATTTAGCTAAATTTAAGCCGCTTGAAATTTATTTTTCAATTTTAGCCGAATCTATTGACGGCAAAGTCAATAAATAATAAGATAAAACCAGTAAGATATGTTCGATTTCGTGCAGTTGCACGGATTACACGAACAACATCAGTTTTTGTATTTGTACAAAATGCACAAGAATTTTGTACGCGTAGAAAAGGATGACTGCCAATGGATGAGACCTCTCCGGCAACGGAAGTTGTTCAGGACCCGGTCGAGCAGCCCGCAAAGAGACCACATGGGGTGCTCAATGACATTCTGAGACTGGTCCTGAAGATCCTGGTCATTGTGCTGGTGTTCATGCTCATGTTCACGTTCCTGTTCGGGACCGCGAAAGTCACATCGAATTCGATGGAACCGAACCTCAAGGAAGGCGACCGAATCATCTACTATCGGTTGGACAAGAACTATGTAGCAACGAACTGTGTGGCATTCCGGTACAACGACCAGACCCAGGTCATGCGAGTCGTAGCGGTTGCCGGCGACACGGTAGACATGACCGAGGACGGATTGGTCATCAACGGAGCGCTGCAGAGCGAACCGGACCCCACCAAAGACACCTTGCCTTTTAAGGAAGGTACCAGCTTCCCCGTGAAGCTGAAAAAAGGAGAAGTCTTCCTGATGGGTGACAACCGGCCCGACGCAGTGGACTCCAGACAGTTCGGACCCGTCAATGCGAAAGACACGCTGGGCGAACTCATGACCGTCATCCGGAGCGAAAAGTAAACTCCGCTCGTACAACTGAAGCCACACCTTGCCTGGCCCCTCAGGAATCCACCTGAGACGGTACGCAAGTAAAACGAAGAGCGGATCGCCCATTATATAAATGTATGGGCGATCCATCCTTCATTTTCTGACATGACCCAATGGGAGAGAAGAGGCGATGAAATGGCAAAAGAAAAGAATGCGGTCAAGACCAAGGCTCCAACGTCAGTCCTGTCCGACATCCTGCTTCTTCTTCTGAAGATCCTCATCGTCATTCTCCTGTTTGTGCTGCTGTTCACGTTCCTGTTCGGCGCCACCCGTTACAACGATGTGGCCATGGAACCGAACATCAAGTCCGGAGACCTGGTTATCTACTCCAGAGTCGACAAGGACTTCGAGGTAGGACAGAAGGCCGCCCTCAAGTACCAGGGCAAGACCCAGGTCATGCGAGTGGTGGCAGCAGCGGGTGACACCGTGGACATGACGCCGGATGGCTTCACTGTCAACGGCGCGCTCCAGGAAGAACCCAACCCCCAGAAAGAGACGCTTCCCTACACCGAGGGTGTCACGTTTCCCATCACCCTCAAAAAGGGCGAGATCTTCTTACTGGGCGATGACCGCGAAAACTCCGCCGACTCCCGAGTCTACGGCGCGGTCCAGCAGGAGGACACGTTAGGCAAAGTCCTGAACATTGTTCGCAGAAGGAACTTCTAACGGTCCAAACCCCTTTTTATAAAACATTTACATATAGTCCGCCCACAAACCCTTTTTATCCACGGAAATGACCGTCTGCTATGAATGAA
>ONJD01000061.1 GCA_900317985.1 uncultured Eubacteriales bacterium | reverse complement strand
CCGAAAGGGGTAGGGGTCCGGGGACAGGGGAAGGTGGCTTTCTCTTACACTCTTTGGCTTCCCCTTCCCCGGAAAAAACATAGACAAATACAAGTTTGTAGGGTGCAACTCCTGATCTCTCTTTGCAGGAAGTTCATGAGAAATAGAGAAAGCCCCCGGGCTGCGGGTGCAGTTCCGAGGGCTTTCATTTTGCTGATGTAGCAAAATGTATGTATGTCTTGGGTTGGGTGCTCAGTCGTCCCAGTTGCCGTTGATCTTGCGCGGCGTGTAGGAGGTATGGAGCAGCTTGTGCGCAAGGTGAGAGCCGGGTTCGCCGAGGAAGGTCTCGTAGATCTCCTTGATGGCGGGGTTCTCGTGGGACTTCCGGATGGCGTTGCCTTTGTCCAGAGCATAGAGGACTTTGGCGCGCTCTGCACGGATGTCGACGAAGTTGCGGATGTCCGCATGGACCTGAGGCTGACCGCCGCCGTTGACGCAGCCGCCGGGGCAGGCCATGACTTCGATGAAGTCGACTTCGAGCTCGCCGGCCTTGACCATGTCAAGGAGTTTGCGGGCGTTCGCCAGGCCGGAGGTGACAGCGACGCGGACGGTGAGACCGGCCACTTCGTAGGTCGCGGTACGGATGTCCTTGAGACCGCGGACGTCTTCGAAGTCGACGTTCGGCAGTTCCTCACCGGTGAGGGTCTCGACAGCGGTACGAAGTGCCGCTTCCATGACGCCGCCGGTGGCACCGAAGATGACGCCGGCGCCGGTACCGAGACCGAGCGGCAGGTCGAAGTCTTCTTCGGGAAGCATATCCCAGTTGATGCCGGCACGTTTGATCATGCGGCCGAACTCACGGGTGGTCAGGACGTAATCGTTGTCTCTGAGCCCGTCGATGTTCATCTCGGGACGTCCATACTCGAACTTCTTCGCGGTACAGGGCATGATGGAGACCATGACGATGTCTTTCGGGTCGATGCCCTCTTTCTCGGCATAGTAGCTCTTCGCGACTGCGCCGAACATACCCTGGGGCGATTTACAGGTGGACAGATTCGGGATCATGTCCGGATAGTAGGTTTCACAGAACTTGACCCATCCCGGCGAGCAGGAGGTGATCATCGGCAGGACGCCGCCGTTCGAAACACGGTCGATGAACTCGTTGGCCTCTTCCATGATGGTGAGGTCGGCGGAGAAGACGGTGTCGAAGACTTTGTCGAAGCCGAGTCTGCGCATGGCGGCAGCCATCTTGCCCTGGGCGTCGGTGCCGATGGGCTTGTCGAAGCATTCGGCAAGGCCGGCACGGACGGCGGGAGCGACCTGGACGAGGACGTGTTTGCTCGGATCGTGGATCGCCGCAAAGACATCGTCGACGGAGTCTTTCTCGTAGATGGCACCGGTCGGGCAGACCGCGATGCACTGTCCGCAGTGGATGCAGGACGTCTCAGCCAGCGGCAGGTCAAAGACGGAACCGATGTTCGTGTCGAAGCCGCGGTTGTTCGGGCCGATGCAGCCGATGCCCTGGCTCACCGTACAGGCGGCGACGCAGCGACGGCAAAGGATGCACTTGGAGTTGTCGCGGACCATGTGAGCGGCAGAATCGTCGATCTCGAAGACCGGGTTCGCGCCCGCATAGTAGTTCTCGTCCTCGATGCCGTATTCCTGGCAGAGCTGCTGGAGCTCGCACTTGCCGGAACGGACGCAGGACAGACATTCTTTTCTGTGGTTGGAAAGGATCAGTTCGAGGGTCTTTTTCCGGTTCTCGATGATCCGCGGGGTGTTGGTGTAGACTTCCATGCCGTCGGCTGCCGGGAACACACAGGCAGCGGCGAGTTTCGGGGAGCCTTTGATCTCGACGAGACACATACGGCAGGCGCCGATCTCGTTGATCTCTTTGAGGAAGCAAAGTGTCGGGATCTTGATGGCCGCTTCATGAGCTGCCTGAAGAACTGTATATCCCTTGGGGACCGTCACTTCTACTCCATCGATTTTCAAGGTAATGGTATCCATGAACGTTCCTCCTTACTGCTTCGAAATAGCGCCGAACTTACAATTGTTCATGCAGGCGCCGCACTTGATGCACTTGTCAGTGTCAATGGCGAGCGACGGCTTCTTGTGGCCTTCTGCCACGTAGTCGGTGACAGAGATGGCGTCGGCCGGGCAGTTCCGCTGACACATGGTGCAGCCGATGCACTTCTCCTTGTCGATGACATAGGAGAGCAGCGCGGTACATACGCCGGCAGGACATTTCTTGTCCTGGATGTGGGCGATGTACTCATCGCGGAAGAAACGGATGGTGGACAGGACCGGGTTCGGAGCCGTCTGACCAAGGCCGCAGAGTGCGTTCTCCTTGATGTAGTAGGCGAGCTCTTCCAGCTTGTCGATGTCTTCCAGGGTGCCTTTGCCTTCGGTGATGCGGTCGAGGATCTCGAGCATTCTTCTGGTACCGATGCGGCAGGGCGTACATTTACCGCAGGATTCGTCGACCGTGAACTTCAGGAAGAATTTCGCGATGTCGACCATGCAGTTGTCTTCGTCCATGACGATGAGTCCGCCGGAACCCATGATGGATCCGATCTCGGCGAGGTGCTCATAGTCCATCTGGACGTCGATGTGAGATGCAGGGATACAGCCGCCGGACGGGCCGCCGGTCTGCGCCGCTTTGAATTTCTTGCCGTTCGGGATACCGCCGCCGACTTCTTCGATGACGGTGCGAAGGGTGGTGCCCATCGGGATCTCGACAAGGCCGGTGTGCTTGATCTTGCCGCCGAGGGCGAAGACCTTGGTACCCTTGGACTTCTCGGTACCCATGGCTGCGAACCATTCCGGACCGTTGATGATGATCTGGGGGATGTTCGCCCAGGTCTCAACGTTGTTCAGGATGGACGGGCTCTGGAACAGACCCTTTTCGGCCGGGAACGGAGGACGGGGACGGGGCTCACCGCGGTTGCCTTCGATGGAGGTCATGAGGGCAGTCTCTTCACCGCAGACGAACGCGCCGGCGCCGAGACGGATGTCGATATCGAAATCGAATCCGGACTCCATGATGTTCTTGCCGAGGAGGCCGTATTCATGAGCCTGGTCGAGGGCGATCTTCAGTCGCTGGACCGCGATCGGGTACTCCGCGCGGACGTAGATGTAGCCCTGGTTCGCGCCGATCGCGTAACCGGCAATGGTCATGGCTTCGAGGACCACGTGGGGGTCGCCTTCCAGGATGGAACGGTCCATGAAAGCACCGGGGTCGCCTTCGTCGGCGTTACAGCAGACGAACTTCTGCGGTGCGTCATAGCCCTTGGCGAATTTCCACTTGAGGCCCGTCGGGAAACCGGCGCCGCCGCGTCCGCGGAGGCCGGAGTCGAGCATGACCTGGATGACGTCGTCCGGCGTCATCTCCTGCAGGACTTTCTGCAGGGCGACATAACCGTCCATCGCCAGATATTCATCGATGCTCTCCGGGTCGATGAGGCCGCAGTTCTTGAGCGCGACTCTCTTCTGGACCTGGTAGAAACTCGTGTCGTTCAGAGAGGTGACCTGCTCTTTCAGGACTTCGTCCTCGTGGACCAGACGTTCCACGATACGGCCCTTCAGGAGGTGCTCTTCCACGATTTCGGGGATGTCATCGACCGTGACACGGCTGTAGAAGACATCGCCGGGATAAACGACCATGATGGGGCCGAGTTCGCAGAGACCGAAGCAGCCGGTCTGGACCACTTTGACTTCGTCCTGGAGGTCTTTCGCCACCAGTTCTTTCTCCATGGCCTCCTGCAATGCTTTGCTTCCGCTGGCGGTACAACCGGAACCGCCGCAGATCATAACATGAGATCTTATCATAATAATGCCCTCCTGTTCGTCAGACCTTCGCGGCGCCGATGGTGTACTCGGTGACGACGTTGCCCTTGACGAGATGTTCCGCGACAACGCGCTTCGCCTTGTCTGCCGTCATCTTGACGTAGGTCGTCTTTTCATCGCCGTCGAAGATCTCGACAACGGGCTCATACTGGCAGATGCCGATGCAGCCGGTCTGTTCGACGCTGACTTTGTCGCCGATGCCGGAGCCGTTGACTTCTTCCACGAAAGTGGACAGGACCGGACGCGCACCGGCGGCGATGCCGCAGGTCGCCATGCCGACGACGACGCGTACGGCGCCTTCCTTTTCACGGAGAGCGATCTTCGCTTTTGTTTGTTCACGGATACGAGCGAGTTCTTCCAAACTCTTCATAAGCGTTCTCCTTCCTTGATAGCTTCATACTGTTCTTCTAAGAAAGATTGCAGCCACAGCAGGATGTCTGGTTCGTTGACCGGTACATCGCCCAAAGTCTCCCTAACTTCGCGCATGTCGAGGTCAACGTCCCCATTCGCTGTGTGGTGATGATAGATGAAATCGATGTTCGGATTGCCCTGGATGAGGGTGATGAGCGTGGAGACCATATCGCCCAGCGGCACAAAGTTGATGTTGTGCATGTAGAACAGGGCTTTGAAGGTGGTCCCGTGTCCCTCGGCCGGTTCTTCCACCGACGAGATCTCGAGATTCCCGCCGGTCATCTCGGCCTGCATCTCAAAGAGCGGAACGCCCATCCCGACTTTGCGGGTGGTCCGGCTCGTGAAAAACGGGTCGCGGAGTTTTTCCAGCGTCTCTTCGGAGAGACCGCACCCGTTGTCCCGGATGCTGATGGTCATGGCCGGGTAAGCTTCCTCGATGCTGATGCGCATCGTGTCGGCGCCCGCGGCGATGCCGTTCATCGTGATGTCCAGGATGTTCAGAGAAAGTTCCTGCACGTCTCATTCCCCCTTCAGATAACGGAAGACCGCTTCCGCGGGGGTCCCTTCGTCGTCCACTTCGATGGAAAAGACAGCCTCCTCCGGAACCGCGTCCGGCCGGTGGGCGTCAGAGCCATAGATGACGTTCATATCCCGGAGCCTCGGGTACTTCTCCCGGTAGGGCTCGATGTTCGCGGGGTCGTTGTACTCCGCGAAACGGTAAGCCGGATGTTCCGGGACATCGCCGAGGACCGCGATGAGTCCGTTCGAAGGGCGATCGACGTGGGCCGGGTGACAGACACCTCCCATGGAGGTCGCCAGGTCATAGGCCTCTTCCAGTGTCAGGGTCGTCGCGTTCGGCAGGTAGTACGGGTCTTCCCCGATGACCTTGTCGTTCGCGTCGACGATGAGTTGGTTTCCGAAAATATTGACTTTGTTTTTGATGAGTACCCGGTGCTCGTATACCTTTTCTTCAAAGGCAGCCGCCTCTTCACAGGTGAGGAACAGGCAGATGACATGGATGTCCTCCGCGGTCGTCAGTTCCATCCCCGCCAGCGGGGACAGGCCGTAGGCCTCTGCCGCCTCGAAGAACGCCGGACAGTTCCGGGTCGTGTTATGGTCCGTCAGAGCCGCAACGTCCACACCGGCCAGCTTATGGAGCCCCGCCACCAGCGCGGGCACCATCTCGTCTTCCCCGCAGGGAGACAGGCAGGAGTGGTTGTGCAGATCGACAAAAACCGTTCTCATAAAAATTCCGCCATTCTTGCTACGGTGTCGAAGGAGCTCTTTTCGGTGCAGAGCAGGTTCACTTCCTGCTCCATGGCGACCTGCGCCACTTCCTCCGAGATGACGACACCTTCCGTGACGATGACACATGCCATTTCGATCAGCACGGCCACCGCCGCAATGTTACGGTTGTTGAGGATGGTCACCCAGGCGCAGCCTTCCGTGGCATTGCCCATGACCCACGAGGGCATATCGCCCACATAGCCGGAGGTGACTTCGTACTCCGGATGTGGGAGCGCCACCGGGTCGAGGCCGAGGCGATCGACGAGTTCCTGTACGGTCATGTGTCCTCCTCCTTTGCTTTGGTTGCCTGGACTTTTCCGAGCAGCAGGCAGTCATCCATGGTCGCGGTGCCGCGGACGATGTCCTCTGCCAGAGCCCGACAGGTCGGGGCTCCGCAGGCGCCGCAGTCCAGCGAGGGAAGTTCCCCTGCGATCCGCTCGAGCTCCATCCGTTTCAGGAGAGCCTGACGGCGGTCGGGGTCCAGTGCTTCCGGCGGGTCGTACAGCAGCGTCTCTTCGAGGAAATAGTCCCCCGGGATGAACGTGCTGTCCTGTTTTTTGGAGAAGTCCCAGTTCCTCGACTCCGGCATGGTCCGTTCCACATAAAGGAGACGGGACCGGGCGACGAAGGGGTTCTCCACGGCCAGCACACCGCCGACACATCCGCCCGGACAGGCGTTCAGTTCAATGAAGTCGAGGTCCGGTAACGTGTCGTTGTCGATGCTGTCCAGTACTTTGATGACATTCTCGATGCCGGAGGCTGCCAGGTGACGGTGCTTCGAGAGGGCTTTCGCCTCTCCGCCGGAGCCCGCCCAGCGGATGCCGACGCGGCCGGTTTTGGAACGGGGAGGCGGCACATCGCCACGCTTCATGACCTGCACGAGGCGTTTGTAGATGTCCGTCATGCTGAGGACGCCATCCACCAGCTTCCGGTCTTCCTCCGCCTCCTGCTTCAGGTACGAGACCTTCGCGGGACAGGGCGAGATGAAGAAGATGCCGATGTCTTCGTCCGTCAGTTCCGGGTGTTCCTTCAATGCCACGATCCGGGCCAGTTTCGCCGCCATGTCCACCGGAGGGTGGAGGGGCAGGACATTGTCCACGAGGTCCGGGTAGCGAATGGAGATGAGCCGTCCGATGACCGGACAGGCGGAGCTGATGACCGGTTTCGGAACGTCTTCCCGCATGATGTAGCGGCGGGAATATCCGGAGACCAGTTCAGCTGCCTGCGCCACTTCGAAAATGTCATCGAAGCCGATCTTCAGAAGGCCGTCCAGCACATAGTTGATGTCATCGAGATGGTCGAACTGCCCATAGAGTGCCGGGGCGGGCAGAGCGATCTTGTAGTTGTAATCCTGAATGCATTCGAAGGGGTCCGCTTCGGCATGTTTCGCCTGGTAACCGCAGGTCCGGATGCATTCGCCGCAGTCGATGCAGAGTGTCGTCGTGATCTGCGCGTGTCCGTCCCGGATGCGGATGGCTTCCGTCGGGCAGCGCTGCAGACAGTGAGTACACCCTCTACACTTTTCCAGAGTCAATGCGACAGAATGACGTACGTTTGCCATATCGCATGCCTCCTTCCAATATGCCTTACGCTACGTACACTTTCATATGGATGGTCGTCCCGACGCCTACTTCGGTCTCGATCTCCATCTCATCGGTGTTTTTCTTCATATTGGGCAGGCCCATACCGGCACCGAAACCGGCCGAGCGGACTTCTTCCGAAGCCGTGGACCATCCTTTCTGCATGGCCTTCTCCACATCCGGGATGCCCGGACCTTTGTCGGCCAGTGTAATGTCGATTTCGTCGAGTCCCACACTTACATCCGCGGTCCCGCCGTCAGCATGGATGACCATGTTGATCTCTCCCTCATACACAGCGATCGCGATACGCCGTATGATGTCCTGCGGGAAGCCCAGATTACGAAGCTCTTTCTTGATCTTCATGGAGGCCTCTCCGGCCGCCGCGAAGTCATTTCCGTCAACGTCGTAATGGAGTTTGACAAGTTCAGACATAGGAATGCCCTGCAGGGTTCAGACCGTTCGTGTACAGGATACCACTGGTCTCGTACATCGTGAGTTCTGTGGTCAGCAGAACGAGGTCGTTGTCCTCTGCCATTTCTTTCATGTTATCGGTCGGCTGTTTTCCGCGGACCATGATGATGCAGTACATGTTCATCATGGCTGCCGTGCGGACGATCTGTTCATTGACGAGGCCGGTGAGCAAAACACCCTGGTCCTGTACATAGGCGAGGACCTCGCTCATCATGTCGGAGCCAAAGGCCGAGGAGACTTCCTCGTCGAGCTTATCGGCACCGGACTGGACATCTGCGTTCAACAGGCTGACGATTTCTTGGATCTTCAAAATACCACCCCAGGATCTTACCGGTACTTATTCAAAACATTTTCGACCTGGTCCGGAGTCATCCGTCCGTAGACGTCTTCTCCGACCATCATGACGGGAGCCAGACCGCATGCGCCGACGCAGCGGCAGGAAACCAGAGAGAATTTCCGGTCAGGTGTGCATTCGCCCTCTCCGATATCCAGGACTTCCGAGATCTTGTCGTAGATCGCCTGAGACCCCTTCACGTAGCAGGCGGTGCCGAGGCACACCGAAACTTCGTGTTCTCCCTTGGGGGCCAGCGCAAACTGCGCATAGAAGGTGGCGACTCCGTAGATCTTTTCAATCGGGACGTCCATTGCGTCGGAAATGATGGTCTGGACCTCGATGGGCAGGTAACCATAGATCTCCTGGGCTTTCTGCATGACGGGCATGAGAGCGCCGGGGAGGTCTTTCATTTCCTCAATGGCGGCCAGCAGCTCCGCTTCCTGTTCCGCGGTGCCGAGGAATGCCACTTTGGTTTTCGTTTCCATAAACTACCTCCTTCAATAAGTCATAATATTGCCTGATCGCGATGTCCCGTTTTTCGCATAAGACCGCGCGTTCATGTAATTTCATATACAGCATAACATAAAAAAAGACTGCTTGCCTGACATTTTTTGTTCAGCTTGAC